>JAPSHM010000248.1 GCA_031179845.1 Pedobacter sp.
CCTCCGGCACCTGCTGAAGCGTGGAGCCCTTCCCGCCGAGGACGTCGCCCAGCTGGGAGCGGATCTCGCCGATGCCCTGGCCTATATCCACTCCGAAGGAGTCGTCCACCGCGACGTGAAGCCGGCTAACATCCTGATGTTCCACAGCCGGGACAACGAAACCCGCCTGTATCCGAAGCTCACGGACTTCGGCATCGCGCGTGTTCCATATAACTCTCTTACAAACAACACGTCTCCTTCAAATACAGCTTTAACTGCAGCGCCCTGTTCGGTTAGTATGTTTATTCCGTCATTCGTATAATGCGCCTGTCCTTCAGTATGGTTTCCAAACCGTTCTACGATCGAGTACCGACCAACCGGCCATGGCAAATGCCCCCTGTTGTTTTCAAACCCGGCAGAGAGCTTCGCTGACTCCGGCGAAGAGGTTAAATAATTACTGCTGCTTCGATCCTTTGCCACCGGCAATGGCCTGCCTTCCGCAATGGCCTTTTGATTGGCCAAACGTTCCGCCGCCTCGGCCTGTTGACGGGCCAGCTCGATTTCGCGCTGAATAGCAGAACGAATTGCCCTGTCAACCTCTGCCTGCTTGCGTTTTCGGGCAGCAATATCCTGCCTGAATCGTCTTTCCTGGCTCTTGATCTGATTCAGCATCTGCGCTTGTTCCGTCTTATTCTTGCCCAGCTTGATTTTTTCCTGTTGCTGCTCTGTTAGCAAGTTACTCTTCTCTTTGAGGTTCTTATCCAGTACGACAATCTTATATTCGATGTTCTTCTTGGTACCCTGGATATAGTCGGCTTGCTTTTTACGATACTGACCAAATTGTTGAAAGTACTTGATGCGCTTGTAAGCCTGATTAAAGGTCTCGGAAGCAAAGATGAACATCATCTTATCGTAAGCATTTTTATTGCGCTGTGCAAAGCGTACCATCGCTGCGTATTCATTTTTCAGCTGACCCAACTGACTTTTCAACGAATGCACTTCATTGGTATTCTCATGGATCTGGTTATCCAGGTTCTTGACCTCTGAATTAATGACCGCAATTTTATTTTGCATCAATCTGATCTTGGCGTTGACCGCCCTGATTTGTCCCAGTGTCAAACGCTTAGTGCTCGAAGTCTCATTAAGATTTCTCTGCAGCATATCGATTTCACGCTGTATCGCATCCTTGTTCCTTTTAAGTTCAGCACTGGTCTGTCCAAAAACGGGAGCGGTATAGGAAATCAGAAGGATAATTAAAAATCTTTTTAAGTTCATCGTATAATCAAAAATAGCATATTAAGGCTATCCAAACAAGTCGCTGCTTAAATATCGGTCGCCCCGGTCGCATGCAATGAATACGACAACACCAGATTCCAGTTCTTCTGCAAGTTTTATAGCACAGGCCAGAGCTCCACCACTGCTCATTCCTACAAATATACCTTCTACCTTCGCAAGCGCTCTGGCTTTTTCTGTCGCCTCCTGCTGAGAAACATCCATCACCCGGTCTACCCTACTTGCATCGTAGATCTTTGGAAGGTATGCTGCCGGCCATCTTCGGATTCCAGGAATCGACGATTCTTCGGTAGGCTGACAACCAACGATCTGTATCTCCGGATTCTGCTCTTTCAAAAACATAGAATTGCCCATAATACTTCCCGTGGTACCCATCGAACTTACCAGATGGGTAATTTGCTGATTTGTATCCCGCCATAATTCCGGACCGGTGGTCTTATAATGCGCCAGGTAATTGTCGGGATTTGCAAATTGATCCAACAAGAAATAACCATGCTTATCGCGTTGTTCTTCCGCATAATCCCTGCAAATCTCTATAGATTCCAATAAAGTAACTTTGGCGCCAAAAGCTTCCATAGTTAAAGTTCGCTCCCGTGTAGAGCTTGCTGGCATCACCAACTCAATTTCAAGATCGTAAATACTGGCGATCATGGCCAGCGCGATTCCGGTATTCCCACTAGTAGCTTCAATTAATCGGGTTCCCTTTTTAACCTCGCCGCGTTCCATCGCACTGCGGATCATATTTAACGCTGCACGATCCTTTACACTTCCACCCGGATTGTTTCCCTCCAATTTCGCAAACAATTTCACATTGGGATTCGGATTTAACTTGTTGATCTCAACTAAAGGGGTATTTCCTATACATTCTATAATGCCTGCCATTTTCTTTACTGTCTTTCTTATTTATTGTCTTTGGTTTCTATAACTTTTACGGACGATTGGTGATAAACAGTTGATCCTGCGGGAACACTTTTAGTGAGCCAAACATTTCCGCCTATAATAGAGTTCGCGCCAACTACCGTTTCGCCGCCCAAAATCGTAGCACCTGCATAAATGATCACATGATCTTCAATCGATGGATGTCTTTTGGTATCGCACATGTATTTCTCTACGCTCAGCGCCCCAAGGGTTACACCCTGGTACAACTTCACATGGTTGCCAATAATGGTAGTTTCCCCTATCACTAAGCCTGTTCCATGATCGATATACACATATTCGCCAATCTTTGCGCCGGGATGAATATCTATGCCTGTGACAGAGTGTGCATGCTCTGTCAAAATCCGGGGAATGATCGGAACTCCTGCGTTCAACAGCGTGTGCGCAATCCGATACAAGGAAATGGCCAGGAAACCAGGGTAACTTCTGATGACTTCAAATTCCGACTTAGCTGCCGGATCGCCCGTTAAGATCGCCTCAATATCCGTATTCATTTTCCGATATAGCTCAGGAAGCCCATCGAAAAATGATTGTACGATCACGTTATTATTAAACGCTTCACAAGCCTTTGTGGAGTTCAATAATACCAGAAGTTCCTTTTCCAGTTTAATAAACTGGCGTTTGATTTCATTTATGGAGTAATCGGGAGACGTTAAACGTTCCGGATACAATAAGTTCATCAGGTCCATCGCCCATTCTGCAATCTCCTGGTTGGAAGGAACCGGCTCAATATTGCGCTGTTTGTTAAATATCTGAAGGTAAAAATCGTCGTTCATGTAGTTGAGATTAAGGTTAATTTGATGCTACAAATTAATAAATTATTCGTTAACATTTGCCGGGATTTCTTCTAACGCGCTCAAAAGGAAATGCCAGAATTTGTTAACAGAAGTGATTTGAACCCGTTCATCGGGCGAATGTGCACCGCGAATTGTTGGGCCAAATGAGATCATGTCCATTCCTGGCAGATGAGCACCCAGGATTCCACATTCAAGGCCGGCATGACAAGCATTTACAATAGGTTCAGCATCAAACTTTTCTTGATATAGCTGACGCATCAGGGTTAGTACCGCGGATTCAGCATCTGGTTTCCATCCCGGATAATCGCCACCGGTAGTCACTTTCGCACCAATATTTTCAAACGCAGCGCCAACGGCGAGGGCGACATCTTCTTTGGTGCTTTCTACACTGCTGCGCTGTAAGGACAACGTAATGAATTCCCCATTTTTTACCGTCACTTTTGCAAGATTAGAGGAAGCCTCTACCAGGTCTGAAATGTCGGGGCTCATTCTAAATACACCGTTGGGAACGGCATATAAGGTATTGACTATCTTTCGATAATCAGCTCCATCCAAAACGGTTGCTGGAGGTTCAACCTCCGCTAAAGTAATAGACAAAGCAGGTTCGATCATCCGGTATTCCATTTTGATCACCTCCGTGAAGCTGGCCATAGTGGATAGGAAAGTATTTAGCTGGTCTTTTGCGACTGCTACGACTGCTTCAGCCTCTCTCGGAATAGCATTTCTCAAACTACCACCTTCAAACGTAGCCAACTGCAAGTCAACCGCTTTGTTTCCATTGACCAATAAACGGTTCATAAGTTTGTTTGCATTGGCCCTTCCTCTATGGATATCCATACCAGAGTGACCACCTTTTAACCCCTTGATGGAAATCCGGAATGCTACCCGGTCATCCGCGATCGGCTCACTACGGTATTGGTACTCTGTTGTGGTATCAATCCCTCCGGCACAGCCTATGGTTAGCTCATGATCTTCTTCCGTATCTAGGTTTAACAATATGGTCCCGGTCAGGTTGGAAGGATCAAGCTGCTTCGCCCCTGTCATACCGGTTTCTTCATCTATGGTGAATAAAGCTTCCAGGGCAGGATGAACCAATTCATCTGCAGCCAATATCGCCATGATCGCCGCAACACCGATGCCATTGTCGGCGCCAAGCGTAGTTCCCCGAGCTTTAACCCAATCGCCATCAATATACATGTCAATACCCTGTGTAGCAAAATCAAAAATAGTGTCATTGTTCTTCTGGTGAACCATGTCTAAATGCGACTGAAGAATCACTGTCGGACGGTTTTCCATTCCCTCACTTGCATTTTTCCTGATGATCACATTTCCCACCTGATCTCTAATGGTTTCAAGTCCAAGCTGATTGCCAAAAGCAACCATAAAATCAATGACGCGCGCTTCTGCTTTCGAAGCTCTGGGCACGGCATTTAATGCGACAAAATGTTTCCAGACGGCCTGGGGTGCTAAGTTTACTATATCCATGATACCGAAATGAGTGTTCAAACAAAAATAGGAAGTAAAATGAATTTAGATTTAATCCCAGACAAACATGTTATTGATATGGCAATAATTCAAGGGAAGGATCAGCTCATAGATGGAAAAGAAATCCCCTTTATTTTTCTGAACAGCTCCACCGCGTAGATATCTG
Organism: Pedobacter sp.; assembly: GCA_031179845.1. Classification (GTDB taxonomy): domain Bacteria; phylum Bacteroidota; class Bacteroidia; order Sphingobacteriales; family Sphingobacteriaceae; genus Pedobacter. The sequence goes on from JAPSHM010000248.1 coordinate 4,657, forward strand.
TCATACCCGAAACAAAATCCAACACACTCTGTATTTTACTGTAAGCGTCAGGCTTATCCGTCAAAAATTGCCGTGGGATCAATTCCACTAGTTTTTCATGGTATTTCGATTCGTTGATCAAATACGCGGGAATAAATTCTTCCAATAATCCACCCATAACTTTATAGCCAGCTACCTCAATCTGTACTACAGATGAATAATTGTATATCTTTTTGACTGAGACCTTTTCAATCTGTTTCATTACCGAAAGAAACGGCTCTTCGATCGCATCCATGATACTTTGATTGAAGTCGCCATTAAGGATGGCTTCCTGTTGAGAAAAGAACACTTCTGAGCATAGGCTGATGAGTGTACTGATTGATTTAGCCCGCATCAACGTAATCTTTGCATCGTCATCATCAATCTCTGCCAGGCGCGCAGGCATCCTTTCGTCTCTGCACAAAGGCAACAATAAGCTCTCTACTTCCTTATACGAAAGGATCTTCAAGCGGTGCGCATCTTCCAGGTCGATAATATTGTAACAAATGTCATCTGCAGCTTCTACCAGGTATACCAATGGGTGCCTTTTGTACACGAGCGGTGAATCCTGTACTTTGATCAGGTCCATTTCTGCTGCGATCTTTTCAAAACCACTTTGTTCTGATTGAAAGAAGCCATATTTTTTGGTAAAAATGTTCGACTTATCGTGTCCCGCAACTGATGCGCAGGGATACTTGGCAATAGAAGCCAGTGTCGCATAGGTTCCTCGTTTCCCCAGCGTTTGGCTGACAATAATTTTTCCCAAATCATTTAAAATTGCTTTGATTCCGATGTAATTGTTAATATTAATCGCGAATGTAAAGTATTTATCTTTGAATGGGATGTGGAATGGATTTTTTCTGGAATGCTAGCGACTTTACTGATTTTATTTCTTTTTCGAAAGTTACGATTAATTCGAGGGATTAGTCTACCTTTCCTGCTTAATTATTCCATTGGAAAAAATATTTAATGAGCTTATAGACAGCTTCATAAAAAACAAAGTAGGCATAGCTGAAAACTTCTTAAATCAAACCCTTTCTGAACACCTGATACGAAACCTGAATGCTTTGCAAGTGGGCAAACAAATGCTTTTTGCAGGCACCGGAAATGCGATAGCAGTGGCGCTTGATAAAAACATAAGAAGTGATCAGATCCATTGGCTCGATCGTGACCACAATAATGAATATGAAAATGACTTTTTGGATCTGATAGATCAATTTGTAGCCTATCTCAATGCTACCTGTTACACAGGAATTACGAGCTATGAATTTCACTATGCCCTATATGAGAAAGATACCTTCTATAAAAAGCATTTCGATCAATTTAAAAACAACGAGGTAAGACAATATTCAATGATCATGTATCTGAATGAGAACTGGACTGCAACAGACGGTGGCGAATTGTGTATTCACCATACACACCATTTACAACATATTGCTCCCGTCTGTGGCAAAGGTGTATTTTTCAAAAGCAGTGAACTGGAGCACGATGTATTACTTACCCATAAAAC
>JAPSHM010000249.1 GCA_031179845.1 Pedobacter sp.
GCAACGAGGCCATGTCATCTACCCTGAAGAAGATTATATCTTTAATGCTTTGAATCACACGCCCTTTGATCAGGTAAAAGTGGTCATTTTGGGTCAGGATCCATACCATGGCAGCGGACAGGCACATGGGCTCTCCTTTTCGGTTCCCGAAGATGTTTCGGTCCCTCCATCGTTGAAGAACATGTACAAGGAACTGGCGACTGACATACCTGGTTTCGAGATACCCAATCATGGCAATTTAACGAAATGGGCTGATGAAGGCGTGCTCCTTTTAAATGCCACGCTTACCGTTAGAGCGCAGGTAGCTGGCTCCCATCAAAAAAAAGGTTGGGAAATTTTCACCAACAAGATCATCAGCGAACTTTCTGAAAAAAGGACCGGACTGATCTTTTTGCTTTGGGGCCGGTATGCACAAAACAAAGCGGTGTTAATTGATCAGAATAAACATACAATTATTGCTTCAGCACATCCCTCGCCCCTTTCTGCCTATCAGGGGTTCCTGGGAAGTGGTCCATTCTCAAAAGCAAACAGGAAACTGATAGAACAGGGACAAAGTCCCATCAACTGGCAAATTTCAGCAAAAAAAAAGGGCTGAAAACGTTGTCCGTTCTCAGCCCTTCTTAGCGCTTAGATTAGTATTCCAATGGAACTATGGGTTCCTTCTTGGTGGTCGACATGATCATCATCGTCTGAAATGTTTTTACAACGGAGATCTTGCTGATTTTATCCATGATCAGGCGTTCGTATGCTTTAATGTCATTTACGTAAACCTTTAAAAGAAAATCTGCTTGTCCTGTCACATGATGACATTCTGTAATTTCTTTGATCTGATTCACCTCATCAAGAAAAATCTGAATGGTGTTGTTCTTATGGAAATCCAGCTGGACCTGAATAAAAGTCTTAATACCTAAGCCCAACTTCTCCTCATCAACCAAAGCGTGATAACTTTTTATGAAACCTGAAATCTCCAACTTTCTTACTCTTTCTAATGTTGGCGCTGGTGAGAGCCCAATCTCCTGAGACAAAAGAAGGTTAGTCATCCTACCATTCTCCTGTAACAATTTAAGGATCTTAAAATCCGTTTTATCTAATTCTGTGGCCATTATTTTAAAGTATGTCCAAAGATAGAATAAGAATGCATATCGTGCCAAATTTTATTCTAAAAGAAAACGTAATATTTATAGCTTATTTCTTGTTGATTTTTTTAGATTTGTCTAAACATTTAGTTAGGTAAACAAAAATGCAGTCATTTACAGAAGAGAACTACCTGAAAATCATCTATCATCTGTCGCAAAACAATGATGAAGCCGTGCAGACCAATGCCATAGCGGAAAGGATGCAGACTAAAGCTGCATCTGTTTCAGACATGATTAAAAAATTGGCAGAGAAGCAGCTGATCAATTATAAAAAATATCAAGGCGTTAAATTGACAATTACCGGCAAACTGGCAGCGATCAACATCATCCGCAAGCACAGGTTATGGGAGGTGTTCCTTGTTGAAAAGCTAAATTTCAAATGGGATGAAGTACATGACATTGCTGAAGATCTGGAACACATCAGATCGGCTGACCTGATTGAACGACTGGACGAATTTCTGTCCTTCCCTAAAAGCGATCCACATGGTGATCCAATACCTGACAAAGAAGGAAACTTCGACTCCATTCCTTTTAGAAAATTAAACAAACTTAAGATCGGTGATGAAGGATTAATTATGGGTGTAAGTGAACACTCCCCTCCTTTTCTAAGACACCTGGAAAAACTTGGGCTTACGCTTGGAAGAAAAGTCAGGATAACTGAAATCATAGATTTCGATGGTTCTGTAGAGTTGACGGTAGACCAGAAAAAAATTATTGTAAGCCGGGAAGTGGCCAAACACATCCTTATTAGACATTAAAATGAAGAACGGAAATAAAGACAGTCAATCGCTGAGCGAAGTTCATCAAAGTGTAGACACCAGCAAACGAAGCGGCTGGCGGCGCATCCTCTCTTTTATTGGCCCCGCCTACCTGGTTAGCGTGGGTTACATGGATCCTGGAAATTGGGCTACTGATATAGCTGGGGGAAGTAAGTTCGGCTATCAGCTGATCTGGATCTTGTTGATGTCTAACCTGATCGCGCTGCTTCTCCAATCGCTTAGCGCCCGTTTGGGTATAGTCAGAGGAATGGACCTTGCACAGGCATCCAGAAATGCCTATCCAAAATGGGTTAATATTCCACTGTATGTCTTAGCACAGACGGCAATTGTAGCCTGCGATCTTGCTGAAGTAATCGGAATGGCCATCGGACTCAATCTACTCTTTGGCCTTCCGCTGATCTACGGCATTAGTATCACGATCTTTGATACCATCCTTTTACTTTTTCTGCTAAATAAAGGCATGCGAAAGATGGAAGCTTTCATCGTTTCGATGGTCTTCATTGTTGGTGTTTCCTTTTTAGCCGAAATGTTCATCGTGGAACCTTCACTCAAAGAAATTGTAAAAGGATTTGAACCTTCAATGTTATCAGGTGAAGCCCTCTATATCGCAATTGGTATTATTGGGGCTACCGTCATGCCACATAACCTTTATCTACATTCTTCCCTGGTTCAAACCAGGAAATTTGAACGGGATCAGAAAGGAATTAAAGAAGCCATCAAATTCAATTTCATAGATACTGCGGTGGCCTTGAACCTGGCGTTTTTTGTAAATGCCGCGATATTAATCTTAGCAGCAACTGCCTTTTACAAAAACGGATTGTATGAAGTAGCAGAAATACAGGACGCCCACATGCTGTTGCAAAATATTTTCGGAAATGTTGCACCAGCCCTATTTGCGATCGCTTTGATTGCCGCCGGACAAAGTTCGACCATCACCGGCACGTTGGCGGGACAGATTGTTATGGAAGGACACCTTAAACTGCGCATCCAACCGTGGCTACGTCGACTGATCACCCGTTTGCTGGCCATTATTCCTGCATTTTTTACCATTCTTTATTTTGGGGAAGATGCTTTAGGCGAATTGTTAATTCTAAGTCAGGTTGTACTCAGTTTGCAGTTAGGCTTTGCAGTCATTCCATTGATCCACTTCACCTCGGATAAAAAGCTGATGAAAGGCTTTGCGATCAAAACATGGGTTAAGGTATTGGCCTGGGCCAGCTCCCTGATCATCGTTTCCCTGAATGTAAAATTGGTGATTGAAGAGATTAAAACCTGGAGTGCAGAAGGCGGATGGTATATTTATGCCCTGATCATTCCAATTGCCATAACCGTAGGGCTATTGATGCTTTTTATATTTATCTACCCGATGATTAGCGGCAAAAAGCGGGAGCCAAATATTGTACCACATGGTAAGGCATTAGATATTGATAACATTGAGAAAATCACTTATTTGCGAATTGGCATTACGGTCGACTTCTCCAAAAACGATCGCAATACGATTCGTCACGCCCTCATTCAGGGTGGAAAAGAAGCACATTATCACCTGATCCACGTTGTTGAAACTGCGGCTGCAAGGTATTATGGCAATTCTGCAATGGATTTCGAAACGCAAAGCGATACTGAAAACCTTCAAAAATACTGTGATGACCTTTTAGTACTGGGCTATCAGTGTACGCCACACATTGGCTATGGGGGTACTGTGCAGGCCATTGTTTCCATCACCAAGGAAAACGACCTGCAGTTGCTCGTCATGGGTGCCCATGGACACAGGGGAATAAAAGACCTCATACTAGGTACAACCGTCAATTCTGTGCGTCATAAAGTGTCCATCCCTGTACTGATTGTGAGATAAAATTGAGATATTAGCAGATTCTTATGAAAAACGATATCCAAATAAAAAATAAAAGGGCTTTTTTCGATTATCACATTATTGATAAATATAACGCGGGAATAGCGCTGTTAGGGACCGAAATTAAGGCCATAAGACAGGGTAAAGCCAATATGACGGATGCATTCTGCATGTTCATCGGCAATGTACTTTACGTGCGTAACCTACACATCTCGGAATATAGCCATAGCTCTTTTCATCACCATGACATTAAGCGCGACCGTATCCTGCTCCTACATAAAAAAGAACTTAAAAAACTGAAAGTAAAGAGTGAAGAAAAGGGCTACACCATAGTGCCGCTACGTATCTTCATGAATGAAAGAGGATTTGCTAAGTTAGAGATTGCCCTCGCACAAGGTAAAAAAGAGTTTGATAAAAGAGATAGCATCAAGGACCGGGAATCTAAACGCGAAATGGACCGGGCACTGAAGGTTTAGCTTGATTACCAGGCCTGGTCGCCGACAAGTGGCACGAATCTAAACGTATCTAATTCTATCCTGTCGAAATCCTTCTCACTCACACGGATGACAGTTACCATCTTTTGAGAATTTTCATCTCCAACAGGAATCACAAGAATTCCTCCTACCTTAAGTTGTTTCAACAAGATCTCCGGAACAAACGGAGCTCCGGCGGTTACAATGATCTTGTCGTAAGGTGCATGTTCAGCGATTCCCTTTGATCCATCTCCGAAAAAGAAATGCGCATTGTACCCCATACCAGGCAAGACTCTAATGGTGTGCCTATAGATACTCTCCTGTCGCTCGATGGTGTAAACATTAGCCCCAAGCTCCATTAATACGCAGGTCTGGTAGCCAGATCCTGTACCAATCTCAAGGACCTTATCGCCTTTTTTGATATGGAGCAGTTCACTTTGGTAAGCTACAGTATAGGGTTGTGAAATGGTCTGACCGTCGCCAATTGGGAAGGCAATATCTTTATAAGCCTGATTCCAGAAGGTTTCATCGAAAAAGAAATGTCTTGGAATTTTTCCTATTGCTTTGAGAACATTCTTGTCCGCAATTCCTCGCGACTCAAGATGTGCTACTAAACGCTTTCTTGCTCCCTGCTCCCTATAATTATCAACAAACTTGTATGCCATTTGAGTTCAAAAATAGCTTTTTGAAAGCTAATAATTCAAACCTTTCTGCTCGATGCCGGTTTAAATGTCTTAATCAACACAGAATCAATCTTTATATTTCTAATAAGGATCAACATCGATCTGTATGTTCACTGCCCGGAAGTCCTTTTCGTTTTGAAATTGAGCAATGGTCTCCTTCAGAATAGTCTTTACCTTCTGAATTGACGTTTCCTTGTCACTTTTAAGAATGACCTGTTTAATGTAGTAGTTTCGAATTCTGGCCACCATGGGTTGTTCAGGGCCTAAAACACGCTTGCCAAGTTGCACACGCAGCGCGGTAGCGAAGCGTTGTGCGGCGACATTTAGCAAATCCTGATCTTTATGTTTGATATTGATAAAAATGAGCCTGGTGAAAGGTGGATAATGAAACTGCCTGCGTTCGGCAAGTTCATCCTGGTACATCTCCAAATACTTGTTATCAATCACCTGTTTAATGATGCGGTGCGAATCATCATATGCCTGAATGATCACTCTTCCCTGCTTTTCCCTTCGCCCTGCCCTTCCCGCAACCTGGGCAAGCAGCTGATAACTCCGTTCAAAGGCCCGGAAATCCGGATAATTGAAAAGTGTATCTGCGTTGATCACTCCAATAAGGGTAACATTGTCAAAATCCAGCCCTTTTGCGACCATTTGAGTCCCGATTAAGATATTGGTCTTTTTTTCCTGGAAATCGGATATGATCTGCTGCAGGCCATTTTTGGTACGGGTGCTGTCTACATCCAGCCGGGCAATTTTAGCTTCAGGGAACACCAGGCTTAGCTCTTCTTCTACCCTTTCCGTTCCAAAACCTTTTTGCTCAATATGAACAGAGCCACATGCCGGGCAGACGTTAATACTGCTCTGGTGATAGCCACAATAATGGCAATGCAATTTGCCGCTTGTCTTATGATAGGTCAGGCTTACATCACAATTTACACATTTGGGCGCGAAGCCGCAGGTGGCGCAAATCAGAATGGTAGCATAGCCACGGCGGTTCTGAAACAGGATCACTTGTTCTTTTTGTGCCATGGTATCGGCAATCTCATCAATCAGCGTAGTTGAAAAATAAGATACCATTTTCTTCTTTTTCGTTTCCTCAGAAATACTGATCACCGTATGCATGGGTAATTCCACTCCTCCGAACCGTTCAGTTACCGTCACCAAGCCGTATTTCTGGTTAACTGCATTGTAGTAGCTTTCGATGGAGGGGGTTGCCGAGCCCAGAACGGTCTTTGCCTGA
>JAPSHM010000250.1 GCA_031179845.1 Pedobacter sp.
CATCTTTCAATTTTGTCAACGTATTTGCCCCAGGATTTGGGTCTACCTGGGATTTTGCTTGAATGTAAATATTTTTGTTCCCTTTTAGATATAGTTCGATATCTTCAATATCACCTTCAACTTTTAAAGAAACTAAATCTTTTATGTTTTTAAGTGCCAGTAAAATAGCTGCATTACTTTGGAAATCCCAACCAAATGCTGAAGAGGATGAGTTTGTATCAACGACTTTATTAGTCAGTTGTATATTTTTCATATTCCACCCCAAAAGTATAAAAATTGTAAATATAGTAAAATATTATCATTTATTTAAAAAATAATAAATGAAATTAGTTTAAAATTTTTTTTCTACTGAACATCAAAATAGGCATAAGTAGAAGGGAAATCTTATTTACAATCCTACGAGGAGAGGGTTCTTATAAACAAAACCACCTGGAAATTGACTACTTAAATATCTAGACATATATGGTTACGATTGAATTTTTTGTATGATACAATACTGGTAGAATTTTGTAATTTTTTGATAAGAAAGTTTAGTGTGAAGTGATAAAGATGAGCCAAGCATATGAACATATAAGGGAAATGATACATACAATTTCTTCTCGGAAAAGAAGTGATACTGATATTGTAGATGAGTCTGAATTGAAGAAACGGTCTTTAGATATAAAGAAAATCAAATTAATTCATTATTGGTCAGGGGACAGAACATAAGTATTATTTTAGAAAAAAGTTTTGGTTTTTGGAAGTAATCGAATAACCACAAATCTCTCAAGTTAAAAATCCTTAAAATAATCACAACACAAGATAAGAGGTGTCAAACCTTGAATATTGAAAATCATCTTATTCTTGTAAAAGACAAGGATAAAACTAAACAAATAGACTGGATTAAATATGATAATGGTAAATGGCAAGTTAAATATGTTAATAATAGTAAATTGTACAGTTACAATGAAGTTAATGTATTAATATATAAAGATCCAAAAATAATAAACCATGAAACCTGTGTTGTTTACGAAAATAATCAACCATTATCAGGTATTATAAAAATACTTGATTTTGGAAAGTATGTAAGGCTTATGTTTAGGACCGGGTATAAAGTATATCGGCGGTCGAGCATTACCATTGAAGAGTCTTGCTTAACCAACACAACCGCACATAGCTGTTTTCAATATCTAAAAACATTAGCGGCTAATGTGAGTGTAAAGAATGAAGGTGACAGCAGCTTTTTGAGTAAGCAGTATAGCAGTCTTACGACCATAAGTCCTCGGAGCGTTCTATCTGCATATTTGGAAAGAAAACATTTAAATAAAGAAAAAAGGCAAGCAGAACCTATTTATCCTTTTGGGTTTAATTTAAGCCAAAAATCGGCGACCGAAAAAGCATTAACTAATCAGGTCAGTGTAATTGAGGGACCACCAGGAACGGGGAAAACTCAGACTATTTTAAATATCATTTCAAATGCTATCGTAAACGACAAGACGGTTGCAGTTGTATCTAATAATAATTCCGCAACTGCTAATGTCCTTGAAAAGTTGCAAAAGTATGGAGTGAATTTTATTGCTGCCTATCTAGGAAATAAGGATAACCAGTCGAAGTTCTTTGCTGAACAAAATAATACATATCCAAACATGAATGATTGGGCTTTATCACAATCAGAATTGCAATCAATTAAAACTAACTTAAAAGCATCTCAGCAAAAATTAAATGAAATGCTTGCATATCAGAACAAACAAGCTGTATTAAAGCATAAACTATCTGAGCTTCAAACCGAACATGAGTATTTTAATAAATATTATATCGGATCCAACATCGAGCCTCTCCAAATGAGACCCTTATTACGGCTAAGTTCAGATAGTATTTTAACAATTTTGCTTGAGTACAAACACAATATTGAACAAGGAAATATTGGATTAGGAAAAAAATTATACAATCTATTTGTTTACGGAATATACAACTTTAAGTTTTATAATAATACGCCGGAAGTCGTTATTTCATTTTTGCAAAAAGCCTATTATGATACAAAAATCAAAGAGATAAAAAGTAAAATTGAAATATTATCGAAAAAACTTAAAAACTACAACTTTGAAAATGCAATGAAAGAATATAGCCTAAGTTCTATGGACTTGTTTAAGGCTAAATTAGTGGAGAAATATAGTTCTGGTGGAAGAAGGAATGTTTTTACAGATGATGCTCTTTGGAAAAACTTTGATACTTTTATACAGGAATATCCTGTAATCTTAAGTACAACTCATTCATTGCGCAATTGTGCTCCGAAAAACTATCTGTTTGATTATGTAATAATTGAAGAGGCTTCACAGGTTGACATAGTTACAGGTGCCATAGCTCTATCTTGCGCAAAAAATGCTGTAATAGTAGGGGATGTAAAGCAGCTCCCAAATGTAGTGCCAGATGAAGTTGCGCATAACACAAAGCTAATATTTGAATCCTTTGATCTGGGTCACGCATACAAGTATGCAGAAAATAGCCTATTAACTTCCATACTAAACTTATACAAAAATATTCCTAAAACACTTTTGAAAGAGCATTACCGCTGCCATCCCAAAATTATTGGATTTTGCAACCAAAAGTTCTATAATAACGAACTTATTATATTAACAAATGAAAAGGATACTGATAAACCACTGATCCTATACAAAACTGCCAAAGGTAATCACGCAAGGGGGACGTTAAATCAGCGGCAGATTGATGTTGTATTTGAGGAAATCATCCCCGAGCAAAAAATTAATGATGAAAAACAATCGGTAGGAGTCATTTCACCATATCGTATACAGGCCAATGAGTTGCAGAGGGCTGTGGGGGTACGGAATATAGAAGCTGACACGGTACATAAATACCAGGGACGGGAAAGAGATATTATTATACTAACTACTGTTGTAAATGAAATTTCGGTAAATGATTTTGCCGACAATCCAAATCTTATAAATGTTGCTGTTTCACGTGCAGTCGATAAATTAATTGTTGTCGTTTCAAGTGGTAGTGGGGAATGGCAAGGCACGAATATCGGTGATTTAGTAAGATATATTCAATATAATAATTTTGAAATAATTGAAAGCCAAATCTACTCTGTATTTGACCTGCTTTATAGCAGCTATTCTGATAAATTATTAGACGTGATGAAAGGTAGTAAGAAGGTTTCTGAGCACAAATCAGAAAACCTCATGAATACTGTAATAGAAAAGGTATTAAGCCTTCCAGAATTCCAAAACCTTGACCACATGCTGCATCAGCCTCTAAGGATGCTGATCAAAGATCCGGTCAACCTTACTGATGATGAACGCAAGTACGTGATGAATATTTTAACCCATACTGACTTTGTGATTTTTAACAAGTTGGATAAAATGCCGGTTTTGGTTGTTGAGGTAGATGGACATGCATACCATGTAAATAATCCAGCACAGCTTAAGCGCGACAAAATGAAGGATCATATTTTGCTGAAGTATGGTATTCCAATCATAAGAATGAAAACGACTGAGAGTGGAGAAGAAAGAAGACTTCGGCAAAAACTAGGGGAAATATTAAGGTTAGATCGTAGCGTGTTTAGGTAAACAGTCATTCTTAAATATGGAGGTGGACACAATTCATCTGCAGGTTCAGCTATCAGTTAACTGTTATATGCTATATTTGAAAATAGTGCCGGTGTAAGGGGGGATCTAATTGGAGAAGTCTTTAGTCATCAACTTTAATAATCCTCTGAAAAATAAGGAAATACGTTAACTCCAGTTAAAAATGTTAAAAAGTGAAGGAATATGGGCGGCATGATGTAATAAGGGATTTAAAACCTTGTTATATCAACGTCTACAATGATAATATGATTTTCTTGTCCTCGGATTTGTCCTCGTTTTATAAGAACACGGCAACCTATGACAAAAAAGCTAACTATAGGAGAAGGTCTTTCATCAGTTTGCTAAACTGTTGGGAGGCCTTTTCTTCCATATTGGAGGTCATATGAGCATAGATATTCATTGTAGTATTTATGTCAGTATGACCTAACCTTTGCTGTATCTCCATAATCCCTACACCTGCCTCAATTAATAAAGATGTGTGGGTATGTCGGAATGAGTGAGGAGTGATATGCTTTTTAATTCCTGCCTTTTTTAGCAGCCGTTTAAGCTTAGTGTCCACTACTTTTCTTAATTGTGGGTGTCCATCCTCTCGAGCAAAAATAAATCCGTTATCCTGGTAAACGAGGCGGTTTTTTAATTTAATCTCATTCTGTTTAATCCGATGCTTTTTTAACATGTTGAGCAGCATTTCATCAATCTTAATTGTACGGATAGAGCCCTTAGTCTTTGGCGTTAAAAGCTGATATTTTCCAAAATGATTGTTAGGGTTATAAAGAGTTTTAGTAACTCGAATAGTTCCTTGTGTTTCCTTAAAATCACCCCATTTTAAGGACAATAATTCACCTATTCGTAATCCGGTATAGGAAAGTACAGTAAAGATAAGAGAATCCATTGCTAGTCCATCTGTATAGGTTAATTTAAGAAAATAAGCAAGCTCTTCTTTTTCAAGAAAGACAATTTCCTCTTCTGCTTTCTCGAGTTCCTCGACACTTTGCTGCTTTTTAGGCATTTTGAAATTCTCGGTAGGATTAATTTTTATCAGTCCCTGAGTTAATGCTTTCCGAAAAATCATTCTTCCACAAGCATGAATACCATCCATATAATTTTGGCTGTATTTTTCGTTTAATTTCAGAATCTTTTCTTCGTAATGCGGCTGATTGGATAAGGTCCCCAAACTGAGGTAAAATGCTTCATTTCCTTTTCTCGAGCTCCCACACTGGTTATCTTCACACCACTGCAGCTATAAGTTTTTAACCAATCTTGGGCGAATTGCTCAAAAGGCATATCGGATTCTTTGATAAATGTGCCATTTTCAATTTCTAATTCAACAAGGCGTGCTGCTGCCTTTGCTTCTCGTTGTGTTTTAAAGCCACCTTTAGATATTTCTTTACGTTTTTTTGTAAGGGGATCTAGCCCTAAATAAATATGATAACTCCATGTTTTTCCTCGTTGCCTGAATTTTTCCATACCAATACCCTCCTTTATTGGTAATTTGGAGATTATTGGTAAATTAATTGTGAATTCGTCTGAGATGCTTTTCTAATTCGATAAGCTTCTTGTTTACAAGCATTAGAACAATATTTTTGTCGCTTTACCTTTTTAAAAGGCAATTTACAATTTTGATTTTCACATATTTGAACAGGTTCATTATTAGATATTTGGTGCCATAGATCACGATAAATGGCCCTTATCAGATGTGGAGTGTAATCCCACTCTTTAATGGTAAAACCTAAAGGAGGTTTACCCGTTACAATGGTTTCAGGAGCCCTTTTAATGTCTTGATTCCCAATTGAATTAACTTTAAGTGCTAATATGCCTTGAGCTAGTTTTAAAAAACCTTCTTCTTTTTCCATTTCATCCTCAGCAGCTGTGAACCCGGTCCATGATCCATCCCACCACGAAATTTGGCAGTTGCCCCTTATGGGTTCTTTAACGGCTAATAAATTATCCTCAATTTCACTCTCTTTCATTTCTCCCTTATGAATCTTGATCAAAGCTTTAGTAGCTTTTGCATTTGTTTAATATGAAAAAACCATAATTCTATAGGTTCGCAATTAGAATGGCCAATAGGTAAATCGAAATACTTCAATGGAAAGATAAAGGGGAGTTATTGATGAAGGACAACGAAATAAGACAAAAGTTTATTGAACTACGAGCTAAAGGAAAGAGTTTCCGTAAAATTGCCGAAGAACTAAATATAGCTAAATCAACGCTTATGTCATGGTCAAAGTCAAAAGAACACCTTACAGAAATAGAAAACTTGAAGGCAATCGAAATGGAATCTCTACAGGAGCAATTCTATATGACAAAAAAGGCAAGAATCGAGTTACTAGGCAGACAGGTTGAACGGATGAAAAAAGAGCTTGAAAAAAGGGACTTCTCTGATGTTCCATCGGACAAACTTTTAGATTCCTTAAGCAAAACACTAAACCAGTTAAAGCAAGATGAAATCGAAACCACTTTCAAAAGTGAAGGTGATACGCTTAAAGATTTAATGGTAACAATGAATACGGTCACATGGAAACCATAATCAGACCAAAACAAGACCAATTACGGTCATACCGATAACTTTGTA
>JAPSHM010000251.1 GCA_031179845.1 Pedobacter sp.
GCAGATGATCTTCAAAAGATATTCGGCCCAACAGTAGTGACCACCCCTGAGGAGATCTTCTATATCAAATTTACCAGGCAAGATCAATTCGGCAACTATTTTGTCATGTTTCTAAATCATCCGGCCACCAAATTTAGCGGGTCCGGGGGGTTCTTTGGCTTACATAGCATAGCAACCAATCCTGTATACCAAAACTGGAACGATAATGATTTTCGCAAAGGGCTTTGGTACCCCCAAAACCTGGGCCTTACCGGGCCAACCTTGCTGAATAAGAAATTTATTGACCCACTTGCAACCTCGCAGAGAGGCCATGGGAACGATATGCCCTTTTACCGTTACGCGGATCTACTTTTAATCTATGCAGAAGCCGCCACCCGAGCGTCCAACGCGCCAACTGCCGCGGCAATGGAAGCGCTAAACCAAGTTCATCGGCGGGCATATGGTAAAAATCCAAAGGTCGCTTCTGACGTTGACTTTAACCTCGCAGATTATAACGCTTCAACATTTATCGATCTGGTCATCAAAGAACGGGGTTACGAGTTTCAATATGAAGGTAAACGTTGGCTGGAACTTAAACGCACCGGAAAGGCAGCTGAAATCATACTGGCTACAAAAGGAAAGACCATAGCCGCCAAACATTATCTGTGGCCGATTCCAATTTCGGAGCTTGGCTTCAACAAAGCTTTAGATCCTGTAAAAGACCAGAACCCAGGGTATTAATCGTTATCTTCAAATATATTGTCGCTTAACGAAATGCAATTATGAAAAGATTGGAAGGTAAAAAAGCACTGGTTACTGGCTCCTCCCGGGGAATCGGAAAAGCTATAGCACTGCAGCTGGCGCGTGAAGGTGCAGAAGTGGTCATTCATTATCATGAAAACCGCGGAGAGGCACAACTGGTCAAAGCAGAAATAACCAGTTTCGGTGGAGTCGGCCATTTGCTGCAGGCAGATCTAAATCAGACCAACCAAACCCTGGCGCTTTGCAAAGACGCCTGGGAAATGCTTAATGGAATAGATTTTTTGATCAATAATGCCGGTGTATCCTATAAAAAACACTTCCTGGAGATTACCGCTGAAGATGTAGATCATTTTACCAATATCAATTTCAAGGGAACATTATTTCTGACTCAGGCGGTAGCGAGAATGATGGTAGACAACCAGGTAGAGGGCAGTATATACACAGTTACTTCCATCAACGCCATCCAACCTGGCCTGGGTTTAAGTGTATACGGTGCAACTAAAGCGGCTTTGGAGACTTTGATGAAAGGTGTCGCACTGGAACTGGCCACTCATGGGATCAAAGTAAATACAGTGGCTGTCGGCGCCATCGAAACCGACATGAATGCTGCCGTTTGGCAGGATAAAGAAAAATTGAAACTAGTCAATGAACACATTCCACTAGGTAGGATGGGTCGCCCAGAGGAGGTCGCAATGGTGTTAGCTGACCTCCTCGCATCGGGCAGTTATATGACCGGCACCACCATCAAAATAGACGGAGGCTGGCAATTACAGCAAGGCTTCCTAAAGTCACAACCCTATAAAAACACCTAACACCGCCTCATCAAAATACCAAAATTAACCTAAAGAATCACCTGGACCACAAAACCTAAAATCAATGAAACTCTCTTTTCTGTTTTTTGGAAATAAACCTGATCTGAAATGGACGCTCAGCAAGCAAATGGGAATAAAATATGCCATTGCCAAGCTTACCCCTGAATTAACGGATACTTTACCACCCTGGGACTTTGATTCATTAGCAGCATCCAAACAGATTTTTACGGATAACGGTTTGAAACTGATCGGTCTGGAAGGAGATCAATTTGATATGAACCGGATCAAATTTGGCTTACCCGGTAGGGAGGATGATATCCAGCGCTATTGCCAGATGCTGGAGAATATGGGTAAGCTCGGGATTGGATTACTGTGTTATAACTTCATGGCAGGGATCGGCTGGTATCGGACAAATACCACCATCAACGCAAGAGGAGGCGCATTGGTTAACGGATTCGATAGTCGAGCCGTACAAGAGCAGCCTGCAAGCGGAACTAACGTAGCAACGGAAGGAAAAATGTGGGAGAACTACGCCTGGTTCCTGGAAAAAGTTTTGCCAGTGGCTGAACAAGCAGGGGTAAAGCTTGCTTTGCATCCAGATGACCCACCGGTCTCTTCATTAATGGGCATCAGTCGCATCTTTAAAAGCGCAGACGACATTCGCAGAGCCCTTTCTTTATCTTCCAGCGAAGCCCACGGGCTAACCTTTTGCCAGGGAACTTATACCACCATGGGCGAAGATGTAAAAGCATTGATCTCAGAATTTGGCCTTCGCAAAAAGATCTTCTTTGTCCACATCAGGGACGTTGAAGGAGATCGGAATAATTTCAAAGAAACTTTTCACGATGACGGCCCGACCGATATGCCAGACCTGTTCAATGCTTATCGAAATGCAGGGTTTACCGGACCCTTACGTTCTGATCATGTGCCAACAATGGCAGGAGACGACAACGAACAGCACGGCTATACCACCAAAGGAAGTCTATTTGGTGTAGGGTACATCAAAGGAATTATGGACACACTGCAAATCAAAGATGAGTATGAAAATTAGAAAGGTATACGTTTGGATACTGTTTTCCCAGCTGTTGATGAGTGCTGGGCTTGCTAAAGCGCAAAATCTTTGGCAACCCTGGTATATACAACCCCGGTCCGATGCACAACATATCGATTTGTCGGGCAAATGGGAATTGTCCTACATGGACCGGCAGGTCAATAACCTAAACGAGCTCGCCAACAGAAAAGAGGCATTTGAAACAACAGTTCCAAATTCCATTCAGTGGTCGTTATTCAAAGCCGGAAAATTTCCACACCCATATTACAACAAGAATGCGGACTTCTACAAGTTCACCGATGAAAAAGTCTGGTATTACAAAAAGAAGTTCAACCTCCCAATAACGGCGAAAGGGAACTACAACCTGCTCTGTTTTGATGGCGCTGATTACTTCACCAGGATCTGGGTGAACCAAAAACTGGTTGGCGCTCATGAAGGCATGTTTGGCGGACCGAACGTTGACATCAGTGATGTGGTCAATTACGGCGCCATCAACGAAATCATTGTGGAATTGCGTGCTGGAAACTGGGGGAACAAGGCCACAGACTTTGATCTGATACCATTGGACAGCAATAACGCTAAAGACATGAAAAAACGCACAGGTTATGACCCCTGGAATAGCGGCAGAATCATTAAACCCTGGACAATATCCGGAGGTTTGGGCGGTGAAAGCTTCTTTTCTATGGGCATCTGGCAAGGTATAAGATTGGAGATCGTGCCTAAAGTTCACATTGAGCGACCGTACCTGGTTACCAAATCTGTTACAAATCATTTCGCGAAACTTCATTTATCAACGGAATTGTTTGTAAACAGCAATTCCATGAAACAAACCCTGCACCCCTGGAAAAACGCGCAATTGCGCCATCCAGATGAAAAGGGCATGCAGTTTATCCCATTCAAAGAACAATTGAAGCTGCAGATCGAGTTCTATTCCGGCGGAATGCGGGCGTTGCATAAAACGCTTACCGTTGATACGCATGAAGGTCGTAATTGGGTAGAAGATGATATTGAGATTCCTGCACCCAAACTTTGGAACCCAACAGGACTAGGCAAGCCAAATTTATACCAGGTCACCATCTCACTGATCAGAGCGGGTAAAGTAGTGGATAAGATCTCATTTGATTACGGCATCCGCGTCATAGAACGTATGGCCAGTGCCGGTCCGCGGACAGGAGATCGATTTGAAAATTGGCAATTTGTGGTCAACGGAAAGAAAATATTTGTAAAGGGAATGAACTTCATTCCCCAGGATGTGCTTTTAGATGCTTCCGAGAAGCGCTACCGCTGGACCTTATCTGCCGCCAAGAAAATGGGCGTCCAACTGATCAGGGTCTGGGGCGGTGGACTGATCGAGACCGATACTTTCTACAAAGTATGTAACGAACTGGGCATCATGGTCTGGCAGGACTTTCCGATCGGAAACCAGGATACTCCAGACTATCCGCAGGACATCTGGGAAGCCCAGGTAGTACAAAACATCTGTCGAATCCGCAACAATCCTTCTTTGGTCGTGTGGTGCGGCGGAAATGAGTTTAACGCCTATTCTCTCGGTAATGCCGCAACGATGGGCATTTGGGAACGGAATATCAAAACGTTCGACAACAGTCGGCTATTTGTGCGAACCACCCCCGATGGTGGTAGTATCCATACCTATCCGGATATGGACCCGTCCTGGTACAAACGCAGCTACGGCAAAGAAGCCTGGATCTCAGAAACCGGGATGCACAGCATGCCAGAAGCCGGTTTGTTTAGAGAAGTGGTCAACAACAAAGAATTCGTCAATTTGGGAAAGATGTGGGATGAAAGCTTCAGACCCTCGCACCCGGAATTCATCCATCACTTTACAGAGTATAAACCCAGCCGTGTACCACGTATGCTCAGTCGCGCATCACATATCGATGACATGAGCGACCCAACTTTAGAGTCGATCTCGGAAGCTACACAGATCGGTGCCGGAGAATTTTATCAGGTTCTTTCAGAGAAGGTGCAGGGCAGTTATCCAGTAACAACCGGCCTGATGCCCTGGGTGTTTAAACGGCATTGGACCGCAATTGCCATACAGATGATGGATTGGTTCGGCCAAGCTGGGGCACCTTATTATTTTTTGAAAAGAACCTATGAGCCGATGCACATTTCGATGGATCTTGAACGATTGATCTGGGCTCCCGGAGAAGCCATGGCTCTAAACATCCAGGTAACCAACTCGCTGTTTAACCCCAATCAGGTATACGATGCAACGGTAACCGTGTATGATGATGCATTTAAACCTCTAACGAAAAAGAGCCTACCTATCACCGTGAAGGTTGGACCTTCCGTTAATACCGCTTCCCTTGGTAGTTTTATGATACCCGGCGACTATAAAGACAAATACCTTTTCATTTTAACAGAGTTGAAAGATAAAGCCGGTAAAGTTGTGTCCAGCGCCTATTATTATCCGAGGTGCCTCAGTAAAATGGAAGACAAGGCTTTTTACAATCAGTTTGTAAATGAACCAATTCCCTGGTTAACGTTCGATAAGGGGCCATGGTTGAAACCAACCGTAGGCAAAACCAGTACAACATTATCCATCCAGTTGAAAGAAAATAAAAAGCTGACCGATGATGAATGTGAGCTCAGTTTAACGGTCAGAAATGAAGGTAACCTCCCAGCGTTTATGACAAAAATAGACATCAGCGGAGCAAAAAGAGCTTTTTATGCATCTGATAACTACATCTGGTTACAACCTGGGGAAACCAAAGAGATCACAATGAATGTAAACTGGCGGGAAGGAATGAACAATGCCGTACTCAGTGCCCAGGCCTGGAATGCCGAAATGGTGACCGTCAAACTTTAACCATTAAGACCTCATGATGAATAGCAACAATCAAATAACCCTTCCGCAAACCGAAACGAAGAACTACAAATGGGTCATGCTGATTCTGTTATGGCTTGCGTTCTTTCTGAATTCGGCAGACAGACAGATTTTCAGTGTGGTACTGCCGTTGATCAAAGCTGATCTGGGTTTAAGTGATGCCCAGTTGGGTTTGATCGCTTCCTCGCTGGTATGGACCTATGGCTTGTTCGTGCCCATAGCCGGTTTCGTTGGAGATCGTTTCATACGTAAGAATATCATCGTGTTTAGCTTGTTTTTCTGGAGTATATCCACGTTACTCACCGGCATCAGCACTACAGTTGCCCAATTTGTTCTTTTCAGGGGAGTAGCGACCGGTGGCGGTGAAGCCTTTTATGCTCCGGCTTCCAATGCACTGATCAGTGATGTTCACCAAAAAAGAAGGTCGCTGGCGCTCTCCATTCATCAAAGTGCTGTCTATTTTGGAATCATATTAAGCGGTTTAATCGCAGGCTATATTGGGCAACATTACGGATGGCGCAATGCCTTTTATCTATTTGGTGGCTTCGGAATTCTAATTGCAATAATCGCCTGGTTCAAGCTGAGAAAAGACATTCCGGCCCAGGCCCGTCAAAAAATCAACATCGCAGAATCTGCAAGTATAATGACCAAAAACCCAACAGTAATGTTGCTTACAGGCGCATTTGCCTGTATGGTCTTT
>JAPSHM010000252.1 GCA_031179845.1 Pedobacter sp.
ATTACAGCGAAGCTACGGAACTGGAGGTCTATAAGAATCAACAGATCAGTCAACCGCTGGACTTAGGCCAAGGTAAAACAATACATACAACACGGTCGCCAATTAGCATAAACGGGCAAAAACTTTACGCGACCAAAGCTGCACCAAAGATTGGTGCGGATAATGAAAAGATTAACAACGAATTTGAATTAATATAGGATATGAAACCCCTGGAGGATTATTTAGTGGTAGACTTTAGCCAGTTTTTGTCGGGCCCCTCTGCAAGTTTGAGGTTGGCCGACATGGGGGCTAGGGTAATTAAGATAGAGCGCACGGGCCTGGGCGACATTTGCCGCACTTTATACACTTCCAACGTGATCATGAACGGAGAATCATCCGTATTTCATGCCATCAATAGAAATAAAGAAAGCTTTGAAGTGGATTTGAAGCAGGAAAACGATTGTAAGATGGTCCGCGAACTGCTGGAAAAGGCAGACGTAGTGATCCATAATTTTCGTCCGGGTGTGATGGAGCGATTGGGTTTCGATCATGCATCGGTGCAGCAGCTGAACCCAACCATCATTTATGCCGAGCTGTCTGGATATGGCCCCGTTGGAGAAGGCAAGGGTAAGCCTGGACAAGACCTTTTACTTCAGTCTGTAACAGGTCTAACCTGGTTGACCGGCAATGCAGGCGGACCGGTTGCTATGGGCTTGTCGATCGTCGACATGCTGGCTGGTTCACACCTGGCACAAGGGATTCTAGCCTGCCTGTTCCGCAAAGTGACAAGCGGAGAAGGGGCGCTGATCCAGGTGAGCATGATTGAATCTGCGTACGACTTTCAGTTTGAGACCATTACTACATTCATGAATGATGGCGGGGCGCTTCCCGTGCGCACGGCAAAAAACAATGCTAACGCCTACCTTGGGGCACCTTATGGTATATATAAAACGGGTAATGGCCATCTTGCGCTTGCAATGGGTTCTATCCCGGTTTTGGGAAGTTTACTGGGCTGCAATGCATTGAATCAGTTCACTGATCCTGCCGAGGCCTTCGACAAGCGGGATGAGATCAAGACCATACTTGCCAATCACCTGGAAACCAGAAATACAGAAAGCTGGCTTGCAATACTGGAACCGGCGGATATCTGGTGTTCGGATGTGTTAAACTGGAAGGAATTAATGGATCATGATGGGTTTAAAGCTTTGAACATGATTCAGGAAGTAAAGATGAATGATGGTTACAGTTACCAGACCACCCGTTGTCCAATACGGATTGACGGTGAGTTATTGGTTTCTGCCAAAGGTTCACCAAAATTGGGTCAGGATAATGCGAATATCATCCAACAGTTTGTATCCCTGAAAACAAGTGTTCACGATTGATCTGTTGTCTATGGTAGAAAATGAAGTATTCAGAATCGCAGTGCGAAAATTTGGTCCCTTTGAGTCTGCTATGCAGAAGATATGGGATAGTTATTGCCTGTATTCGGGTTGCCGGTTAAAAGTTGAGCTGGTGCCGCTTGATCTCCATGAACTTCATGAAAGCACACTGGTCAACGAAGGTTTAAAAAACGGAGACTGGGATATAGCACACCTCAATACCGACTGGCTGTACGAAGGCTACGTTAATGGTGCATTGGAGAATCTGGTTCCTTATATCGATCAATATCCACCAGCAAAATACCCAAATGGCTGGAGTCCTTCCCTGCTGGCCTCGCAACAGTTTGGTGAACAGGTCGTCGGACTGCCATTTCATGACGGTCCTGAATGCCTGATTTATAGAAAAGATCTTTTTGAAGATCCTCTGGAACAGGAAAGATATCTTGCGAAATATGGCCGTGTACTTGCCGTTCCGCAAACCTGGGACGATTTTAAACAGATCGCACAGTTCTTCAACCGCCCGGAACAGAACTTATTTGGAAGTGTATTTGCCTGCTATCCAGACGGACACAATACGGTTTTTGACTTTTGCCTGCAACTGTGGAGCAGAGGAGGAACACTAGTGGATGGAACTGGTAAAATTAAGGTCAATACCGCACAGGCTATTGAAGCATTGAGATTCTATAAGGAAATGCTGAATGATAGAAATGCAGTTCATCCTGGTTCGGTAGATTTTGATTCGGTGCGGGCCGGTGCGGCTTTTGCCCGCGGCGAGGTCGCCATGATGATCAACTGGTTTGGCTTTGCATCAGTTTGTGAAGTTGACCAGGCTTCGGCTGTAAAGGGAAAAGTAGAAGTGTCCTTATTGCCGGCTGCTCCTGGCTGTCGCGCCGCCTCCCTTAACGTATACTGGCTATACACCATCGGGTCCGGAAGCAAACATAAGGCAATGGCTTACGACTTCATTCGTTTTGCAGTAAATGAAGCGAATGATAAGCTGCTGACGATGGAAGGCGGTATCGGCTGTAGGATTTCAACCTGGAAGGATCAGGAAGTGAACCAGGTTGTTCCCTATTATCATAAGTTGGAACAACTTCATGAATCCGCGCAAACCTTACCTCAAAAAAGCAACTGGGCAAGCATTGCATCGCTGATCGATGAGATGGTGCTAACCACACTGAATACCGGGAAGTCGGTAGCCGAAATTGTAAGCGAAGCTCAATATAGAATTGAATTAATAGATAAATAGACCAAATGGAAATTATATATCAACCTCAGTTACCTACAACCACACAACCCATAATTATTATTGGGGCAGGTGGTATTGTGGCTGATGCACATCTTCCGGCCTATCAAAAAGCAGGCTTTACCGTTCATGGAATTGTAAACCGGACGAAGGCAAGGGCAGAGAAACTGGCCGTAGCGTTCCAGATCCCAAATATTTATGGGTCAGTTGCCCAAGCAGTTGCCGAAGCGCCGGCGAACGTGGTGTACGACCTAACTATTATGCCGGAACAATACCTGGAGGTATTGGAACAATTGCCCGATGGTGCTGCTGTGCTGATCCAGAAACCGATGGGCGACCATTTTGAGCAGGCGAAAGAAATTCTGGAACTTTGCCGAAGGAAAAACCTGGTTGCCGCAATCAATTTCCAACTTCGCTTTGCGCCTTTTGTAAGTGCTGCAAGGTACCTGATCGACCAGGGCTTGATTGGCGATGTATACGATATGGAGGTTAGGGTTACGATAAAAACTCCCTGGGAGATCTTTCCTCATGTGATCATCCATCCGCGCCTGGAAATTCAATACCACAGCATTCATTATGTCGATCTGATCCGGTCGTTTCTTGGAGATCCGGAAACAATCCTGGCCAAGACCTTAAAACACCCGGCAAAAAGCTTGTCTTCGTCACGGTCGACCATACTCTTCGATTATGGAGATACGCTTCATGCGGTGATCAACACCAATCACGACCATGATTTTGGGCCGAAGAATCAGGAAAGTTTCATCAAATGGGAAGGTACCAAAGGGGCTATAAAAGCAAAGATGGGCTTGCTGATGGACTACCCCGATGGTGTACCTGATCTATTCGAATACTGCATAGTAGGAGAGGAAAGCCCGGAAGAGAAGGCGCCGGAATGGAAGCAGGTTGAACTGGAAGGTTCCTGGTTCCCAGAGGCTTTTATAGGTACCATGGCTAACCTGATGTGTTATCGCGAGGGAACCTCAGCGGTTTTGCATACCAGCGTAGAAGATGTGATCAAAACGATGGCCGTAGTCGAGAGTGCCTATTTGTCGAGCGACACAGGTGGGGTAAAAGTAACTGAACAGTTGAATAACATTTAACAGTAGAATAGCAATTAAACACAGATAGATAAAGATGTATTTTAAGTCGACTTTTTTTGAAGATTACCTGCTGGAAGAAAAAAGGATAACCCTTGGCCGGACGATCACGGAAACGGATTTTGTGGTCCATGCCGGACATACAGGTGATTTTTTTCCGCACCACATGGATGAAGAATGGTGTAAAACACAACCATTTAAGCATAGGATCGCACATGGGACAATGGTGTTCAGTATTGGCATTGGCTTAACAGCGTCTGAGATCAATCCGGAGGCATTTTCAAAAGGCTACGACCGCATGCGTTTTGTAAAACCGGTATACATCGGTGATACCATTCACTCAGAGGTGACCATTTCTGATAAGGCGGAAGCAAAGAAACCAGAATATGGAACAGTAACGGAACACGTGGAAATCATCAACCAACATGGCGAGGTCGTATTGGTGTGTGACCACCTGCTACTGGTAAAAAAGAAATAAAACATTGTACATTAAGTAATAATTATTGCACATTAACAGGCGCAAAAACTGCACTTTAATAAACGCAATAATCATATAATAAAACCAACATGAATCACACAACAGAGCCAGAAGTAATTGCCAGTGGAGATCCGGCGACAAATAAAAAATATTTAGTCCCGTTTATCCTGGTGGTGAGCTTATTTTTCCTTTGGGGAATGGCGCACAACCTGGATTCCATTCTGATCCCACATCTGAAGAAAGCTTGTAACTTAAACAACAGGGAATCAACTTTAATTGATACATCAGTCTTTCTGGCCTATTTCCTGATGGCCATTCCGGCGGGGATAATCCTTAAGAAATGGGGGTACAAATCAACAATGATCACCGGGTTATTGGCATTTGCTTTCGGTGCATTTCTATTTGTGCCGGCAGCAAATAACCTGTCGTATGTAACTTTCCTGATCGCGCTTTTTATCATTGGCTGTGGTTTAACTTTACTGGAGACATCGGCAAATCCTTATGCGGCTATTTTGGGTAGTCCCGAAAAAGCGGCATGGAGGCTTAATCTTGCCGCGACCTTTAATGGTTTGGCGGCACCGTTGGCAACGATCGTTGGAAGATTTATCCTTTCCGGAAAATCCCACACCCAGGAAGAATTGGCCGCGATGACAGAAACGGTTAGAAACAATTATTTTCTAACGGAGGCCTCGACGGTAAAAGTTCCCTACATCATATTGGGAAGTGTACTCGTTGCGGTTGCTTTGTTGTTTTATTTTATGAAGCTTCCGGAAGTTAAGACCATTAGTAAAGATGGCATTGAAAAAGGCAGTTTCTTAGGCGCTCTAAAGCATAAGCATTTAAGATGGGCTGTAATTGCACAGTTCTTCTACGTGGGCGCACAAGTTTGCGTGACCAGTTTTTTCATTCGTGCAGCGCAACAGGCAGGTGGATTTGATGAGTATACGGCACTTTACTATTTAGGACTTTATGGTACCTTATTTTTGGTTGGTCGTTTTGTAGGAACGGTGCTACTTCGCTATATCGCGTCAAATAAACTATTGGCAATCTATGCGGTGATCTCTGTCCTGCTTTGTGTGGTTGCCATTTTTGGAGACGGTGCTTATGTTGTTTACGCATTAGGCGGACTTGGTTTCTTTATGTCGATCATGTTCCCAACCATATTTGCCCTGGGAATAGATGGGATTGGTGATGATACCAAGCCAGGTTCTTCCTGGTTGATTATGGCAATCGTAGGCGGGGCAATTTTGCCTTATGCGATGGGTACGTTGATTGATTACAACGGAGATAACATTCAGATTGGTTACAGTATACCACTGGTGTGTTACCTGATCATTCTTTATTTCGGATTAACGGGTTATAAAATCAAACATAAGACAAGCGCATAATTCATTAGAAGCGCATAAATCATAAATATGAAGTTTAAAGGTTGGAAGGCTTTACTGATTCTTAGCATTTTCTGTACAACAGCAGTGTTGCCTGTTTGCGCTCAAAATGACACGACAAAGCC
This sequence comes from Pedobacter sp., assembly GCA_031179845.1. GTDB lineage: Bacteria > Bacteroidota > Bacteroidia > Sphingobacteriales > Sphingobacteriaceae > Pedobacter. The sequence goes on from JAPSHM010000252.1 coordinate 5,690, forward strand.
ATGGGTACTTTGGTATTGGATGCAAGCTGGTGTTTCCAAGCCAGGTATAACAGCCGATCTGGAGGCGATGAAAGCTGCCGGAATAGGTGGGGCTTATCTGGTTTCTGTTAAAGGCGCTACCAATCCACCTTTATTCGATCCTCCGGCGCAGCAGCTTAGTCCGCATTGGTGGGATATGGTCATGTTTGCGATGGAGGAAGCCAAGCGCCTGAACCTGCAGATGGGCATGCATGTGAGTGATGGTTTTGCACTGGCTGGTGGTCCCTGGATCACGCCAGAACTATCCATGCAGAAAGTCGTATCGAGCCAGTTGCACATTAACGGCGGAAAACAAACTAAGTTAAGACTCGCGCAGCCGGAAACCATTGAAGGTTACTATAAAGACATTGCGGTCTATGCCTATCCATCGCTGGAAGGAACAGGGCGGAATACCCGAACTTTGATTCCCACAGTCAGTA
>JAPSHM010000253.1 GCA_031179845.1 Pedobacter sp.
CACGTTGCTGAGCAAGCTCATTTTCTTTCTTGAAGAAGCTAATGCGGTCGGCCAGTGCAAACGATAAAAGCATCACTTCGATTACTGAAGTGAACTGGACTGCATAGGTAGTGTAATTGTTGTAAGGTAAAATCTCGTAATCCTTCAATATGAAAATTAGCATCCCAAAAAACAGGAATGACCAGGAGGCAAGGTAATATCCAGCTGGTTTAAATTTTTTATGAAAGAAGGATTGATAAGCTGTATAAGTCCCAATAATCGAACCTGCCAGGATCAACAGCTGCATGGCGATAAAAGAGAATTGCTTGAAGCCTACCAATAACAATACCGTGTTGAGGATTGAAAGCAGGAGCAATACATTAATTACCCGGTTGTTTTTAGGTGCATTTACCTTTGTGTTCAGGAACGACTGTGTGAACATAATGGACGCGACAAGCCCCAGGTTTGCAAACAAACAGACTGAGATGTTATTTAACCAGCCCTCACTCAGCAGAAAATACTTTGTAAAGTAACCTTGTAAAGCAGTTTGGGTGGCCCAGGTAAAAAAGATACAAAAAATGTAATTTAAGTAACTGCTATCTTTGACGCTAAAGTATAGAAACAGGTTGTAGGTGAACATGATGATCATGACTCCTGTATACATTCCGAAGAATATATCGCGCTGGGCGAAGATGTTGCTAAACCGATACTTGGGGGCTAATAACACCGGGGCAATCACAATTTCATCAGAATACAATTTGAGGAGAATGTCGGGCTGCTGGGCAACCACCGACCTTGGAATAAGGTGACTTTTCGTGTTGCCTGGATATTCGAGATCGGCAATGGTACTGTAAGGTGCGCTGAGGATCTCATAAAGTACCCGGTTATTCTTTACAAAGTAGATGTCCGAGGTCAACATTCTTGCCTGGTCTACCATTATACTCACATTTCGAATTTTGGAAATGTCTACTGCCGCAGCTTTTAGCCAAATGGGTTTATTTATTTCCGCAAAATTGATAAACGGGGCATCTAAGGGCTTGAATTTATGCGCTGCGTCAATCGCAGACCTTACAGTGGCCGTATCCGGCAGGTCGACCAAAATGGTAGCCTGCCGGGTAAGGTTAAATATAGAATCCTTCTGATTTTTGAAGGCTGCTTTTATAAGAATAGAATAGCTTAAACATAGGGATATGATGAACAGTTTCTTATAAAGACTCCGTCTCATATGATAATATCAATGTGCATGTCTATAAATCCGTCGTTTGCTTTGTTAGGCATGGCAATGGTCTGTTTAGGTTGCTTTCTAAGCGCCATTACAAAGTCGTGTGAATCCTGGGTAGCTGTTGGTAAGGTATCAAGCTCATCGTTTAGTACAACGGTCGCTGTCAAATCTTCTTTCGGGTAATAGAATTTGCCGTTTATGCCAATTTCTTTTACTACCCTGAATCCTCCTCTTACTGCATTCCGATAGGTAGCAGGTGCAGTTAATCCAAACAAGGACTGTAATCCAATCAAACTGGAAAGTGCTACGGTGATCTGACTAAGCACCCAGCTGCCGACTCCCAGTCCAGCGATTTCCCAGGAATTCCAAACACCACAAAGTTCGCCTGTACCGTTAGCCACCCTGTCCTTCACCATGTCGTATATACGGTTGTCCATTTCGCCTACTGCTGTTTCTACAGGAAGCGGCACAATACCGTCAGCAATGTGCACCCGGCTACCGGCAAGTGCTTTGCCATTTTCTTCGGCACTTACCAGCACCACATATACGCCTGGATTAAGTATCCAATCAATATTTGCAGATGTAATTTTAGTAATTCCAAATATTTCCAGTACATGCGTATGCCCTTCAATAAATTTCATGCAGCCTTCGCGGTTATCTACGGCTCTAAAAGCTTTGAAATAAAGCTTGTTGATCTGCGTTTTATGCTCTTCCAATGGATAAGATTTTATTTAAAGGTTTTCTAATTGTACGTTGAGGTGATGATTCTGCTTTAAATATTCGAAACATGAATACTTCTGCAATATTATCAGATATTTTAAACAATTGCTTTAATTCTCCATGGAAATTTAAAAATTGCTTTCCAGTTACTTCTGCAAGGTCATCGATTTCCTGAAAATGATTCTTGTAGAAGAATATTAATGGAACATTAACAGGGTGGACCTGATAACCTAGTGCAGTGGCTGACAACCATAATTTTTCGGCTGCCATACCTCCCTTTAAATAATCTAGCGGGCTATGTTGCGGCAAGGTGATTAAGCCAATGGCAGGAGATGATTGGAATTGTGTTAACGTAAGATGTTTGAAAGCATTGCCACCGTTAATTTTCTTCAAAAATGCAACCGCTTTCTGATCTTTCATCAACCTTAATCCGATCTGTTCCTGATTATTCAGGTCAAGTGTGTTGATGCCTATTCCATCACCTGATTCCAGGATTTCTTTCTGGCTCCAACGCATTTCCTTTTCAATAAAATCTTCGTGGGCGGCAGGGGTGAACATACGCAATAAATCTGCCTGTCCTGCAATCTTGCCTAATGCCGATTTATCCTCAGCCGCCGTAACCCAATGCAGATCTATTCCATCTAGCGCAACAATATCCTTCAGTTCATTCATGTCAGCTTCGCTGATCTCCTGCGATATTCCAACTTTACGGTTGGTATGTCTTTTTGGAATTTGTGCCGCCAATTTGTACTCTAAGTCATTTGCAACATAATTGCCGTTGAAATTGAAATTTGCAATATGGTCGGGAAATAGCTCCGGTGTGAACCTCCAATCTACTTTTAGCCCATTTACTGCAGCCTCTAGTAATAAATTCTCTATCGAAGCACCTAATGATGCATAAGAAGAAAGGTAATCAGGGTCTAAATAGGCCCCTGAAACTTGCTTATTCAAGAAAAGATGTAAATTTCCTTTTTCGTAATGCCATTGCCAGGGCTGATTGTTTCCGCCGGATGGAGCTTTAGCAGCTGAAGTAACCAATTTGCTGATCAGTTCTTCGGCTATAGTAATGCCTTCGATCTCTGCTCCAACCTGGTGTGTTGAAAGATAAACCTCAATATCAGCACCACTCATTTGAACGTTTTCCGTCTTTTTAGGCGGTGCAATATTCGGTTGTTCGTCTGCAATCAGCTCATCAATGTCGATGTAAAATCTTCCAGACAATTTTAAGTTGCCAAGCAGGATCTTTCTCGAGAGGTCGGCAGTAATTCCACCTCCAAAGGTAACCGCGCTAGCCAGCTGCGGCCAGGTTGATATGGTACTCATCAGTTCTACAGCGGAAGCCTTCATTCGTGGCGAAAGGGATTCTATCCCTGTAACTGGCTCAATATACGGAGCTTTTTCATCCAGTGTCTTTAGTGTTTTGAAAAGACTCATGTCCAGGTGATCTACATAGCCATGTAGAACTGGTCTGTTAGGTTCAAGGTCGAATCGCTCAATATCAATTGTACATCTGTCGCTACCTTCCATTAGAACTGGAATACCTAATTTTTTCGCTTTCTGCCTCGCATTGATCTTTACGTCAAAACTATCGCATTCATCAATTAACAGGTCGAGTGTTCCGTTCTGGGTTAAAAAAGCATCAATATTATCCTCTGTGATGCCTTCATGAAAACAAACCACCTTCAAATAAGGATCGAGCTCAGCAATCTCCCGGGCTACAATAACAGTCTTTTGAAGCTGTATATTATGGATTCCTGTCCTGATGCGATTTAGATTGGAGAGATCCAGTTCGTCAAAATCTGCAATACGCAATTCACCAAACCCTCTTTCTATCGCCAGGGTTACAGCTACTGATTGCCCGACGGACAAGCCCATTACGCCAATTTTTTTCTGAGAAAGCGCCAATTGTTCTTCAGCAGTGATTTTATGCTTGTTCCTGTTGGTTCGTACAATCACAAATTCTTCTTCTTCGAGAATGTGGACCAACTTTTCTGACCAGGGATAATAAACCCACAACCCGTAATCGTGTAAGCTTATGTGACCGCGATGGTCTTTAGCTTCAATTTTTGCCTGGGAGAGCGGTATGCCTGGCTTTAAACATTTGATCAGTTCTTCAATTTGTGATTCAATGCTATCAAATATCTGAATATAAGGTTTTTCATTTAAAATATTTTCAAGATTTTGCTTTTCGGTAAGATTTTTAGTGTTAAAAAAAACAGGCTTGTAAAATGAGTTCGTTTGTTTTGTAGAGTTGATAAGTGCTTCAAAATTTAAATTTAGATGAGCTTGAGACTGCATTTTTTTAATTTATGTATCCGATAAAAGTAAAAAAAATTAGGTAAATTATTGAAAGAACTAAAAATAGTCTTTTAAGAGTAATAATAAAAAAGTATTTTTAAACTTTATTTCCAAACAAATGAATGTAAACATCTTATATGTTGATGACGAACCCCATAATTTAAGTGCCTTTAAAGCTACTTACAGGCGGTTGTATAATATTTTTACTGCTGAATCTGCAGACGAGGGTAAAATTATATTAGACAAAGAAGAAATTCACGTTATCATAACCGATCAGAGAATGCCAAAGACTACAGGTGTAGAGTTTTTAGCTTCTATACTTGAGAAACATCCTGATCCAATTCGCATGATCCTAACGGGATATACGGATATTGATGCAGTAATTGATGCAATAAATAAAGGGCAGGTTTACCGTTACATTCAAAAGCCATGGATGGAGGCCGATCTAAAGATCAATATTGAAAAAGCATACGAAATTTATATGCTTAGAAAAGAGAACAGAGATTTAACTGCTAAATTACTTCTGGCCAATCAGCAACTCGAGTTTTTATTAAGGCAAAATTTGTTGTCCTAGATCTCTAAGATAACATGCGTAGATCAGCTTTTAATAGGGTCCACTGCTGTTTTTTTTGAATGTTTATAGCAGCCTCACCAATGGTAAAGCGTTCAAGTATTTGTACATTATTTTATTGTTGATGATGAAAAAAGAGCCAATGTTAGAATAGCAGCGTTTACCCTTTCAGTTTTCCCTTCTCGATCAGCGCAAATGCAGTTTAGGTCATAGTTATTGATGCTAACTTGCTCAATGTTTATCTTGGTTGGATCGGATCCTTAGTTTTGTTGAAAGTCTTAAGGCTGTACAGTAAATACTAAGAAACCGGATTGGAATCTGCGGGCTCAATAATTTTGATCAGATAAATGAAACCAATTATATTTTTAGTCGCTCTTATTATAATTTTTGAATTTAGCTGTTTAGGACAACAAAAGCCACAATACACGCAGTATGTCTTCAATAATTTTCTTTTAAATCCAGCCATAAGCGGGATTGAGAATTATACAGATGTAAAGGTAGGCCATAGAAACCAATGGGCAGGGATAGATGATGCTCCCCAAACTTCATTTGTTACCGCACATTGGAATTTAGGCAGTGACTATCTTTGGAGAAATTCACTATCGCTTCCGGAACCTGATGATGACCCGATGAGCAGGAACTACATGCAGAACTATACCTCTTCCCCGGCACATCACGGCATGGGGGTTACGGCGGTTTATGATGAAGTTGGTCCACTTTCCAGGTTGGACGTTAATCTAACCTATGCTTATCACCTCCAGTTGAACAATACTTTCAACCTTTCTGTCGGTGTGGCTGCGGGGATCAGCAGGATTGCACTGGACATCAACTCGCTTAGGTTTGAAGACCAGAGCCGTTTTGATCCATCGGTAGCAAATAGCATACCGACTCAGCTTAAACCCGATCTGGGATTAGGGGTGTGGTTATATAGCGGGCGAATTTTTGCAGGTGCAGCTGTACAGCAGGTATTACAACAAAAATTATCCTTCACCGGAGATCCAACTTATAACTCCGGAAAAGAAGTGCCCCACTTTTTTTTCACCGCAGGTTACAGATTGTACATTGACGATGTTATTTCTGCAACGCCTTCAATCATGGTCAAGCAAATGAACCCTACACCTACATCAGTTGATTTAAACTTGAAATTAGCCTTTAAAGACAGATTTTGGTTGGGAGGCAGTTACAGGAGAGGCGATTCCTTTTCTGCTTTAGTAGGAATTAACAGGAGCCATTTATTTAATCTAACTTATGCCTATGACTTTACCACTTCGAGTTTAAATCAGGTGAGTAATGGCAGTCATGAGATTGTACTGGGTTTACAACTTAACAATATATACGAGGTATTCAGTACCA
>JAPSHM010000031.1 GCA_031179845.1 Pedobacter sp.
CTCCTACATTTACCCTTCCTTTGGTAAATACCGCGCGATAAGTCGTTAGACCTGCTAAAGGCAGGGCCCCGGCTTCTTCACCCGTCAAATAGGCCGGTTTCAATTCAACATAATCCACACCAACCCCTATATATTCTGCAAAAGTACCAGGCTTAGGGCTTCCCATGATTTCGAATTCAGGGCCAAAGGAATTCGGATTGTTGCCCCAATTCCGTCCCGGATTGATGACTACTTCTTTCCCCAGCCAAAAACTGTCAACTCCAGTTCCAATTTCCGTAACTTCTCCGAAACCATCTGATCCAATGGTCAGTCCGCCTTCAGGAAGTGGTGCCGAAGCATAAATACCTTTTTGTATCCTAATATCTCTTGCATTGAAAGCCGAATACTTTAAACGGATCAACACTTCCCCAGGTCCCGGGACCGGCGTTGGCACTTCCTTTACAAGATAAGGCTGATTATTTCCTTCTAAATATGCTGCTTTCATGAATCTAAACATTAAAATTTAAAACAATACGTTCTGCAATTTCAAGCTTTACGGGCTTGAAGAATAGGTTTTGCATCATACTGAAGTGGTTTTTAGCGCTACCAGAGCAAAGATATAACTTTAAGCTATTCTTCATACTTTTGCGCCAGATCTTATCATCATACATGAAGTATAACCTTATCACACCAGCTCTATTGTCAGCACTGCTTACCGGATTAATTTTTTCGATCTTGCCCCTATTATTTACCAGGCTTGGCATGCTATCATTTAACAATGAATATCTACTAATCCTATTTATAGCTCCAGCTCTTGGTCTATTCTTGTACTCATTTCTAAATCACCGTTTTCCAAGCAACAAACTCGAAAAATTCAGTCTTTCAATAAGCAACTTATTTTTAGGTATCTGTGCAGCTATGTTATTCTTCGGTTACCTGAAATGGTTTACTGCAACCATATTCTTGCTCTCATTTTCCCTGTTGCTTTACATCGAATATAAGAACAAACTCAGGTTCATGTACAGATTTTACCGGGCTTATGCACTCTTATTGATTCCTTTCTATGCAACCTGCCTGATCATTAGCGAAAGATCCATCATGAAATTCGATGAGAATGAAACTTTGAGATTAAATATAGGCGGGGTTTCTATTGAAGGATATTTTTATCTGATGAGCATGCTACTGCTAGCGGTATATCTCTTCGAACTTTTTAGAAGTAAAACCATAAGGCCGAATGGATAGTTTACCATCATACACAAAACAGCAGCTTGCATTGCGCAATGGGCAGGACAAACCGCAGATATGGGTAGCCTATAAAGGGCTGATCTATGACGTAACAGAAAGCAGGCTATGGCGAAATGGCAAACATTACGAACACTGGGCGGGACAGGACCTGACTGACGAATTAGCTGACGCTCCGCATACAGAAACGGTGTTTGAAAAGTTCATTGCAGTAGCCAAACTTCAGGTATAAATGTAAATGGCTATCCCAATTAGGAATAGCCATTTACATTGTAAAGCCGGGAGCCGGTGATTATGCTTCTATGGTAAACGAACTGAGGCTTACGAATTCCTGAACGCGCGCTGCAACTTCCGCTTCTGTAAGGTTCAAGATCTTTTCAGTTCCAAACTTCTCTACGCAGAATGAGGCCAGTGCCGATCCAAAAATGATGGCGTTCTTCATGTTATTGAAATTTACAGTTCCTATTTTGGCCATATATCCTATAAACCCTCCTGCAAAAGTATCTCCTGCGCCTGTTGGATCGAAAACTTCTGCCAATGGAAGCGCCGGCGCCGAAAAGATCTTATCTTCATGGAACAGAAGCGCACCGTGTTCGCCTTTCTTTATAATCAGATATTTCGGACCCATCGTTAAGATTTTCTCTGCAGCCTTCACTAAAGAATATTCACCGGAGAGCTGACGTGCTTCTGTATCATTAATGGCGAGGACATCCACCATTTTGATCGTTTCCAATAGATCATCCATCATGATGTCCATCCAAAAGTTCATGGTATCCAGCACGATCAGCTTTGGCCTCTTCTTAAGCCTGCTAATCACCGTTTGCTGTACAACCGGAGTCAGATTACCTAACATCAAAAATTCACAATCCTGATAGCTCTCAGGGATAACAGGGTCGAAATCTGCCAGCACATTCAATTCCGTAACTAAGGTATCCCTACTGTTCATGTCGTTGTGATACTTTCCCGACCAAAAGAAGGATTTTTCGCCTGCTTTAATCTGCAAACCCTCAGTATCAATTCCACGTTCGGAAAGCGTATCAATATCCGATTTTTGGAAGTCATCGCCGATTACAGCAACAATTTTCACTTTATCGTAGAAGTAAGAAGCAGCTAAACTTGCATAAGTTGCAGCACCACCTACTATTTTTTCCGTTTTTCCGAAGGGGGTTTCTATAGCATCGAAAGCTACAGTCCCTATGATTATCAGGCTCATATAATTTAATTAGAAATTATTTCATTTTTTTTCTCTACAAATATTGCATAAATAAATTAAAACCCCTAATATTGCATTCCCAAAACGATCGAAGATTTCTTCTTTTAAGGATCGGAAAACAGCGTTTTGGTAGCCAGCACTCCTTCTTAGCTCAGCTGGTTAGAGCATCTGACTGTTAATCAGAGGGTCGCTGGTTCGAGCCCAGCAGAGGGAGCCAAAAAGGGCAAACAGAAGAAATTCTTGTTTGCCCTTTTCTTTTTAACTCCTAATTGATTGTTAATCAGGTAGAATTTGGAATAGAAAAGGATCAAGCGGAATTCTTGGGGGAAGTTTGGAATATCTAAAAGGTTTCTCCACAATATATTGGATTACCTGAAAAAAGACTTTGATGCCCCAATAGCTTATTCCGGATTGCGGGAAACTTACTATTACACCGAGGAATGGGAGTTTTACGTTGGTGACCTGAGACGTATTAGAGCTGAGCTGATTAACGAGGTTATGGTGGCTATTCGAAATACGGTTAGGATTTTGTTGTTGTTGTTGTTGGGGTTTTCATGATTTTAGGAAGCGGATTGTCTGTTCGTGCAGTGAAGGAGGTCAGAATTCTTGTTAAAGTCGCATGTTGATCTGACATTTCATCATCGTTATCTCGGTTATTAAAGCCTAAAAATTTCTTCAATTATTTTCTTCCCTGCACGTTGGCTGCACGGAAGTTTATTTACATTGGCAAGTCATATGTCTATAATTGGAAGTCATTCAATAATTAAGCCCAAAACTCAAAAAATGAACGTATCTTTTAGGAGTTACAAACTTAATCCATACCTCAAATGAAAAAGACACTCTTAACACTGGCTATTGCCTTGATTGGCTACTCTATCTATGCACAGACTAATGCCTTTCCTTTAAATGGTAATGTCGGCATCGGGACGACATCACCAAGTTATCCACTCACTTTAAGCAACGTTGCAGAAACGGGCATCCTAACTACTTATGGTGGTACATCTATATACTCAAGCCATGGTGGATGGCGTATGGGAGCAGGAAAATTCGGAATCGGAAATGGATCAATTCCTACGTTTGTTGTCAACACAGTTGCGAATGGCGTAGCATCCGTGGGTAACGTCGGCATTGGTACAACAAGTCCTTTAGCACCCCTCCATGCTTTTACCAGCTCGGATATATATGGAATAATTACGGGGGATGGCAATAACTCAAATCTGCGTATATCGGGTACTGCAGGGGGATCAACCGGCTATGGGTTGTTACAAACATTTATCAGCGGTGGAAGAACAGCAGGGGGAGTCTTGTCCTTACAAAGAGATGCTGGCGATGTAGGTATTGGCACTGCTGACCCGAAGGGCTACAAACTTGCGGTAAACGGCAACGCTATAGCTACTTCTATGACTGTAAAGCTATACGCAAGCTGGCCTGACTACGTTTTTAAACCCTCGTATAAGCTAGCATCTTTAACAGAAGTTAAAAACTACATTGATCAAAATCATCATCTGCCAGATATGCCTTCGGCAGACGAAGTGTACGCTAACGGGCTTGATTTGGGCGAAATGAACAGATTGTTAACTAAAAAAGTAGAAGAACTAACCTTATATCTAATAGAGAAAGAGCAGCAACTTATTGAGCAGCAACAACAGATAAATCAGTTAAAAGAGCAACAAGACGCGCGTATCAAAGCCTTGGAGACTAAACTTGATAAGATGGGTCATTGAATTCGGTATCAGCTTGACCAAGAGGCCCACTGCGATCATCTGGCTATTAAATGGTGATATCAATTCGTTATTTTTGTGTAAACACTTATTACCTAATTTATAAAGCAAAAAGTTTGTGAACTTTATAGATGATTTGCCGTTTATCTTGCTAGCAAACTTAAAAGCATTATCATTATTCCACCGTTTTTGATCATGGTCTGTTCATAAAATCTCACTTGTACAATCCAAAAACTAGGTGAATAATAAGATTTCAAAATTACTTAGTTATTTTTTAAAGCCTTTAATAAGACATTGCCATTTTCTATTAGTTCTATTACATCATATATTTTTCCATCGTCTGATCTAGAGAAAACCACTTCGATGTTAGGGCTTGAAAGCAGGAAAAATCTATGATTGCCTACATAATGCAATAATTCAGCAGAATTACCAATCATCTCTATTTTTCCATTATTATTGGTGATGGTAAAGTTTGCTTCGCCATTAGAATATTTTCCTTGAACATCCTTAATTAAAGCTGGATCTGTATTAACTAATTTTTTAACAGGTGGATTATAAAATCCTTTCCAATCATATGCTATAGCTACACTATTAACTATTTCATTAATAAGCATTTCCCCATTTTCGGAGTTGATTAAAACAACTATTCCTTTCCCGGTCCTCATGCTTCCATAAAACACACTCCTATAGCCGTAGTTCGCTCCCCTATGAGAGAAATACTTTTCGTCGCTCTTGTCTTCAACAATAAATCCTAAAGTATAGTTTGATGTCGGTAACACCTTGCTAAGCATTTGTAAAGCTGTTTGTCTTTTCAAAAGGGTAGTTTCTCCTTTTAGTGATTTTTGAATGGATAGTATAAATTTTGCAATATCAGTGGCGTTGCTCCAAAGACCGTCTGGGGCAAGTTCGGGAAATACATGGTAACCACCTTCAATAACTTGACTATCTCCGACATACCCACTCGCGAAGTTATTTTCAGCCTTTTGTAATGGTTGATTGTAAGTGCTACGCTTCATATTTAAAGGAGTTAAAACATTAGTTTGTATTAGGGATGTGTAATCTGTTTTAAAGCGATCTTCCAAAATCTTCCTTATGAGGGTTGTTCCACCTCCTGAATAAAAATATTCAGCCCCTGGAAAATTTATTGACTGAACAGGATCACTATTAGCGGGTTTAATTCCACTAAGAATTTGATTCAAGGAGGGAATGGTATCTGTTATTTTATAACCAAAAAATCCACCTGTTCCTAAGCCTGAAGTATGACTCAGTAAATTAGCCAATGTAATTTTCCTTGATGTGGAGAACATACTATTTGGAAGCTCCCAAGTTTTCAGGTATTCGCGTATGTCCTTTTGAAGTGAAATTTTCCCTTCTTGCACCAATTTCAAAACTGCAAAGGCATTGATAGACTTACTGATTGATGCGGTTTGATAAATTGTGTTGACATCGGCAGTGCTGACAGATGCTACGTCGCGTTTACCATATGCTTTAGACCATATTATTTTACCATCATCGACAACAGCGATAGATACCGATGGCACTTTATAGAACTGCATTCTATCAATGATGTTATATTTTCTCTCGGAACTATCCTGAAAGACTACGCCTAATGGCAGTCCGTTTTCAACCTCTGTTATCTTGTTTTTTTTATTCCATTCTTGAGAAAATACGTTTGGAAGGTAAGTCGAAATTATAAGTAAAAGCAAGATGGAACGGAATATCATAATATTTATTTTGAATATGACGCTGTATTAGGTCAAAGGTTACATAAGACCAAAGCTTATTAGTTTTAGGTTTTTTTGAAGATTTAATCTAACATTTTTTCCTCCTTGTTTGATACAAAAGCTAGTGTTTCAGTATTCCACCGTTTTTTTAGAGTAGTAGACAAAGGTCTAATTTGGAATATTCTAACTTTGATGTTGCCTAATCGAAAATAGCTTATCCATGACGTCGATTCCCAAAAAAGATATCAGTGTAAATAGGCAAATCAATTTATAATTATCTAAGACCGCTAATAACTTTAAAACAAGGTTTTTATCTACTGCCGAAATACTCGTAATTAAAAGAGCTATTCCAAAGATAATTATCAATGCAGCTATAGCATAGAACTTTAGGAAGCTTTGCCATTGGTTCAAAAATTACCCACTTAGGGGAGCCAAAAAGGGCAAACAGAAAAAATTCTTGTTTGCCCTTTTCTTTTTTACGATCTATCGATTATTATAACCTCCCCGCTTTCCCGAGAGTTTCACAACCAGCATTCGTGTCGCTCAATACCCAGGATTTTGGTCCAGCAAATTGTTTTTATTGACTTCATCCCTGCTGAAAGGTCTAAAATATAGTTTATTATCCCATGCACGGTTTTCCTGTGAATTATCAATAACCGGACTATAGGTATAATCGTAAATTGTAGCATCGTGGTGATAAGGAGCAGTCATGGACTTACCAGGCTTAAACTTACCGGTCACCTTAATGTAAGTTACCTTTCTACCTAAGGTTTCTCCAGCAATCAGCCACCTGCGGGTATCATGGTAACGCTGTTCCTCATACGCCATCTCTATGCGACGCTCATGACGATACAAATCCCTCAGCTCATTTGGAGTTGTACCTGTTAAGGCAGGCATCCCGGATCTAAATCTGATCCGGTCTAACCAGGTTTTAGCAGTCGCAGTTTCTCCAAGCTCTATACTAGCTTCAATATAATTAAGGACAGCTTCGGTATATCTAAAGAAAGGCCAGGGAATGGTTTGTCGTATGGATGCATCCACGATATTCGGATCTGGATCTATAAACTTGTGATAATAATAACCGGTCCAGCTTCCATTCCAATTCTCAATAGAACTCCCCCTCGTATCCAGACCTCTGAAGTCAATTACAGATCCCCTATCCAGTAAATCGTAAACACCAGTCTGGATCTGATTTGCAGGATCTACATTACCTGAAGCTTTATCACGTGGTTTCCATCCTGCACCATCATACAGAACAGTTGCATAAAAACGCGGATCTCTGTTCACATAAGGATTAGCTTTTTGTACAGGATTTGCCCAACTGAACTTCGTACCATCAAGCATTTCATAATCATCAACTAAAAGTCCAATAGGTGTATTACCAGCCCAATTGTGGTATCCGTTAGGTCCGTTTTGCTGAGCATGTGTGATACCACTTTGAATAGTGAAGTATCTGGCGAAAATCAATTCTGATGCCGCCGACGCATCCATTCCACTTGCTTTACTTTCTCCACCCATAGCTACGCTTTTATAATTGGCTTGGCCAGCGGCTGCACTAACAGGTGCCGTAAGCGTTAATTTGTAACCTGTACCAGCATCCATAACTGCTTTCGCTGCAGATTGGGCTAACCGGTAGCGCGCAAGCTGATCTCCGGAATCGTAGCAGAGATACGGTAATTTCGCAACAGGAATATTCTGAACCTTAGCAGTCAACTTAGTCTTAACATGCAGATCACTAGCAGCATAAATCAAAACTCTGGATTTAAGCGCAAGGGCCGCCAGACTCGAGGTACGCCCTTTATCCAAGCTTTTCCCCTTGAGCAATTTATCCGCTTCTTCGCAATCTTTTATGATGAAATTTACACACTCCTCGTAAGTGCCGCGTTTAATATTAAAATCATCGGTTAGCGAATAAGGTTTAGAAATTATTGGTATACCTCCGTAAAAGCGCAACAATTGCTGATAAAAATAAGCCCGAAGAAAATAAGCCTCACCAAGAAGCTTGTCTTTCAAATCCTGACTAGTTAATCCGTTATCACCACCGGCAATCCTTTCAATAACAATGTTGCAGGCCCTAATTCGGTTGTACATCAGTTTGTATTGCCACGTTCCATCTACCCACCCTAGCGTAGAGGGATTGATTGTTCCAGCATTTATTAAATCAATTCCTCGAGTAGGATGCGTAAACATGGCTTCATCAGAAACGGAAGCCAGCATTTGTTCAAAAAAACCACCATTCTGTAAGCCGTTGTAAATGTCGTTTACAAATGCCTGCGCCAGAGCTGGATCTTTCCAAACCAATTCGGCTGAGATTTTATCAGGTGGATTAACGTCCAAAAAATCTTTCTTACAAGCTGTGCAAAACAGCGCGATCAAAAGGAGCAGATTTATATTTTTAGCTATTGTTTTCATATCGTATTTTTCTGTAGTAAGTAAACCAGGATACATGCTTAAAAGGTGACTTTAATACCGGTATTAAACACTTTAGCTTGTGGGTAATACTGTCCACTAGAGTTAGCGGATTCCGGATCCCATATTTTAATTTTATCTAAAGTAATCAGGTTAAGCCCATTAACATAGATCCTCACATCTTTTAAGGCTAATTTGCTACTCCAGCTTGCTGGTAGTGAATAACCAAGCTCAACATTCTTAAGTCGGATGTAGTTGTTACTACGCACCCAATACGTATTATTTAGAGCGTTGTTACTATCCGTATAATAAGTTGCACCCCTATTAGATAAACGAGGGTTTTCTGAGCTTGGGTTATCTATACTCCATCGATTGATGTAAGACCATTCCAGGAAATTACCAATATCACCTGACTCGGTTAAACCTACGATTTGCATGCCACCTGTTGCCCCTTGAAGCAATACTGACAGATCGAAGCCCTTATATTGCAGATTTAAGTTGAGGCCGCCAGTGAAGGTAGGAATGTCGTTTCTATCCAATCTGATTTTATCATCACCATTGATAATTCCATCACCATTTATATCCTTAAACTTCATATCTCCTGGCCTAAGGTCATTAGTTAGTGCTTTGTAGTTAAGCGTGTTGGCATCAACCTCTCCCTGATCTTTGAAAACGCCATCATAATCATACACCAACCAGGAACTAGTTACCCTTCCGGTAGAATGTTGCCACTCTGGAGCGCCAGGCGTTTCATCCCAGAAGACAATCTTATTTTTAGCATAACCACCATTCACACTTACACCAAAACCCAAATCACCAACCCGGTCGTTATAACTTAATTTAAATTCGAACCCCGTATTCTCTACTTTTCCTAGGTTAAATGGAGGAAGCTGATCAGTGATACCAGAACTTTCGGGTATAGAGTTCCTGGCAATTAGGATATTACTCCGCTTGTTAACAAAATAATCAAGTTCTAAGCCTATCTTGCTGTTTAAAAAGGAAGCATCTAAACCAACGTTCATGTTATTAGCTACTTCCCAACCAAAATCAAAATTAGGAACCTTTCCTTCATAAATAGATTTAGTAATCGCATCGTTAAAAACATAATTACCAAAATTCATCAAGCTTAAGTACTGGTACTCCTGTAAAACATCCCCAAAATAAGCTTCAGCTCCCATCTGCCCCCATGAAGCTCTTAATTTCAAATTGTCTACAAATTTCACGTTGTCCTTAAAGAAAGGTTCTTCAGACACTCTCCATCCCGCAGACACACCTGGGAAGAAACCAAAACGTCTGGCAGTAGGAAAAATGTAAGAACCATCTACACGCCAAAGAAATTCGGCCATGTATTTTTCTTTATAATTATAGCCAACTCTACCAAAATAACTCAAACGAGCTCTTTTGAATAAATTATTAGGATCTCCAGGATTACCTATCGATTGTTCCTTTTCATCACCAGCTAATAGTTCTTCAATTGTTGACGATAGGAAATACCTTCTAAATGCAGTAAAGCCATCATTCTTAACTTCCTCCCGCGTTAAACCAGCCAATAAATTCAGGGTATGTTCGCCAAACTTCTTATCATAATTAATTAGCCCCGTTAAATTTACGGCTAATTGTCCACCGGCAGTTTCTCTTAACCTCGGATCAGTATACTGAGAACGAACACTTCCACTTAACACCGGGGTTACGCCATCAGCCTCGAAAGTTTTTTTATCCCAATCGTAGAGTGTCCATGGCAATTGCCAGTTTTTTTGTCGGCCAGAATATTTATCAATAGATGCTGTACCAGTCACTTTCAGTCCATCTACACCTGGAATTCTGACTTCTACCTTACCGATAGTTTGCAAATAATCACGAACGTCTTTATTGTATCCGGTTAAATCGGTAGTGGATACCACAGGGTTATAACCATATTCAATATCCCTACCAGGCGAACCATCTGGCCACACTGCGATCTCAGTTGGTCGTCCACGCATTAGAAACCTAAAAATATCACCAGCACCTACAGTTGGAAAATTACGAACCTCTTCCCTGGCCGACATACCCAAGGTGGCTGTAATATAATCGCTAAGCTTCGTTTCAAAATTTACCCGCATATCATATTGCTGGAAACCTGTGGCCGATTTTTTATAATAACCATCCTGATCCAGATAATTCAAAGAGATGAGATATTTCGTATTATCACTGCCACCGGTAATTTGCACATTGTGCCTTTGTTGTGGTGACCAGGTCTGGAAGGTAGTTCCAAACCAATCGGTATTTGGATAACGCAGCGGATCAGATCCATCTTTAAATTTCTGCATTTCCTCAGGCGTATAAGCTCCATCTAAAATAGTTCCATTATCCTGTCGGGTATACTTGCCTGTAGCTTTTATACCTTGCCAGGCTGCATTCCATTCCTTAGGATCTAGATCTGAACCAAACACCTTCAACTCATTGAGTATTTCAGCGTATTGTGATGAGTTAGCCATTTTAGGGATTCGTGTAGGCTGTTGAAACCCATAAGCAAAATCATAGGAAAATTGTGGCTTACCTGATTTACCTAACTTTGTTGTAATCAGGATTACACCGTTTCCGGCCCGAGAACCATAGATAGCTGCGGAAGCATCTTTCAGTACAGATACACTTTCAATATCGTTCGGATTTAGCCTTTCAAGCCCACCCGCCCTATTGGGGATTCCATCGATTACGACCAGGGCATTATTATTACCCAATGAGTTAATCCCACGGATACGGATGGTAGAACCATCATAGCCAGGTTCTCCACTTCTCTGAAGAGCTGTTACACCAGGCAATCGTCCTGCTAAAGAGTTACTAAGGTTTACAGATGAGGATTTAGCAAGCTCTGTACCTTTTACCGAAGCGACCGCCCCAGAAACAACAGCCTTTTTCTGTGTACCATAACCTACCACAACTACTTCCGTCAGATTCTGGTCTTCTTCCAAAAGCCTAACATTCAAACTGCTTTTGTTATTGACAGGAATCTCCTGTGAAACATAGCCGATATAAGAAAATATTAGCACAGCATTATCAGGTGCCGAGATGCTATATCTCCCGGAACCATCAGTGATTGTGGTCGTAGTCGCACCTTTTACTTTAATGCTTACTCCGGGTATCGCCCCTCCTTGTGAATCAGTCACCTGCCCCTTTACAATAATGTCCTTTAATAAGGGGAACACCCTGGATTCTGATCTTTCCGAAAATGAAGTGTTTGCAAATGAGCTTTGAGAGCCCATTGAGAGGGATAAAACAAAACAACAACTGTAAATAAGGTGGACGTGGTCCTTCGGAAAAGTTTTGGATAATTTTATTCGCATATATTTAGGATTTGGTTAGTTAATAAGCGCGACGGAAAAACATTTTCAGAATCAGCTTGAGCGTATAGGAAAGTGCGTTTAATTGATATGACAATAGCTTCATCACCCGATCATGTAACAATTATCGAATAATGACTTATATGTCAAATGAAGGTAATTAACCAATTTTAATTTTGCAAGTTTTATTACTTTCTTTTATTGATTATGTTTTACAACCTAAAAACAAGCAAAATCAACTGCCGTATATCCATCAGATCAGCCAATTTAGCTAATGAAGCATCAACATGGCTCGAAAATCACCCGGTGTCATGAGCCAAAGGGCAAGCACCGTAACTCGATTGCTTGCCCTACTTCAGGTGGCAGTTGCAGTAGAGATGTGAAGAACTAAAACATTGATTACACTGACATAGAGTTGTCATTGGCACATTTGTGCACGTGAAAAGCAATCATAGCTTAATTTGTAAACAGATGTTGATTTCTTAGAAATTAAATGCAACTTTGCGGCATCTTGAAAAATGAAAAGAACCATATTCGAAAAAAATGCTGTCAGGTAATCTCCTTCCTGCTGGTTATTCTTTTTACTGCTATGACCGTTGTTCAGGCTTTTCACGCGCACGACACAGTGGTGAGTACAAACCATGCTGATCAATGCCTTATTAGTTATGGTGTTGAAAAGTGTGAGATATGCGATTTTTATCTTCATAAACGATGTGAGACGATACATCCAATCTATCCACCGGTTCTAGTAACGCCTTTCCCGACGACGGTCATCCACAACAGCCAACATTACATCGGCAATTATAAGTTTACCCTTCAGAACTTTACCAACAAAGGTCCACCTGAACTGCTGAGCTGAGCAGCGCACCTATTTCTTAATATCTGTCAAAAAATATCTGTCAAAGGGCTGCTGCGCTTTCGCGGAGGTTGATACTGCCTTCCATAACCATTTTCATCCTATTCTTAAATTGTCACGTTGCATCACTAGTCCTGTAATTCATGCTTACGGAATTCCAGCTCAGTAATGTTCACAGTAAAATCGGCTTTTTTGCCAGTGTACTTGAACTGGAGCCACGCAACGTCGCTGCTAAAACATACGACGCAGAACCGTAGCAGCTACCTAACCGGCCCTTATCATTGGAGATGAAATTGGGTAATGATAAGGCGAGCATGCGCAAGTCAATTTCAGTACCAATTAATTTTTTAAAACAAATAACAATAAATTTATGAAAACAACAAAAATCATCGCAGCATTGCTTCTGTTTATAACCAGCTTCTCAGCATGCAAAAAAAACGAACTGGCAGGTAACGCACCGGACTTACCAACACCTAAATTGGAAAATCTCGAACTCGGATTGGGCAATGCCGGCATTGGTGTTGTTGGCGAAGACTTTCACTTTGAGGGAGACATCCTTGCGGTCGATAAAATCGATGTAGTGGATGTTGAAATATTGCAAAAACCCGGCGAAACCTATAGCAAGCCATGGCAGCATAAAATAACATGGGCGCAATATAAGGGCCTTAAGAATACAAATGTGCACAAGCACTTCAAAATCCCCAAAGAGGCTGTGGAGGGGAAGTATGACCTGGTTGTTACCGTTTATGACGAAAACGGGTCCAAACTGGAAGTTAAAAGAGACTTTGAAATCTACAGCCGGGCAAACCTGCCGATAAGGCCTATAATAACAGGATTGTACGTTCATAAAAATTGGAAGCCATTCTATGACGCACATTCTGACCGCGATACGTACCCTACCGAAAAGTATAAAAAGGGTGACACGCTACAAACGCAGGTCAGCCTTTCTTTTGTTAAGGGTGATGGAAAGCTCTATGTTTTGCTGATCAAGAAATCAGCTAACTATAATCCCAAGTCCATCGAAGAAGTCGATCTCAGCAAGGCCATTGTTTACGATGTATTGGAGCACAAAAATGAAATCAGCACCTATGACTTCTCTAATTCTATATTTGACTTCAATTCCTACACGGTAATCAGAAAATTGCCGGATCTGGTAATTGGCGCCGAAAAGGATAACAACAGCCCCAATCCCAACGACATCAGCGGCGGTAAGGCATGGCAAACCGGAGAATATAACCTGGTCGTGATCTACAAGAATTTCTCGTCCAATTTAACTGTTACCCGATCGATCCCATTTGCTATCGATTATAATTAAATCCCGGCAGCGGGGCAATCCCGGACTTCAAACTCGAATACTAATACGAAATGAAAACGTGAATGAAAAGCTTTCGCCCGCTACTCATGAGATACTGATCACCAACAATTTTATCATCCATTAAAAACATCACTATGAATAAAAATCAATTTAAAAAACTAGGCATTGTACTAACGATCACACTTGCGTTTGCTGCTTGTAAAAAAGACAATAACGACCCGGAACCAGGGCAACCGGTAGAAGTTACTAAGGAACACAAATACGTTCGGGTGCTAGTGAGCGACGAACTGAGCACACAGCTAAGCTATATCGACCCATTTAATGCCAAAGTAACCGCAATTACCGCAAAATATCCGCTAGCCAATCTATACGGTACAGCATCCCGGCGTTATGCCGCGGTTTTATATCAGTCCAAAAACCTGGTAGAGGTATTTGACAGTGGGCTGCAAACCCATGTTGACCATGTGGATGAAGTTGGTACTGCCAAATGGGCTGCCATTACCGCAACCGGCTTAAAACCGACGCACTTTAAAAGTAAGGGAACAGAGTCGTTGATCTTCAATGACAGTGACGGCACGCTGAGCGTAGGTAATGATGCTGACTTCAACACTGCAGGTGCGAAGTTCGAAATCATCAATGCGGGTCTCCTGCCGCACCATGGTGCAATGGCACAGTTTAGTAATGGCAATTACGCGGTGACAGTAGCCCCTAGCAGTGGCGCATCCCCTAACAGGGTTAAAATCATCAACAAATCTGGTGACGTAGTGCATGGCTCAACCGTTGAGATCGGCGCTATACATGGCAATGCCAGTGATGGAAACGTTGCCCTGTTTGGTGGATTTACCAGTTCTGGTGCAACCACCGGAGGCGTCCTGGTGGTCAGCGCCTCAGGTGAGCAAAAGCTGATTCCCAATCCGGACGATTTTGGCGCATTCAGGTTAGCCAATGTTTATTACGCCGAGTCAGCTAAAAAGTTCATCGGTTTTGTAGCGACAAAAGGTGCTTACCTGATCGACGTTACTGGAAGCAAAATTACACCTATTTACAACGGTGCCGATGCCTTCCAGTGCAAGGTGGACTATCCCGGCAAAAATCTCCTGATATTAACCCTTGACGGCAAGCTGCGGATTTATGACCTGCAAAGTGGCGCATTGAAAAATGAAGGCAGTGTAATTTCTTCAGTTGCTTCCACTGACACCTATAAACCGGTTTTGGAAGCAACATCAAAATTTGCTTACATCGCAGTACCTTCCTCGGGTGAGGTGTACCAGGTTGATCTTTCCGACTTTAGTAGAGTAACTAAGCACAAAGTAAGCTCGAAACCTGTAAGGTTGACTCTTTTCGGTTTTGAGAGTAGCGCCGGGCATGAATAAGACGGGATAAAAAGTATCGTGTAAAGGACCAAAGGGGCAAGCAGAAAAAATTCTGGTTTGCCCCTTTTTTTTATTGCCAATTATTCAGCTTCTATCAAGGGACCGCCGAAATAAACACTCAGCTACGGCCGTAATTTTCTACTTGTATGCCAATCTTGGAAGGTTTTGTCTTTTAAACCCCGGATTTGTCCGCTTCAGCCCTGATCTTCTTTCGGGCGGCACCAGTTGTCATGACTTTTGCAGGGATGAAAAAATACCTGATTATATCCTTCATATTTTATGCGCCTTTTTTTGCATGCGCACAGGAAAACTGGGACCTGAAGACTTGCATAGCATATGGCTTAAAAAATCATCTGAGTAAACGGATCTACAGTAACGAACAACTTGCTGCTCAGGCTAAGGCCAAAGAAGCCTTATCTGCGTACCTGCCGAGTCTTTCCGTCACTGGAAGTGTCGATAACAATTTGAAAGTTCAGGAATCTATTATTCCCGCCGGAGTATTTGGGCCAACGGATACCAAAATAGCTTTTTCCAAAAAATTCAGCACCAATGCCGCTATTCAACTGGATCAAACCATATATGACCAGTCGCTGATCACCGGCCTGAAGGCAAACAAATTTGCAAAACAACAGGCTGAACTCAACATCGTCGCCAATGACGAAACTATTGTTTACAATATCAGCACCGCATACTATCAAATATTTGTATACCGCGAGCAACTTAACCTGCTCCGCAGCAACCAGCTCAACTATAACCGGCAATTGGAAATATCCAGGCTTCAGGTAGAGAAAGGTATGGCCACACCGGTAGATCTGAACAAAATACAGGTAGACTACAATAACAATGATTCGGAGATTGCACTTGCGGAGAGCAACCTGGTGACCAGCATCAACCAACTTAAAAATGCGATGGGCGTTAGTCTGAGTGCCGATATACAGATTGACAGTATAGCGGCACAGCTACCTTTAAATATGCAGAAACTTCCGGCAGACACGGCTTTCAATCCCGTAAACCGGGTAGAGTACCGGCTAGCAGCGGTCGACTATTCTATGCTTGAAATTGATGAAAAAAGAATCAATGCAGGGATTTTCCCCACCTTGTCGTTTTACGGCAGATACGGTGGAAACGGTTTCGGCGATAAACTCAATGAGTCAATTTCCAATATAACAGATTTTTCAGCCGTTGGACTGAAATTGAGTTGGAACTTATTCGATGGATTTAAAAGGGGTGCCCAATCCGGGCAGGCCAGGTATCTTCGCTTAAATGCCAGTGAGAACCTTAATTTAAGCCGGGCAAATTACCACCTGGAATATGCCAATGCTACTACCAAAGTGCGCAAAGCACAGAGTAGCATGATCAACGATGAACAAAACGTCACATTGGCACAGTCGGTCTTCAAAAGTACAGATCTACAATACCGTAAAGGCGTTACTGGCCTTACTGAATGGCTGAATGCTCAGGATGCATTGAAAGATGCACAAAACAACTACTTGAATTCCCTATATAATTTCTACCTGGCGAGGATTGACCTGGAAAAAGCCAACGGTACTTTACTCAACTTCTATAGCTCCTTATAAAAACATGAAACGCAAGCATATCATCATCACCATCATTGTTGTCATAATACTTATCCTAATCGTTTACACGCTAAGCAGCAATAAAAAGCAGATCGATGCAAAAAATGCACCTGTTGCAGCGAAAGAAGTGAGCATCCCCGTAAAAGCAGCGACAGCTACGATGACTCAGGTTGAGCTCGGCATTAAGAAAACCGGAGCCCTGGCCCCATTTATCGAAGCAAAATTGCTCTCAGCTGGCAGCGGGATCATTGAACGCCTCAACTTTCAATTGGGCGACCATGTAAAAGAAGGACAGGTATTAGCAAAATTTGACACGAGGTTGCTGGAATTGGATTTTCAGAAGTCTCAAACCAATGCGACAAAACTTCGCAACGATCTCCGTACCTATGAAGAACTATTCGAAGGTGGTGCCGCAACTTTGGAAAAAGTTAATGAACTACGGCAAACACACGCCGATGCCGTAAACTTGTCTAAGCAAATTCGCAAACAGATTGCCGATGCTAACATCAAATCGCCAACATCAGGAACGATCTCTCAAAAACTTGTTGAGCAGGGTGTGTTTGTTAACGCAGGGGTAGAACTCGCTACGATTGTGAATCAATCACAAACTAAGGTACAGGTTAATCTGACCGAAAACGAAGTATACCAGATCAGTAAAGGGCAGCAGGTAACCATCACAACTGATGTATACCCCGACAAAACTTTTTATGGAACAGTTAACTTTATCAGCCCTCAGGCGGATGAAACACGGAGTTACCAGGTGGAAATTCTGCTGAAAAATACCGGCAGCCAGATCCTGCGTTCAGGTACTTTCGTCTATGCTGATTTCGCGAGAAAAAATAAAGAAAACATGCTGATGATCCCAAGAGAGGCCGTAACAGAAAGCACTCAGGCTGCTACAGTTTATGTGGTGAAGGACGAAAGGGTCAAACTGCAAACCGTTAAGACCGGCAGGGAAAAGGCTGGATTGATCGAGGTAAGCTCCGGCCTGAATGAAGGTGACATTGTAGTCGTATCCGGACAGATCAACCTAAAAGATGGAACAAAAGTAAGTATCTCTAAATAAAAGTATAGATGTCGATTTCAGAAATAGCCATAAAACGGCCGCTATTAATAATTGTTGTATTTTTTGTACTGATCATTTTCGGAATACAAAGTTATTTCAATCTTAACTACAATCTGCTACCCAATATACAAGTGAATGTGGTAAGTGTGAGCACAGTATATGCCGGCGCTTCTGCAGCTGAAGTTGAAAGTTCTGTGACCAGGAAACTCGAAGATGCATTTTCATCGATAGAAGGACTGGACAAGATCAGCTCTACTTCGCAAGAAGGAATTTCGCAGATATCGGTCGCGCTAACAAGTGATGCGGATGTCGATAAAGCGGAAAGGGATATACAAAGAAAAGCGGACCAGGCTCAAAATGAGCTCCCAGAGGGAATTGATAAACCGCTGGTGAACAAAGTAAGCCTGGA
Organism: Pedobacter sp.; assembly: GCA_031179845.1. Taxonomy (GTDB): domain Bacteria; phylum Bacteroidota; class Bacteroidia; order Sphingobacteriales; family Sphingobacteriaceae; genus Pedobacter. The sequence continues at coordinate 18,202 of JAPSHM010000031.1, forward strand.
GGAAACGCCGGTTATCCGCGCGGGGGTTACTTCTAAGTTAGCACCAAGAGCGCTATATGATGTGATCGACTTACAGATCCTACCGGCACTTCAAAATGTTCCGGGGGTTGGACAAGTCAACATCATCGGAGGTGACGAACGCGAAATACAGATCAATATCAATCAGGACAAGCTAAAATCCTACCGTTTGGGCATAGATCAGGTTACCCAGGCCATAGCCAACGCTAACTTATCCTATCCGGCTGGAAGCATAAAGACAAAAAATCAGCAGCTATCAATCCGATACGATGCAAACGTTACATCGATCAGCCAGCTGAATGACCTCATCATTTCCGCACGTCCAGGCACCGGAAATGTATACCTTAAAGATATTGCAGAGGTTGTAGATGCTACTACTGAGACTACTGCCATCAACCACATCAACGGGATTCCGTCAATCGGCCTCCAGGTGATCAAACAATCTGATGCCAACGCAGTGGATGTTAGTGAGCTTGTAAAGGCAGAGTTTGCTGCACTCGAAACGCAGTATAAAAACGATGGGGTGAAATTTGAAATATCAAACGATCAAAGCACCTACACTTTAGCGTCTGCACACGCTGTGATGGAAGATTTGGTCCTTGCCATATTAATTGTTGGAATTGTGATGCTTGCTTTTCTACATAGCTTTAGAAGTTCAATGTTTGTATTGGTAGCCCTGCCTGCCTCGATCATCCCTACATTTATCGCCATGTATTTCATGGACTTTTCGCTCAATTTGATGACATTGATGGCCATCTCGCTTGTGGTAGGTATTCTGGTAGATGATTCTATTGTGGTCTTAGAGAATATTTACCGGCATCTTGAAAAGGGTTCCGACAAAAGGAAAGCCGCACTGGATGGCCGTAATGAGATTGGATTTACTGCGTTGGCAATTACATTGGTCGATGTGGTGGTTTTCCTGCCACTCGCCATGTCAGGTGGAATCATCGGTTCCATATTAAGAGAATTTTCATTAGTGGTTGTATTTTCCACGCTAATGAGTTTACTGGTTTCTTTCACCATCACCCCAATGCTGGCCAGTCGATTCGGCAAAGTGGAAGTGATGAATCCCAAAACATTGTGGGGAAAGATAAACATCGGCTTCGAAAATTTCATTGACAGAACAAAAGACGACTACGCTGCCTTGCTAAAATTTGCACTCGGTAAAAAGCGTTGGTTGCTGTCGGGAGTAATCCTATTGATCGTTGCCTCACTCTTACTGCTTGCCAAAGGATTTATCGGCGCAACGTTTATTCCGGCGGGCGATCAGGGCGAGTTGCTCATCAAGCTTGAGCTAGCTCCCTCCACCTCAATCTATCAAACCAACATGGCCACCCAGGAGGCAGAACGTGTCATCATGAAACATCCTGAAGTACGCAACGTATTTTCAAGTATCGGTTTTGTAGGCGGAAGTGTTACAGGTACCAGCAACAACTCAAACCTGGCAGAACTGGCCGTTACCCTCGTAGATAAAAACGAAAGATCATTGGATGCTTCAGCGTTCGGATTGAAACTGCAGGAAGAGTTGAGCAGCAAAATACCCGGCGCAAAGATCAGTGCCGCTGCAGTATCCATTTCAGGTAACAGTTCAGCAGCTCCGATCCAGATTTCCATTAAAGGGACGGATCTCGTGGCCATCAGGAATACCGCTGAAGAATTTAAAAAGTTGATCAGCGAAATCCCCGGCACTCAATTCGTAGAACTTTCGGTGAAAGATCGTAAACCAGAGATCAAGGTAGTATTGAACCGTGAAAAAATGAGCCAGCTTGGTCTGAATGCAAGCCAGGTTGGTGCTGCACTGCAAAATTCGTTCAGTGGTAACGACCAAACAAAATTCAAACAGGGCGGGAATGAGTATGATATCAGGATTGGCCTGGATAGCTACGATCGCTCGAACATCGACAATGTTCGAAACCTTTCATTTACCAACAGCGATGGACAGGCGTTTGTACTTAGTCAGTTCGCCGAGGTAGTGAGCAGCCTTGGAGAAAGTGTGCTGCAAAGATCGGACCGGCTAGGTGCGATTACGGTGAACTCAGCGGTAGTTGGACGACCTACAGGTTCCGTTGCAGACGATATAAAAGCAAAGTTATCTACAGTTAAGTTAGCTCCGGGGATAACTGTAGACTACCAGGGAGATACCAAAAACCAGACAGACGCGTTTGCAAGCCTCGGACTGGCAATGGTAACCGCCATAGTGCTTGTTTATTTGATTATGGTCGCTTTGTATGAAAGCTTGATCTATCCGTTTGTGGTCCTATTTTCAATCCCCGTAGCGCTGATCGGGGCTCTTTTGGCCCTGGCATTGACCATGGAAACGCTAAACATCTTCTCCATCATTGGGATGATCATGTTACTCGGATTGGTATCAAAGAACGCGATATTAATTGTCGATTTTACCAATCAGCTGAAAGCTGAAGGCCATAGCGTGAAAGATGCGCTGATCGAAGCAGGTAAAGAGCGTTTAAGACCTATTTTAATGACCACGCTGGCCATGGTTCTTGGGATGCTACCGATCGCCCTGGCTTCCGGTGCCGGTGCAGAAGTCAAAAACGGGATGGCCTGGGTAATCATTGGCGGCTTGACCAGTTCAATGATTTTCACGTTATTTGTGGTTCCTGCTATGTACCTAATCATCGACAAGCTAGCGACTAAATTTAGTAAGAAATCACAGCCGGCGGTCTAGCCACATTACCTACGAGATCAATGATAGAAAGCCGATTCCCCATTAAAAAAGTAACGAGAATGAATTGGATGCTGATTCCATTCATCAGCGTTTTCAATTGTCTGTTCCTGTTTATTTTTCGCTCAAATTTTCAGCAGGCAATACTTTTTACTTTGATGGGGGCTTCGATGATGTGTATTATGTCTTATATTAATATCACCCTGAGCTTACACATTAAGGATCAACAATCCTCAGTCAAACGTTACATACTTAGTTATCTGCTCGGTATTGGTTCTTATTTTCTGATTTGGCCAATCTTTGCCCATTTGAACGGGTTGAATTGGGCGATATCAGATGGCAGACTGATGTTCATCTTTGTGGTCAGCAGTTTCCTGATGAATACGCTAATTTTAGCCATGCAGAACCGGGTAGTGGTCCAGCATGAAAAAGACCAGGCGGAATTGGAAAACTATCAATTGAAGACCGCCAATGCAGAGGCCTCAAACCTCTTACTGAAGCAGCAGATCCACCCTCATTTTTTATTCAACTCATTGAATAGCCTGAAGGCACTCTATCGCAAAGACATCAATCAGGGCGAAAGGTACCTGATGCTGCTCGCCGACTTTTTAAGGTCGTCCGTATCCGCAAGCCAGACAAAATTGTCGCCACTTTCAGAGGAACTGGAGTTGAGCCGAAACTACCTGGAAATGCAGCAGATCAGGTTCGGATCGGCTTTACAATGGTCGATCGATGGAGCGGCACAAAACGAAATAAAGGGGTTCATACCTGCATTCTCGATTCAACCACTGCTGGAAAATGCAATTAAACACAACGAGCTCACGGAGTGTAATCCGTTAAACATCCATGTTCGGCTCAGTCCACATTCTGTGAAGGTATCAAATGTGATCAGACCAAAGGAAACTGAGGAGAGTGCTTCGGGAAGTGGATTGGCAAATTTGGCGGAGCGGTACCGGCTTTGCTGCGATGAAGAAATCAAAATTTCCATCGAAGGGAACGTCTTTACGGTTGAAATAAAAATATTAGCACATGGAGATCATCATCATTGAAGACGAGCGTCTAACTGCCGATGACCTGAAAGAAACTATTCTCAGGGCAGAACCAGATTCAGAAATTATTGCAATACTTTATTCGGTTAAACAGGCAGTCGACTATTTTAAACAAGGCAAACTACCTGACCTGATCTTCAGTGATATCCAGTTAGGTGATGGTTTAAGTTTTGAGATATTCGCCCCGCTGAAACTAAAAGTTCCTGTGATCTTCTGTACCGCCTATGATCAATATGCGATGAATGCCTTCAAAGCAAATGGCATAGACTATTTACTCAAACCCTTTTCTACTGAAAAAATTAAAGCTGCGTTGACCAAATACCAGGAGCTTAAATCTAACTTCTCTTCAAAAGGTTCAACACGTTATGATGACGTGATCAAGCTCCTGTCGGAAAATAGAAGCAGCAAGCCTGAAGCTGTACTGGTCTATTTGAAAGACAAGATCATTCCTATCCGGGTTGATCAGATTGCACTCATCTATCTCGAATTTGATATCTATAAATTGGTGACACTTTCCGGTCACACCTACACCGTAAGCAAATCTTTAGACGAACTGGAAAATTTGCTCCCCCCTTCTTTTTTCCGTGTAAACCGGCAAT
>JAPSHM010000254.1 GCA_031179845.1 Pedobacter sp.
ACGATCTTTATTGAAGTAAACCCGCATCCAATCCTGGTAAACGCAGTGATAGAGTGTGCCGAACATAACGATAAGAAAGTGATTACTGTTGCGTCTCTTCAAAGGGAAAAACCAGAACAGGAAATCATCTATAAAAATTTGGGGGTGCTTTACAACAAAGGGTACATGGTAAACTGGCAGCACTTTTATGGGATCAACCAAGTGCCTGATGTTTCACTGCCAAGTTATCCATTTCAACGGGAGCGTTATGAAATCGAAGACCTTTCTGAACATCCGGACGCTGTAAAAGAGGTAACAGCTAAGTATCCCTTACTGGGAAACAAAATTCATTTGGCTGGCAACGCCGATACCTACTATTGGAAATCAATCATCAGCCTGGACAAATTTCCCTGGTTGCGCGAGCATCTCCTATTAGGACGGATTGTGGTTCCGGTCTCCTGTTATATTGAGCTGATCATAGAGGCTTTCTCAGAGGTTGCCAACCAGGAATGCCTATGTATAAGCGAGCTTAGCTTCTTCAGTGACATTACTTTGTTTGGTAACGGTTATACAGAAATTCAGGTGAAACTAGCCGTAGACGAAAACAAAATAGGCCATGTCTCTATCTTCAAAAAGGAGGATAATGGATCAGAATGGATCCAGGTTTCACAGGGGAGCGTTTCAATAAATACAGAACAATCGTCGACTTCTGAAATAGCTAAACAAACGGAATATCATGCGCCTGCTTTCAGCTCCGGTGTAGGCTATTATAACCTGCTCCGTTCGGTCGGACTCCATTATGGCAGTCAGTTTCAGTTGGTAACAGGGTTTCACAAAACTGAAGAACAAACACTGCCGATTCTGTCGTTTTCCATCAAAGCCGATCACAGAATTCATCTTTCAGCCAGTAAGTACAAGGTGCATCCGGTCGTGATGAATAGCTTTTTTCATCCTTTATATGGTCAGCTTTTGGGCATATTGGAAGAAGGCATGCTCCTTGACTTAAAGTTCGACAGCATCGCCCGCGTTACACAACATACCGCTGTAAATTATAGCGATGATCTTAGAGGTGTTCTTGTATTTTATCCCTTGACACCTCACGAGAACTCGCCTGGCACCTGGCATTTTGAAGCCGATATTACCATCGTCAATGATGACGGCACTTGCGTAATGAGCTTAGCCGGCGTGAAGGGAATCGCAGTCGGAAAAACACCGGAAGCCAGCAGCGGAGTTACAGATGTAGATGCTTCTTTCCTTGAAAATTATGCAGCCATTAAAACAGAAAGCGAAAAGCAACTGGCAATTGAGCAGCTCATAACAGATCATGTAGCTACGGTAATCAGGATCTCACCTAAACGAATCAAGAACACGATGACTTTTAAAGGTCTGGGGGTAGACTCGCTGATGTCAATTCAATTGCGGAACCTTCTTGAAAAGGACCTGTTGATTAAACTTCCCGTGGGAATCTTTTGGTCCCATCCAGATATTCAGGCTTATTCGTCCTATGTGAAAGGTGAATTGACTGCCGAAAGTGATAGTCGCACACAAAACGACCTACGGTTGAAAGATAATTCAAATAACTGGTTTACAATTCCTAAGCCGAATCCGAAAGCCCAATTCCGTGTATTTTGTTTTCATGATGCCGGAGGAAGTACATCGCTCTTCGATAATTGGGAAAATCTCCTGGATGGATCACTAACAGAACTTGTACTGGTAGAAATGCCGGGAAGAGCCAGAAGAATGGAAGAGACACCTTGTCTCGAATTGAAACATTTTTTACTTGATATTATTCCTGCTATGACTGGGTTGCTTGATAAGCCTTATTTATTCCTGGGGCATAGCATGGGCGGTGTGCTTGCCTTTGAAGCTACCCGTGAACTTCGCAGAAAAAAGATGAATTTACCCCAGGCACTTTTTCTCTCGTCTGTTCCCGAAATGAGTGTATATGAAAATAAAAAGGTAGACTTTAATACGCTGTCAAATGATGAGCTGGTTTTGATGTACCCACATCTGAATAAAATTAAAGATGCAGAAATCCGCAATCTGTTTATTACAATTCTGCGTGCAGATCTTCAGTTTCTGTATGATTATGATTTTGTCAGAGAGGAGCCCCTGGATATTCCTATCATTGCCATTCATGCGACATCAGATGAGCGTGTGAAAAGAAATCAAATGGAGAATTGGGAAGCGCAAACAACTGCAGCATTCAAATTTATTTCACGTGAGGGAGGACATCGGTATATTGAACACGACAGTGCGTTTGTTTCACAACTTTTACAGGAAAAGATTTACAGCGAAACAATGCAGCGTGTAAAACCTCAGATATAATCTTATTTAGTTTTAAAAATCACCCTATATAAACCCGTTAATACAGAAAAAATGAAAGAACATTTAAAAGAAAAATTAGTAGGCGCCTGGAAGTTGGTTTCCTGGAAATACGTGGATGCAAATAATGAGGATGTTGATTTTTTCGGAGAAAATCCGGAAGGCATTTTAACTTATGACGCCAGCGGCTATATGAGCGCTCACCTGATGAATCCCAGTCGTACCACAAACTTCAATTCTAACTCTTTAACGGCAGGAACATCTGAGGAAGTTGAAAATGCCTTTTTTAATTATCTAGCTTATTGGGGAAGATATTATGAAAAAACACCCGGAGAAATTGTTCATCAGGTAGAAGGAAGCCTGTTTCCGAATTGGATGGGTCAGGACCAGATCAGGTATGGGAAGTTGGAAGGTGAGTACCTGATGCTGAGTACACCGCCGATCCCCGCGCTGGGCGATGAGGTGGTGTTTAACCTTACCTGGAAGAAGGCCTGAGAAAGCCTAAAATACTGATAGTGCAAAGTTGGCTTTCTGAATCAGTGCTGAATTGTAGTGGTGATTTATGACAGGGCCGGCTGCGGAAAGTCTACTATTGATTATACACCGAGGGATATCAATAGACTCAGGATTGAGCTCGAATCAATAGTAGACAAATACGCTAATGACCATTAAAAACCCCGGCTCCCAAAGCTGTTCTTTGCTGTAAACTAGATATCTAAAATTGCGGTGAGTCCATTGGAATTAATTGGAGCCGACGTATGTTGATGTATGACTTTCCATCCATTTTCAAATTTTGAAAATCCGAGAGTTATTCTATTCTTCATGCTCCTTAATATGGTACCTTCGCTGGAAATAGCTTGAAATTGAATTAAGGCACTCGCAAATCCTACATTGCCTGACTGATGGATTTTTACCATTTCGAATTCAACTTTCACTTTTTCTTCGCCTAAAGAACCAAGCCAATCTGTAATAATATTAGTCCATTCTAATGGCTTCGAATGACAACCTTGATCCCACATGTCGAATATAACGGCATGCTGATCGTAAAGATTGATCATTGCCTTTGTATCCTTATGCCAGGCAGAACTTTGATAGATGCTGAAAAAATCTTTGATCTCCATAATATTTATTTTAATTTTTGGTAGCACCGCATTATGCACCACAAACTTATTTTACTGATTTGCTTTGGCTTGATGCTTATACTTTCAGCTTTCGGGCTGACCGGCACGACCAGATTTTGCCATTATTATACCCGGATTGCGGCAGTTAACCCCTCATCGCGGATTAGAAGTTACTTATCTGCGTTCATTTCATTATAATCCTTTAATGCAAGTATAATTGCCTCAGCTTCCTGCGGTTTAAACGCTGCCTTTTTCGCCAGAGCAATCATTTTTGCTGCAAGACCTTTCTTTACAACAATTGGCTCATTACCGTACCCGCCGCTTTTATATTTAGCCAGCACTTCAGGGGTATCCTCAAAATATTTTTGAAGATCCGTATCAAATGCATTTTTAACTTTGCCTTCACTGTCTTTTGTGATCAGAATCTTATAGCCATTCAATAAATTGTTGGTTCGTTTTTTCTTCCACTCAATGAATTCTTCCTCGGTCCCTGCGAAACCTTCAGTGTCTGCTTCGTAAGTGTAAAAACGATGCGCTTTAATTCGGCCTTTTGCTAATCTTTCCAACATATGATCGTTTGTGCCAAAGCTTTTAAGTTGCAGGTTCTCTGTATCTACAAAATGTACTTTATCAAACGCCCTATTACCAACTTGGTAAGATTTCAGGTCGTCTGCTTTATATTTTTTTGCTTTTGCTTTCGGATTTGCTGCCAGTTGGGCAGAATCCTTAAGAAAGATGAAACGTTGATTGTGCCAGGGTGCATCATCATCAAGCATGATCGAACCGCTTATGCGAGTTCCATCATTAAGAATGGCAGAACCTGACTGGTAAGCGACCTGAGCTTTACTTACCGAAAAGCTGAGCAGTAGAAGGACCGCCATGCAATAACTTAAATGTTTTTTCTTCACGTTAATTTTTATTTAATTATTTGTTGAATATAGCTATTTTGTGGATAATCCAATTGAAGGAATTCACTTAACAATAATTTGTTGCTCAATTGTTTGGCAGCTCATTTTCCGAATGGGTGACTGAGACAAATAGTAATGAGATTTTATCGACAGAAGCAGGACGCAGCAGGTTGCCTTCGTTGCCAGATTACACTAGATTCGATTATTAGGATCAGGGCATTTATGCATGAACAATTAAACAAAGATTAAATTTATAATGAATATAAAAAATAGACTCGTTCTGTTGGTAACGGCGGCATTAGTACTGAACCTGGATGCATTCTCCCAGGAAGTATTTCCAGATGGAACACCAATTTCAAATTGGTTCCGGCAATATGAACTCAGGGACGTAAAGGAATTGGGGAAGCAATATCGACTTACAGATTTTAATATTGTCAACGACAGCAATGTCATACAGACAAAAAAGATCCAGGCAGTTATAGACAAAGCATATCAAGATGGTGGCGGCGTAGTAACTATACCAAGAGGAACATTCCTAAGCGGTTCTCTTTTTTTCAAACAAGGCACACACCTTTACCTTGAAGAAGGTGCAAAACTAAAAGGCAGCGACGACATTAGCAATTTCCCGTTAGTAATGACCCGTATGGAAGGGCAGACGCTAAAATACTTTGCAGCTTTAATTAATGGGGACGGCCTGGACGGATTCACAATTTCCGGGAAAGGAACCATAGATGGCAACGGGCTGCGTTACTGGAAAGCATTTTGGCTGCGACTTCAGTTCAATCCGAAAGGCACCAATATGGATGAAATGAGACCCAGGCTGGTATATATCTCCAATAGCAAGAATGTTCAGATTACTGGTCTGAAATTGATGAACTCGCCTTTTTGGACAACGCACTTTTATAAATGTGAAAACGTAAAACTACTCAACCTTCACATATCCTCTCCAAGAAGCCCTGTAAAAGCACCGAGCACGGATGCCGTAGACATAGATGTCTGCAAAAACTTCCTCATCAAAAATTGCTATATGTCTGTAAATGACGATGCTGTCGCACTGAAAGGCGGTAAAGGTCCGTTGGCGGACAAGGACAAAAACAACGGCGGAAATTCTAACATCATCATTGAAGACTGTACTTACGGATTCTGTCATGGGGTATTAACCCTCGGAAGTGAATCCATCCATAACCGGAATATCATTGTGCGCCGTATTAAGATACATCATGCGCAACGTCTGCTTTGGCTTAAAATGCGTCCCGACACCCCACAAAACTACGAATACATACTTGTAGAAGACGTCCAAGGCAGTGATATCGGGAACTTCATATTCATAAGACCCTGGACGCAGTATTTCGACCTGAAAGGGCAGAAAGATTTAGGAATGTCTTATGGGAGCAACATCACCATGCGTAATATCAAGTTGGATTGCAATAATTTTTTCAACGTTGGAATTGCAGATAAAAATAGTCCTGTTAAGGGTTTTGAGTATAAGCTATCGGACTTTACGTTTGAAGATCTGAATATAAAAGCAAATAATAACTTACAAATTGACACATCGTTGGTTGAAAATTTCAAACTAAAGAACGTAACTGTTAACGGGACCAAATTTTCTGACAATTAAAACGAGCCGATGAACCGGGTCATCGCCTGATGCGTTTAATTTCCCCAAAGGCACAACGACGGTAAAAAAAAAGCTAATAGTTTGTCATAATGCACCCCTCATTTGTCG
>JAPSHM010000032.1 GCA_031179845.1 Pedobacter sp.
GAGCCAAGATATCAAGCTATAAATCCAACTGACAGGGAAGATCAAATAATCATCAATCTATATGCTGATATAGATGCCGAAGACTTCGGTACGGTACTTATTGATCTACCTTCTTTGCAAACAAGTTTGACGTCAATTGGTTGCCGTTTGGATACATCTAATATTTCACCGCTTATCGATGGAAATAACACGATCATTATCTTCCGGCAAGCGAGCAAAAGAAACCAGGAATTAACATTTCAAATAAAAACCAATAAGCTAAGTTACCAAACTGAAGTAATAATTGTTCAAAGATTTGAGCCAAAGCCAGAATTGATACGTGATATTGGTACTTCAAAAGAGGTAATACAACAAGTGGGATTGGCCGGGTCAAATGAATTCACTTATTCAATAAGTAACGACAAAAATTACGATACCATTTTGCGCGTTTCAGCTTCGTTTCAAATTTACGGAATTGATGAAAAGGCTGATTTATACTTATACGGCTCTAGGGAAGAACAATTAATTCAACTCTTAAGCTTTCAGAATGTAAATTGGAACATATGGTACCGTCAAGAGCACCACTATAACGTCGATATTCCGTTTCATAGAAATTCCCCTCTGACTTTTAAAGTATCTTTTCAAAATTGGAGTGGACAGCTACTAGATATGAAATCGTCGTATTTGGGGTTGACTTTTAAATATTAGTAAAATTGCCGTTGAATTGGTGGAGGTCTTGTTTAAAAGGTTTTTTCAAATTCTGCTTTGTGCCCTCTTATTTGGTTTATATAACCAGGTAAGAGGGCATTGAAACTTCTTCGTTTTTCACAGGCTTAATCATCCTCAAATTCATAATCAATTTTTCTGTCCACATGGCTACATCATAAAACGATTAAATTCCACTATTTACGCACCCTGCCATTCTATAATTCATCCAATAGGCAATACATACTAAGCGATTTAAATATTTTATTGCCCTGATGAAAGTCCGCATTCTGGTCCCAATTGTTTGTGGACAAAATGGTTTTCATAAAGACGAACAATATCCCTGGACGTCCGAACTGCATAGTTTCTGGATTGAGGACTGTAACAAATTGGATGACTTTTAGAGATAAGTTATTGTTTAATTCCTAAGTTTGTATTGGGAATAATTAAAATTCAACTAACTAACTTTATACATACGATGACTAAATCTTCAATGAAACCGCTATGGTTGGCTGCGGGTTTGATGCTTGGCACAATTACAGGTTTTGCCCAGGATAACCTAGTTAACTCCTTAAAAAATAACCAAAGTGCGAACAGTGCGGGCAGCTTTACATTTACGCCGGTGCTAAATGCGGAAGCAACTTCTGTGAAAAATCAGAAATCTTCTGGTACCTGCTGGAGCTACAGCACCAATTCCTTTCTTGAGTCGGAAATGATCCGCATGGGGAAGAAGCCGGTCGACCTTGCTGATCTTTTTACCGCGCGAAATGCCTATATCGAAAAGGGAATCAACTATGTACGTATGCACGGTGCCTTGACATTAGGTGATGGTGGTGCCTGCCATGATGTGACCAATATGTTTGCCAAATATGGAGCTTTGCCTCAGGAAGTTTATAATGGTAACGATTATGGAAGTCCGGGTTCATCAGACAGAATGAACAAGCTAACAGAAGCAATTTTGAAGAAAGCAGTGTCCGGTAAGTTCGATCCGACATGGAAAGCAAGATATATTGCAACGATAGATTCTTGTATGGGAGCAGTTCCAGCGCAGTTCACCTATGAAGGAAAAGAATATACACCTAAGTCTTTTGCTAAAGAAGTAGTAGGTATTAATCCGGCTGATTATGTAGAACTATCTTCTTTTACAACCAGCCCTTATTATGAGAAAGCGGTATTGATGGTGCCGGATAACTGGTCATTCGACCAGGTTTATAATGTACAAATGAATGACATCACCAATATTATCGATCATGCATTGAAAAACGGCTTTACTGTTGCCTGGGCAACTGATGTGAGTGAAAAAGGCTTCAGCTGGAAAAATGGTGTGGCTTATGTTCCACAAGTTGATTTTGACAGCATGAGCTCAGAAGACCAAAAAGCCATGTTCAATGGGCCTAAACCGGAAAAGGAAATCACAGTGGAACTGCGTCAAGCCGCATTTGATAACCATGAAACTACTGACGATCATGGTATGCAGATCACTGGTTTGGCAAAAGATCAAGCTGGAAAAGAATATTACATCGTTAAAAACTCCTGGGGTGCCACTAATGATTATAAAGGGTATTTATATGTAACCAAAAACTTTGTTAAGTATAAAACGACTGCGTTTCTATTGCATAAAAGTGGAATACCATCAGACTTGCGTAAAAAGATGGCGATCAAGTAAAACATCGATCTGATAGTTAAAAGAGGTTGTGTCATTGATGAAATGGCCAACCTCTTTTTTATGCTTTTTTTTATGGCTAGAATCCGTAAGCGAATCGAACGCCATGAGCTACGCGCTTGTTGCCGTCATAAGCAAACCCGTAGGTAGCCCGAAATATCAGACGTTGAAGGCCAAAGTAAAACTCTGTATAATTGCGCTTGATCGGCTGACTCAAATAGCTGGCGCCAATGATCTCCTCCAATTTAAGCTTGCGGATCAACGGAATCTTGTTACTAAACAGTCCAGAGAAATTGTGTTCCAAATGTGCCTCCAGATACTGTCGGTCGGTACTGAAAAGATAAAAATCCAGGAACTGAAACTTTCTCAGATTCGGAGGTGCAATCAACGACTTATTTCCACGGAAGTGCCTGGCCTCAGGATAGAACACCTTTTTGTTGTTGAGAAATTTTCCGGTTCCAACAACAAAAGAGGAATACCCCCATAAGCCACTGCTGATTCTTGTTTGTGATAGTTCCAGAGCGACCAGGTCATAATCCACATCACTGCTTAGAATTTTGTTGATGCCTTTTCTATAGGACAGATCTATGACCGGATATTTGGAAGGCTGATAAAACTTTCCGTCGGGCCGGGTAATGTATCGCTGTCCGATGGTGTAATTCAGCGAAGCAACTAAGGTTAATGCATTATAGGTAGGGAAAAGAGGTGTTTCAATATCAGGAGTAAAGGGGTTATTGGAACTAAAGGTTTCTCCTTTTAGATCTTTGATCTTAAAATCAGTAGTGTTTACCAGATTGAAGTTACGGGAGTAATTTACATCAATTGCAGCTTGTAAGCCATTCATGACCTCTCTTGTGGTGCCTATATTTGCGAAATTCTTTTTATACAACTTCAGAAAGTTGGTCTCAAAAAGTAAAGAATTGACCGCGTTGCCAAGTAAACGCTGAGTGCCGAAATTGTTCAGGTCAAAAATGCCAGAGCCGGCACTGATGCTGATATTTGCCCGTTTTACAGGATTATAATGGTAATTAGCAGTGATGTTTCCAGTAAAGGTTTTGTTAGAGAAGCCATACCTGGCCTCTGGGCGAACGCTATAATAACGGTTATCTTCCAGTTTCTTCGTATACGTAACGCCATATTTTATAGCAAATCCCTCTACAGTATTGTAAAAAACCGATCGGTATAGCGGATCAAGACGATACCTTTTTTGCGCAAAACGGTTGTTGATGGTATGTCCGGTTACAGCCAGCTTGATGAAACTCAATTTGTTGTTTGCCCTTTCAACAGAATCCAGATAACGCTTCGTTGTCTTCAACGCTGCAATGCTGTCTTTTCTAAGGTAATCTTTGCGCTCCTCATGAGTAAGTGGAATAGGGCGATTATTTAACCAGAACAAAGAATCCTTCTTGTTCACCGCCTTTGGAATATTTAGAATTTCCCCGTTGAAGAAACCCTTTGGAAATTCTGGTCGTAGATTATAATTGCTGTAAACGGCAATATAATAACCGTCGAACTTAAATCCCAGGACGTTGCCGTTAAATCTAAAATTGATGTTAGATGGAACATAGGTATCGCCGGTCTTTAAAAATTGCTGGGCAATATTCAGTGTATCCAACAAGTTAATTCCGGTGTTTTTAGTAAGGTAAAGATCTGTGTTAACCAGGTGCCAGGTCTTATCTTTAATATAGATGACACCCTCAAACGCTGGGTCATGTTTTCTACGTGGGATCACCTGAATTTTGTAGACAGTTGTCCCGTTATCGATAGTTTCACCTAGTAACTTGTAGCGATAATAAAACAAGGCATTGTCTGAAATTGGTGATACAAAGCCACGTGCGCTTAGTTTGTCTTCCAATAAAATGTTTTCGTAGAAATTGATCATCAGATCTGAGGCCTTGTTGAAACTGAATGCATTGTTCTGTCCGGCAGTTTTGGAAGAGATCATTACTTCATGGATCTTGTCAGGGCGTTGAAAGGAAAATATAGAGGTCGACTCCGAAAGGTAAAGAATGCCTTTTCTATTGGTGTCCAGGTCCAACACTTTTTGTACATCTTTTCCAAAGACCTTCTTAGGAGCTCCAACAAGCTTTTGCACGCCTTTGATATATACATTCGTGGTGTATGCATCCAATTCTTTGAGGTGTTCTTCTCTTTTCTTTATCACCTGACGGATGATTTCATATGCTGGATCTTCGGCGTTGTTGGTTATGGTAACCTCCTGAAGCGTGTACACCTCAGGATCCAGGTTGATATTTTGAACAACATCTCCTGTAATGAGTAGCTCCTTTTCCTTGGCCTTATAACCCACAGCTTTATATACTACACTGTATTTCCCCGGGTGAATCGAGAAACTATAAAAACCATCGATGTTTGCCGAGGTTCCAGTTGTCGTGTTTTTAATGTGAACAGAAGCAAAAGAGATCGGTTGTCCTGCCGCGTCCTTGATGTTGCCACTCAGTTTAAATTGTTGAGCAAAGGAAAATGTTACCACCGTTGTCAGGAACAACAGCGTTAAAAAAGTTCTTTTCATACATTGGATTAAGGCCTAAATATCGGATAACTTATAACTAAACAGAATTTTTGCGTTAAAGTTTATATTGGATCTTTTAAATTGGTTACCACGCGATCCGGGAAATTAAATAACTTTGGCGCTATCAAACTTATAGATATCATGTACAAAACACTGCAACCGGTACTTATTCAAGAGCTGGATCAATTAGAAAACGATGGTTTATTTAAACGTGAGCGCATTATTGTTACCCCTCAGGGAGCGGAGATCAAAGTGAGCACAGGTCAGGAAGTAATTAATTTCTGTGCAAACAACTATTTGGGACTTTCTTCCGATCAACGTGTTATTGAGGCTGCGAAAAGATCTATAGATAAGTACGGTTATGGTATGTCGTCTGTCCGCTTCATTTGCGGAACGCAAGATGTTCATAAAGAGCTTGAAGAGAAAGTGTCAAAGTTTTTGGGTACTGAAGATACTATATTATACGCGGCGGCTTTTGACGCAAATGGCGGTGTGTTTGAACCATTGTTTAACGAACAGGATGCCATTATATCGGATGAACTGAATCACGCATCAATCATCGATGGCGTACGTCTTTGTAAGGCAAAGCGTTTCCGTTATAAAAATGCTGACATGGCTGATCTTGAACAACAGCTGATCGCTGCAAGAGATTCCAGACACCGGATCATTGTGACTGACGGTGCATTTTCTATGGACGGCGTGATTGCTCCTCTGGATAAGATATGTGACCTGGCGGATAAATACGAAGCATTGGTGATGATCGACGAATCCCATTGCACCGGGTTTATTGGGAAGACAGGCCGTGGAACACATGAGCATTTCAACGTGATGGACAGGGTGGATATCATCACTGGTACCTTAGGTAAGGCTTTAGGTGGTGCATCTGGAGGTTTTACCTCTGGCAGGAAAGAAATCATAGACATGTTACGCCAGCGATCACGTCCGTATTTATTTTCAAATACGCTTGCGCCCGCAATTGCAGGGGCTTCTGTTGCTGTATTGGATCTGTTAAGTGAAACCACCGACTTGAGGGATAAGCTGGAGAACAATACCATGTATTTCCGTGAAAAAATGACTGACGCTGGATTCGACATCAAGCCAGGCGTGCACCCGATCGTACCGGTGATGTTATACGACGCCAAGCTGGCACAGGAATTTGCAGCAAAAATGCTGGAGGAAGGCATCTACGTCATTGGCTTTTATTATCCTGTAGTTGGACAAGGCAAAGCCAGAATCCGTGTACAGTTGTCGGCCGCCCACGAAATACACCATTTAGATAAAGCAATAGCAGCGTTTACAAAGGTAGGGAAAGCCCTGGGTGTCATATAAAATTATATAAATAGCTGTATATTTGCTCCATGTTACAAGATAAGATAACACAATTTACTGAAGAAATTACTGTTTTTTCTACGAATAGTGCTGATGAATTAGAACAATTCCGCATAAAATTCCTGGGAACAAAGGGAATTATCAAAGATATTTTTGATGAATTTAAAGCTGTATCACCTGAGGAGAAAAGAACTCTGGGGAAGGTTCTAAATGAATTTAAACAATTGGCGGAAGCTAAGTATCAAACGCTTAAGGATCAATCTGAGGTTGCGGAAGTTTCGAAAGACCTTGACTTAGACCTGACCTTACCCGGTGAAGGCTTTGAGGTTGGCGCCAGACATCCATTGGCATTGGTGCGCAGGGAGATCGTTGGCATATTCAATAAACTTGGTTTCGTGGTTGCTGAAGGACCGGAAATTGAAGACGATTGGCATAACTTCTCTGCATTGAATTTCCCGGAAGAGCATCCGGCACGTGACATGCAGGATACGTTCTTCATCAAAAAAGGTGGAGAAAATGGCGATATCGCATTGCGTACCCATACCTCTTCGGTACAGGTAAGGATGATGGAGGCTGGAAAGCCACCGTTCAGAGCGATAATGCCAGGGCGTGTTTATCGCAACGAAGCCATTTCGGCTCGTGCACATTGCTTTTTCCACCAGGTGGAAGGTTTGTATTTAGATGAAAACGTGTCATTTGCAGACTTGAAACAAACGCTTTTTTACTTTGTTCAGGAGCTTTATGGAGAAGGCACTAAAGTGCGTTTCCGCCCGTCTTATTTCCCTTTTACAGAGCCTTCAGCTGAAATGGACATTTCATGTACCATCTGCAAAGGCGATGGTTGCCAGCTGTGTAAACACAGTGGTTGGGTAGAGATATTGGGCTGTGGCATGGTTGACCCTAATGTCTTGGAAAACTGTGGCATCGACAGTAAAAAATACAGTGGCTTCGCATTCGGAATGGGTATTGAAAGAATTGCAAACTTGAAATTTGAAATAAAAGATCTGCGATTGTTCTCTGAAAATGATGCAAGGTTTTTAAAGCAATATAAATCGTCATTGATATAATGCAGCGTATAGCCGGGATACTTTTGTTGGTGTTGATGTTGGCTGGATGTGGAAAAGAAAACCTGGTGATCCCTAATGTGCGGGTAAATTTTAGTCTCCAGTTAACTGATCCCCGTCTGCTTAGGTTAAGTAGTCCGGGAGGTGCTGTTGCCTTTGATAGTTATGGGGTTGCTGGCATAGTGATCTACAGGACACTTAGTGGGAATTATGTAGCCTATGACAGATGTAGTACCGTTAATCCGGAAAAACAATGCGCAGTAGAATTGGATGACCCTACTTTTACGGTTACCGACAAATGCTCCGGAGCCAAATATCTCCTGGAAGACGGGAGCCCCGCAAAGGCACCGGCCAGGTATTCGCTAAAATCGTATCATACTGTATTAGCAGGAAATACATTACTTGTAACCAATTGATGGAACCAGAGAAAATAAAGGAAAGTATAGTTAGGGCTGCAAAGGAGTTGTTCAGGAAATACGGTTATCATAAAACCAGTGTTAATGAGATCGCCAAGAAAGCCCGTATAGCTAAAGCTACCATATATAAATATTTCGAAAGTAAGGAGCAGATCCTGGATGCCATTCTAATGGATTACCTGGATCTGAACCTGCATGAAATATTGAAGAATAAAGCACAGTTCGCGAACGAAGAGGAGCACCTTAAAGCCCTGGTCATGAAAACCTGCAGGTTAACCTATACGGTGTGTAATGAATTTATTGGATGGGACTTTGTCAGGGAGAATGCGAACTCTCAAGAGTTCCTGAAACACCTGTCAGACCAGTTGGAGTCTTTATTGCTGTCCGCATACCTCGAACTAGATCACTTCAAAAACCATCCTTCCCGCAGAGAAGGGTTAGCATTCTTATTGAAAGCGAGTAAAAACATTGTATTTTCTTTTGCCTTTACCTCCGTTAGTGATTCGGATGTGCGCAAAAACTTCGTTAGTTTCCAAAAGGAGCTGCTTCCATTCTTAGTCAAAGCAGCGCTATAAAAGCCCATTACTTTTTTCTACCGCCATTGCAAAATCGTTGCAAGCTATTTCTGTGTCAAATAAACTTTCTAATTTTTTAACAGTATTTGTGAATGCTTCACACTTTTATCTAATTTTGCATAATAATGAGTAGAAACAGAAAAGCCGGAACGGTCACCATCATCCCTAATTTGAGTATAATTGATATTGCAGAAGAGGGTAAAGGGGTTGGCAAGGCAGATGAGCTGGTTGTCTTTGTAGAAAAAGCCGTACCGGGAGATGTAGTGGATGTACGTATCGTCAAGAAAAAGAAAAACTTCGCTGAAGCAGTAATTGAAAATATCCATCAAAAATCTGAACTAAGAACTGATCCTTTTTGCCAACATTTTGGCACATGTGGTGGCTGTAAATGGCAGCATATGGAATATGACGCTCAATTGAAGTTTAAATATAAGAATGTTGAGGCCGCCCTTCAGCGCCTGGCGAAAATAGATACCACCGGAATGGAGCCTATACTCGGCTCAGCTGAAAATAAATATTATCGGAATAAATTAGAATATACCTTCTCCAATAAGCGCTGGTTAAATAAACAGGACATGGCGGAACGATCGGAAGAGATGGACACCGATGGTCCAAATCCTGATCTGGAGATGAATGCATTAGGCTTTCACGTGCCTTTGCGCTTCGATAAGATATTGGATGTTCAGCATTGTTATTTACAGGCAGAACCTTCCAACAAGATTAGAAATCAGGTTAGGGAGTATGCGCTGACTGCGGGGCTTACGTTCTACGACCTGCGCAACCATGAAGGAAATCTCAGGAATCTGATCATCCGCACCTCTACAACCGGTGAAGTGATGGTCGTAGTGGTTTTTGCTTACGTTGAACAGGAACAGATCAATGGCCTCATGGAATATTTGAAAGTTAATTTTCCTGAAGTCACTTCCCTGATGTACATCGTAAACCAAAAGAAGAACGATACGATCTTCGACCAGGAAGTGATTACCTATGCGGGCAGGGATTATATCTTTGAACAAATGGAAGGTTTGAAATTTAAGATTGGGGCGAAATCCTTTTATCAAACCAATTCTGATCAGGCCTATGAATTATATAAGATCACGAAAGAATTTGCCGGCTTTGCTGGTGATGAGCTGGTGTATGACCTTTATACCGGAGCAGGTACGATCGCAAATTTTGTAGCCAGCAGCGTAAAGCAGGTTGTTGGGATCGAGTATGTACCTACAGCAATAGAAGATGCGAAATTCAATTCAGCACTCAATGGAATTGAAAATACAATTTTCTATGCAGGTGATATGAAAGATATCCTGACCAGGGAGTTTATCGATGAACATGGCAAGCCGGATGTGGTGATCACAGATCCACCCAGAGCAGGCATGCATGCGGATGTTGTTGCAAGGTTGCTGGAGATGGAAGCTGATAAAATAGTATACGTAAGTTGTAATGCCGCTACACAGGCCCGCGATCTTGCGTTGCTTAAAGAAAAGTATGACGTGGTCCGGATCAAACCGGTTGACATGTTTCCACACACGCAGCACGTTGAAAATGTAGTTTTACTTAAATTAATTGTAGCATAGTTTTAGAGGACTTTAGAGATGGATATAGAAGAATTGATACCGCAACAGCCGGAAAGAGGCAAAGAGCAACAAAAGAAAAGTCCGCTGGTCAGCCTTGAAAAAGATTTAGAGTTATATGCTGAATCTTTAAAGGAGATCGCATCGGAAATTATCGTTGAAGGGATTTCTGAAAACCCAATTTTTATAGCGCATCAGCATACGGTTAGTATTGGAGAGGTGATTTTAGACCGGAAAGAATTAAATACAGAGTGGACAATCCAAGCTTCAACCGTTGAAGAATTTGTAGAGAAGGGAATCATTAATCCCGATAAAAAAGCCGTGTTCCTGAAATCCTATAAAAAGCCAGAGGATTTTATGTGCGTGTTTGTAATTGTGCCTGAAGGTGCTAACTTTATTTATTATCCTTACAAGGTCAGTAAGTAAAACATAGTTCAAATAAAAAAAGAAATCCCTACCCGGGCAAACTTGGATAAGGATTACTAAAAAACTAAACATTAGACAATCGTAAAGCAGAAAAGTTTCGTTCAGTGGTAAATATTTTCATTAATTTGAATATGACCGCTAAAATGGTTCTTTTTGTAGCATAAATTAGGCAGAAAATGGCAGGATCTCAGTTACTCATTCTTGATAAAAAACAGATACAACAAAAGATAAACCGCATTGCTTATCAAATTTTGGAAGATAACCTTACGGAAAAAGAGATTGTGCTGGCCGGTATCTGGGACAGAGGATATAAGCTTGCGCTAAGATTAGAAAAAGTGCTGGCCAAGATTTCTGAGCTGAAGATTACGATGCTAAAAATTGAGCTCGACAGGGATAATAGTAAGCTTGTAGCCAATACTGATCTTGAGGAAGAACATTGGAAAAACAAAGTGATTATCTTAGTTGATGATGTGCTGAACAGCGGTAAAACGCTTGCGTATGGACTAGGTGTATTTCTGAATACTCCCCATAAAAAGATCAGGACAGTGGTGCTGGTAGACAGAAGTCATAAAATATTTCCCATCGCTACTGATTATGTCGGTTTGCAAATGGCAACCGTGTTGAAGGAGCACGTGGATGTGATCATGGACGTTGAGGGTGAGGAAGATCGCGTTTATTTGAGCTAGAATCTTGCATTTAAGCCATTTTTTTCCCATTTTAGAGGGATGCACCTGTCCCATAAAAACTTTACTGTTTTTAGTATTTTCTCCTGGTACATCAGGTATATTCTAAAAAAAGAATTTTCAAGGCATCATTTTGATGAACTTCAGATCAATGATCAGGAAGCCATATTGTTATTGGCCAATCGGTTCAGCTGGTGGGACGGATTTTTAATGTTTCAACTCAACAGACTGGTGTTTAAAAAAGAGTTTCATGTGTTGGTGACAGAAGAAGACTACAAAGCACATCGTTTTTTAAAATATATGGGTGCATTCGCAGCTGAAAACAAAGGGAAGGATGTACTGGAAACGCTGATTCATGCGGGACAACTGCTCAATGATCCCAACAATCTGGTGCTGCTATTCCCGCAAGGGAAACTTTATCCCGCCTACGTAAGCAGCATTATTTTTGAAAAAGGAGTGATGCAGGTCATCAACGCTTCAAACAAAGCGTTTCAAATTGTGTTTGCCGCAAATGTAATCAGTTATTCAGCTAGAAAGCCATTTGTTCAAACACATCTAAAAGTCTGGGATGCAGAAGAGTACATTAGTTTGCAGTTGTTAAAAAGTGAATACAACAAACATTATACTCAGGCCGTGAAACACCAAAACAGTGTACTTGTATGATCACGTTTGTCTATGCAGTCCTCGTGTTCCTGGTCTTAAGGTTTTGTGTAACCTTATTCAATTTTCTTTCTAATCCCAAACTGGGCTATTATGGCAAGCACTTCACAGACAAAGTTTCGATAATTGTACTCTCGGCCGAAGTTGATCCAGACTTCAGTAACCTATTGTTGTCAATTGAAGAGCAGGAGTACAGAAATGTAGAAGTTTTGATCCAGAAAGGAGAGCAGGTTGCGGAGTTGGTCGACCGCGCCACAGGTAAGTACTTATTATTTACTGCGCCGGGAGCCAGATTAAATTTTGGTTTGATCAACAACCTGATCTATCGGGTCAAAGTGTTTAATCTCAGCGCGCTCAGCTTGATTCCAACGTATAAGTCCTCAGATTTCCTAGTCCAATGCATTTATCCCCTTAGCGATTTCCTGTTGCTTAATCTTGTTCCGTTGCGACTGGTTAGGTTAAGCAATCTTCCGGCTTTCGCTGCGGGAAGTAACGAGTGTATGTTTTTTGAAGCTGCCCGATACCAGGACCACAATTGGCAGGGAAAATTAAGCGATAAGCTGCCTGAAGCCTGGGAGATTATTCGACAGTTTAAACAGCGAAAGCTCAAAGCTGAAGTGTTGTTAGGCAACAAGTTGATACAATACGATGTAGATCGGCAGGATCTGAAAAGCTTTACGCAAAGACTACTGATCAATTTCTCCAACAGTTACCTGGTGGCCATAGTCTACTTGTCGCTGGTGATCGTAGGGCCGGTAACATTGCTATTCGTCTTCAATCCAATGTTTGCACTCCTACCTTTTGGATTGATCTTCTTGTCAAGAATAATGATCGCATTTTTAACGTCACAGAGTCCGTTGAGGAATGTGCTCCTGCATCCTGTTCAAATGCTATTGTTGTTTTTCCTGATACTAAAGGCAATTTTGGCGCGCATTATGTTATCAAATAAACCTAAGGAATAAAAGAATCCACAGTTTTTACGTATTTTTGCATGATCTTAGTGAAATATTTATGCCCGAGGAATACAGTTTAGCAGTCACCATAGATAAAGCATCTGGCTTTTGCTTTGGAGTAGTTTATGCTATTGACATGGCGGAGGACATATTAGACAATGAAGAATACCTTTATTGCCTTGGAGACATCGTCCACAACGACGAAGAAGTACGCCGGTTAACAGATAAGGGGCTGAGGATCATTGATCATGAACAGCTTCAGCACCTGTATCGGGAAAAGGTGTTGATCCGGGCACATGGAGAAGCGCCCTCAACCTACGAATTGGCGCTAAAAAATGAGCTTACCTTAATCGACGCTTCCTGTCCGGTGGTGTTGAAATTGCAAAACAGGATAAAGAATTCCCATGATGATGGCGAGCAGATCCTGATCTTTGGTAAACATGGCCATGCAGAAGTGATCGGCCTGCAAGGACAAACAGACGGAAAAGCCATAGTTTTTCAAGATATCGCAGAATTGGACGAGGTAGACCTCCCAGGTAAATTCACCTTATATAGTCAGACCACAAAAAGTACGGATAAGTTTTACGGCATCAAGGACGAACTGATTTCCAGGGGCCATGATGTTAAGGCCAATGACACCATTTGCAGACAGGTATCGAACCGATATGGTGATCTGGAGAAATTTGCCGTGAATTTCGATAAAATATTGTTTGTTTCAGGGAAAAAATCCTCCAATGGAAGGGTTCTATATGAAGTGTGCAAAAAATACAATGAGAACAGTTATTTCATATCCAACATTGAGGAGATCGACAAAAGCTGGTTTTCAATGAACGATAGTGTGGGGATCTGCGGTGCAACTTCTACGCCTATGTGGCTGATGGAACAGGTGAAATCCGAGCTGTTATCTTATTAATTCTCTAAATCATCATTATAAAGTAATTATCTTTTCGCCTTAACGAAAAAAGGAGAATAAACGGGTTGAATATTTATTTTTGCGGCATATTATGGGAAAAAAGGGCGTGTTATTAGTGAATTTAGGGACTCCGGACAGTCCGGAAGTTAAAGATGTACGCAAATATCTTGATCAGTTTTTAATGGACGAACGCGTAATTGATATCAACGCGTTTAAGAGAACTTTACTGGTAAAAGGGATCATCGTTCCTTTTCGTAGTCCTAAAACTTCTAAGCTCTACAAGGAAATCTGGGATGAGAATGGCTCTCCGTTATTATATTATAGTAAGATTCAGGCGGCTTTAGTCCAGGAGCAGCTGGGCGACGAATATCAGGTTGAACTTGCAATGCGGTATCAAAACCCATCCATATCATCTGCTCTTGATCGAATGAAAGCTGGACTCGTGGAAAGCATTAAGGTGATCCCCTTGTTTCCGCAGTATGCTTCGGCAAGTACCGGTTCGGTAATCCAACTGGTGATGGAACAGCTGAGTAAATGGCCAACTATCCCTCCGGTAGATTTTGTCAGCTCCTTCCATGATAACGAATTGATGATCGAAACCTTTGCAGATCGGGCAAGAAAACATCAGCCTGAAACCTTTGATCATATTTTGTTCAGCTTTCATGGCTTACCAGAACGTCAATTGCTTAAATGTGATCATACAGGAAGTTATTGTCTAAAAAAGGACAACTGCTGTGAGTCATTAAATGACATCAATAAGATGTGTTATTCGGCGCAAGGACACGATACCGCTAGGTTAATCGCTGAAAAGCTAAATATATCCAGGACAGATTATACGGTTTGTTTCCAGTCTCGTCTCGGTAAGGAACCCTGGGTGCAGCCATACACAACTGATGTACTTAAAAAGCTTGCTGCAGAAGGTAAAAAAAGATTATTGGTTTTTAGTCCTGCCTTTGTTGCTGATTGTTTGGAGACGCTTTACGAAATCACCGTTGAATACCATGAAGAGTTTCGGGCACTGGGTGGAGAACATGTACAGCTGGTAGAAAGCCTGAACGATGATCCGAGATTTATCAAAGCACTG
Organism: Pedobacter sp.; assembly: GCA_031179845.1. Lineage (GTDB taxonomy): Bacteria > Bacteroidota > Bacteroidia > Sphingobacteriales > Sphingobacteriaceae > Pedobacter. The sequence goes on from JAPSHM010000032.1 coordinate 14,552, forward strand.
GTGGATATGGCTATTGCCTAAGGTATCCGGCTAGATGCTGGATGATCTGTTCTGTTGAGCCCGTTTTGGAACGCACGTAATTTTTAGTGATATCGCCTATCCCAGCGGTCTGTGCAAAGGCGATGAACGCAGACTCCAGTTCATTTTGGTTATTAATGCTTTTGGCCACTCCCAGGCTGATCATGTCCTTAGCTTCCTGGAATTTATCGTATTTAGGGCCAAATATTACGGGTAAGCCGAAAGCCGCTGCTTCCAGGGTGTTGTGAATGCCGGCGCCGAAGCCGCCCCCGATATAGGCTACCTGCCCATACCCGTAAAGCGCTGAAAGCATTCCGATGTTATCGATGATTAAGACCTGCGAGTCGGATGTGTTCAAATCATCAGCGGTCGCAAGTGTCGAATATTTCACAGCCCCTGGGAAAGTCCTTGAGATTTCATTGATGTGATTTACACCAATTTCATGAGGAGCAATGATGAATTTCCAGGTTGGATGCTGAGCAACGAGCCTAGCGATCAACCGTTCATCTTCCGGCCATGTACTGCCAGCAATGAAAGTTGGAGCATCATTGCAAAATTTTTCAACCAGGTTTAATTTTCGGGCTGACATCGCGTTTTGCGCCACCCGATCAAACCTGGTGTCGCCGCTCAACGTTGCGTTTGATAATCCAAGGCTTGCTAGCAATTGTACGCTTTCCTCATTCTGCACGAAGAAATGAGTGACGTAACTCAGAATTTTTCGGTTAAAAGAACCATAAGGCTTAAAGAATATCTGATTTTGCCTGAAAATTCCCGAGATGATCAATAACGGGATGTTTTGTTGATGTAAGGCTTTGAAGTAATGATACCAGTACTCGTATTTGGTGAAGATGGCAACCTCGGGATTGATGGCGGAGAGAAATCGTTTTGCGTTAGTGGCTGTATCTAATGGCAGGTAAAATACGCCTGCTGCAAGCGCATAATTCTTCCTGGTTTCATAACCCGATGGAGAGAAAAATGTAACTACAATTTTCTTGTTGGGATAGACTTCTTTTAGTCGCTCCAGCACGGGTCTGCCTTGCTCAAATTCACCTAATGAAGCGAAGTGAAACCAGATATGTGGAGTGCCGGATTTTATCTGTTTTTCAATTTTATCAAAAATATTTTCTCTTCCTTTTACGAAAAAGGAAGCTTTGGTGTTAAAGGGTGAAATTATCCTGATTAATAAGCTATAAAGTTGAATTGCGATGTTGTAAAGCCAAAGCATTTTATGTGTTTATTTATTATCTTAGCCGAAGATACTTTAATATACCATAAAACAGGATTATTATATGAAAATAGCAGTTATCGGAACTGGATACGTAGGGTTAGTGACAGGCACTTGCTTGTCAGAAACTGGGAACGATGTAATTTGCGTTGATATCAACGAAACAAAGGTTAAGCAAATGCAAGCCGGACAAGTTCCGATCTATGAGCCTGGTCTGGACGTGTTGTTTCATAGGAACATCGCGCAGGGAAGATTAACTTTTACGACAGATCTTGCCCATGCAATCAAAGATGCACAAATCATTTTTATGGCTTTACCTACGCCTCCGGGTGGAGATGGTGCGGCAGATCTTTCTTACATTCTGGGCGCTGCAAAAGACATCTCGAAGCTGGTAACTGAATACAAAGTTATTGTGAACAAGTCTACCGTACCTGTTGGTACTGCCGATAAAGTACAAGCTGTCTTTACTGCCAATACGGATATTGAAATAGATGTAGTGTCCAATCCAGAGTTTTTGCGTGAAGGCGTAGCTGTTGAGGATTTTATGAAGCCAGACAGGGTTGTGATTGGAACGAGAAGTGAAAAAGCGCAAAAATTGATGTCTGAGCTGTATGGCCCGTATGTAAGACAAGGTAATCCGATCTTGTTTATGGACGAACGCTCATCAGAGCTTACAAAATATGCAGCCAATTCTTTTCTTGCTACAAAAATCACTTTCATGAATGAAGTAGCGAACCTTTGCGAAATTGTTGGCGCAGATGTTGATGCTGTACGAAAAGGAATCGGATCTGATGCCAGGATCGGTAAACGCTTCTTGTTTCCGGGCATCGGTTATGGTGGCAGCTGTTTCCCTAAAGATGTTCAGGCATTGGCCAAATCTGCTGATGAACATGACTACGATTTTCAAATATTGAGATCAGTCATGCAGGTGAATGAAAAACAAAAAACAATATTGGTTGATAAGTTGGTAAAATATTACAATGGCGATCTTGCAGGGAAGCACTTTGCTTTGTGGGGACTGGCGTTTAAGCCGGAAACTGATGACATCCGCGAAGCTCCTGCTTTATATATCATCGAAGAACTTTTGAAACATGGCGCAACAGTAAGTGCATTTGATCCGGAGGGGATGAAAAATGTGAAACTGATTGTAGGTGATAAAATCAGTTATGCAGAAAATCAATACGATGCACTGCTTAACGCTGACGCTTTACTGATCGCCACGGAATGGTCAGTATTTAGAAATCCTGATTTTGAAAGAATGGAAGAGCGCATGAGCAATAAAGTAATTTTTGATGGGCGTAATCTTTATGAGCTGCAGAAAATGATCGATTTGGGGTATTATTATAACAGTGTTGGCCGTAAGCTTATATATTCATGAAACGTAAAAGAGTTTTAATTACCGGCGCAGCCGGCTTTTTAGGGTCGCATTTGTGCGACAGGTTTATCAAGGAAGATTACCATGTATTGGCAATGGATAACCTGATCACCGGAGATCTTAAAAATATTGAGCATTTGTTCGGCCTGGAAAATTTTGAGTTCTATCATCACGATATTTCGAAATTTGTACATATTTCAGGCGAACTCGACTATATCCTTCACTTTGCATCTCCAGCAAGTCCGATTGATTACTTAAAGATCCCAATTCAAACTTTGAAGGTAGGGTCGTTGGGTACGCACAACCTGCTTGGACTCGCAAGAGGTAAAAATGCAAGAATGCTGATCGCTTCGACATCGGAGGTCTACGGAGATCCGAGCGTAAATCCACAGCCTGAAGAATACTGGGGTAATGTAAATCCAGTAGGACCCAGAGGAGTTTATGACGAGGCGAAGCGTTTCCAGGAAGCCATGACAATGGCTTATCATACCTTCCATGGCCTGGAGACACGTATCGTACGTATCTTTAATACTTACGGACCAAGGATGCGACTGAATGACGGAAGGGTATTGCCTGCCTTTATTGGTCAGGCCTTAAGGGGCGAAGACCTTACCGTATTCGGTGACGGTTCTCAAACCAGGTCTTTTTGCTATGTTGACGATTTGATTGAAGGGATCTACCGTTTATTGCTGAGCGATTATGCACAACCGATGAACATTGGCAACCCAGACGAGATCACAATTAAACAATTTGGCGAGGAGATCATCAAACTTACCGGAACCAATCAGAAACTTGTGCTTAGAGATCTTCCTGTAGATGATCCAAAACAAAGACGCCCGGATATTACTAAGGCGAAAGCTATCCTCGACTGGGAGCCAAAGGTAAGTCGCGAAGAAGGATTGAAAATTACCTACGAATACTTCAAATCTTTACCAGTTGAAGCATTTGCAAATACGGACCATAAAGATTTCACCGGATATAACAAATAAAAGATATGTCTAAAATATTAGTTACCGGTGGCACCGGTTTTATCGGCTCACATACCGTCGTAGAATTACATAATGCGGGTTACGAAGTCCTGATCGTTGATGATTTGTCGAACTCCAGTCGTAAAATCCTTCAGCAGATCGAAGCCATTACCGGCACTCAACCTGAATTCGTGGAATTGGACCTGACTGATGAGCAAAAAGTGAACGAATTCGTTTTGCAGCACAATGACATCTCGGGCGTAATTCATTTCGCGGCCTTCAAAGCTGTAGGCGAATCTGTGCAGAAACCTTTGAAATATTATCGGAATAATTTTTATTCCCTGATCAACCTGGTCAATGCATTTGATTCAAAGGTTAAATTTGTTTTCTCTTCCTCCTGTACCGTTTATGGACAACCGGAGGTTTTGCCGGTAACGGAAGACGCACCAACACAAAAAGCACAGTCACCATATGGCAATACCAAACAGGTAGCAGAAGAAATTCTACAAGATACCTGCGCGGTAACTCCTGAATTAAAAGTCATTTCTCTGCGTTACTTTAATCCTGTTGGCGCACACGAATCTGCTTTGATCGGAGAGCTACCAATTGGTGTTCCTCAGAATCTGGTGCCGTTTATTACACAGTCCGCAATCGGAAAACGTGGCCCAATTACCGTTTACGGAAACGATTATGAGACTCCTGATGGCTCGGCGGTTAGAGATTATATCCATGTTGTGGATCTGGCTAAAGCCCATGTTGCTGCGATTAAGCGCCTTGATGGTGATCAGGCAGTGGATAACTACGAGGTTTTTAATCTTGGTACCGGTAAAGGATCCTCCGTATTGCAAATTATCCAGGCATTTGAGGAGTCTACAGGTGTAAAGTTAAATTACACCATAGGCCCAAGAAGAGAAGGAGACATTGAAAAAGTTTGGGGTGATGTCACGAAGTCCGCCCGGGAATTAGGCTGGAAGGCCGAACTTGGCCTAAATGAAATGATGTCATCTGCCTGGAAGTGGGAAAAGTATTTGCAGGAAAATCCAATTTAGATGTTATTGAGTGAGCATAAAGCACTGAAACTAGAGATCAAGTCTCTTCCTGAGAAGGAAAAAGATAAGCTGTTGCTCAGATTAATAGCAAAGGATAAAGTTTTAAATGAACACCTTCATTTCAAACTGCTGGAAACTGCAGAAGATTTGATCCTGCGGCAAGAGCAATTATATGAACTCATAGAAAATGAAGTGGAGAGCTTGTTGATTTCCAGGAAGGTCAATTCTAAGGAAACTCTTTTGAAGCTACGTAAACTGAATGGCAGTATTAATCATCATTTTAAGGTGACCAAGGATCTGAACAGTGAAATCGAGCTTAGAATTCACCTTTTGAACCGTATTCCCATTGATTTTAACGAGAGTGTCTTGTCGTCGCTTCATAAATTCAACGAGAAGCTGTCTGTTTATTTTGTGCGGACCGCGGTTTCGACATTGAACAAATATAGCAAGTTGCATGAAGACCTTCAGTTCGATCTCCAGGCGCCAATTAATAATTTATTAAATAAAATCTATAGCAACAAGACAGCAGCAATAGCTGAAACATTGAATTTGCCAAAAGCTTTATAGATACAAATCATATAAATAACCATTTAATCGATGAAAAAGATACTAATAACGGGTGGTGCAGGTTTTATCGGATCTCATGTAGTCCGAAGATTTGTAAACAAATATCCCGATTATGAAATTATAAACCTTGACAAGCTTACCTACGCGGGAAATTTAGCTAATCTGACTGATGTTGAGGATCTTCCCAATTACAGGTTTATTAGAGCCGATATTACCGATGCAGTTGAAATATTTGACCTGTTTCAGACTGAACAGTTTGATGCAGTGATCCATTTGGCTGCGGAGTCCCATGTGGATAGATCTATCGCAGACCCTACAGCATTTGTCATGACCAATGTTATCGGTACAGTGAATTTATTGAATGCTGCAAGGGAATTTTGGAAAGGGGATTACGCGACCAAACGCTTTTACCATGTGTCCACTGATGAGGTTTATGGTGCCTTAGGTGATACGGGGATGTTTACCGAAACGACCGCATATGATCCGCATAGCCCATATTCAGCTTCAAAGGCTTCATCTGATCACTTTGTACGGGCGTATCATGACACTTATGGCTTAGATGTCGTGATCTCTAATTGTTCCAACAATTATGGCTCTCATCATTTTCCTGAGAAACTGATTCCACTGGCAATAAACAACATTAAAAACAATCAACCGGTTCCTGTTTATGGTAAGGGAGAGAATATACGCGACTGGCTTTGGGTAGAGGATCATGCAAGGGCTATTGATGTGATCTTCCATCAGGCTGAAACCGGCGAAACTTACAACATTGGTGGACACAATGAATGGAAAAATATTGATCTGATCCATTTGTTATGCAATATTATGGACCGTAAGTTAGGACGTGAGGAAGGCGAGTCGGCCAAGCTGATCACTTTTGTTACGGATCGCGCAGGCCATGACCTCCGCTATGCCATCGATTCTACGAAGTTGCAAAATAAGTTGAATTGGGTGCCTAGTTTGCAATTTGAGGAAGGTCTCGAGAAAACGGTAGACTGGTACCTTGACAATGAGGAATGGTTAACTAACGTGACTTCCGGAAATTATCAAGCCTATTACGATACACAGTATCAAGGGCGATAACCATCTTTATTCATACCTTAAAGCCTCTACTGGATCCAGTTTAGAGGCTTTTTTTGCGGGGTAATATCCAGAAAGGATACCTACAAAAACACAAACGCCAAAGCCGCCAATGATCCATTCCCAGGGAATGAGAAAGGAGCCGCCCATACTTAAAGAGATCAAATTTCCTATGGCTATGCCTAAGAAGATCCCAAGTGCTCCCCCCATCAGGCAGATCAGGACTGCCTCGATCAGGAATTGCTTTCTGATAACGGCTGGATTTGCACCGATCGCCTTTCTGATACCGATCTCCCTGGTCCTTTCAGTAACGGATACCAGCATGATGTTCATTAAACCTATGGAAGCACCTATTAAGGTGATGATGCCAATTGCTATGCCTCCCCCAACTACATAACTTAAATTTTCAAACAGCGTTTGCGCCATCGCATCGCTTTTAGTGATTTCGAAATTGTTGGGCTCTGTTACCCGCATTTTTCTGATGTTTCTAAATTCTGCGGTCGCCTCTCCAATCACATTGTCCATGATGTCGTTGCTGGGCACCATCACAGTTAGCGTGTAGGAAGGGTCTGAGCCGGTATTCATATATTTTGCTTTCAATAATGGAACGTATATCGAGCGGTCGCCACTAAATCCCATGCTTTGTCCTTTAGAAACCAAAACCCCAATCACCTTCAAGCGACTGTTACCAACCCTTATAACTTTGTCCAGGGGGGATTCGGTTTTAAAAAGTGTTTCACTGATCTCACTGCCAATGATACAGATGTTGCTTCCTGATTCCGTTTCAGCCTGGTTGAAGTTTCGCCCCAACGCCAGTTCCAAACCCTGGGAATTCAGGCCGTTTTCATCTATTCCCTGCAGACTGATGTTTGGGTTGGTTTTTTCCTGGCCATATTTGACTGTAGCACCCCGACTGGCAATCACACTTACTGCGACTTTAGCAGGTGTGTTTAACTGTTTTTTAAATGCCAAAGCCTGCTCATATCTTATAGACTCGAATGGTTTTTGCCGTTGTCCCGGTCCGCCCATTCGGATTCCCGTTCCCCTGTTCCTGATGTTGAATGAATTTGCACCCATACTTGAAAATGCATCGGTCATGCTTTTCTTAACTGCATCCAGTGTGGTTAAGATGCCTACAAGCGCAGACAAGCCTATTGCAATGATCAATGCAGTCAGCATAGTTCGCAACCTGTTGCTTGTGATAGACTGGAGGGCTAATTTTACGTTTTCGGTGTAGGTCATTAGAGGCGAATAAAAAAGGGGGCTAAAATAAAAGTCCTGTTGTTTAGACAACAGGACTTGATATATTGTTACAATTGGTATCTTTTTTATACGGAGAAGCTGGTTCCACATCCGCAGGTACTGGCGGCATTGGGATTGCTGAAAGTAAAACCTCTTGAGTTTAGGCCATCCTGCCAGTCCACCTGCATGCCCATCAGGTACATTTGATGCGCTTTGTGCA
>JAPSHM010000033.1 GCA_031179845.1 Pedobacter sp.
TCCGAAACCAAAATGGACACTGATGACCAATCTGGGATTAAATACCTATGAAATCAATAGCGCTGATAAATCGGTCAATACCGGAACTTTTTACAATTATACCGCTTTTGCACGCTCTGCATATGCCTTGCCGGGTGGATGGAACACAGAAGTTTGGGGAGTGGTTAACGCACCAAAACGTACCTTTCAGGGCAAGACGGATATCATGTATTTTTATGGCGGAGCGATAAAAAAGGAGATTCTAAAACAAAAAGCAACAATTGGATTGAATGTTTTGAACCCTTTTAAGCGCGACCTCCACATTAAAACCGTGAATTCAACGGCTAACTCATATCAACAATCCGATATTTATTATCCTTTGCGATCTTTTGGAGTCAACTTTAGTTATAAATTTGGTAAAATGAATTTCAATGCGCAGCCGAAGAAAAAACGGGGAGTGATGAATGATGATTTGAAGAAAGAGGACCAGCAGGGTGGAGGAGGAGTTGGCGGTTTACAAGGAAACTAGTGTTTCTTAACTGTCTTTAAGATCATAAGGTTCAAAGCGTTCAATGTATAGCCGCTAATGTTGTTCTGTGTCATGATCAGCGACTGGTCGTATAGTATTGGTACTACATTAGCGTGCGCAACGATCATCCGGTCCATTTTCTGATAGAGAAGATAGCGCTTATTATTGTCGCTCACGTAATAGCTTTGCTCAAATAATCGATCAAATTCATCGTTAAAGTACCCCGTGTAATTAGGACCGTTAGGTATTTTGTTCTTAGAGTAGAACATTGCGAGATAATTTTCCCCATCGGGGTAATCAGCAATCCAGGAGCCTCTGAAAAAGTTAACATGGTTTTGAGCGATAAGGTCGCGCAGACTAGCGCTCGGGGTTACATCAACCCTTACACGGACACCCAGGGCATGCAATTCGGCCTGTATAAATTCAATCAGGTCCTTATAGGTGGTCGAGGTACTTAAGGTGATTTCAGGCATACCTTTACCATTGGGAAATCCGGCCTCTGCTAATAGCCGCGCAGCTTTTTGCGGGTCATAATGGTAACCTTTCACGGCAATGCTGTCAAAGCCTGGCATTCCATGAGGAATAAAACCCGAGGTTGCCGGCATGCCAACGCTGTTTCGTAGATACTTGATCAATTTTGGTTTATCTATCGCATAGTTGATCGCCTGGCGTACTTTTTTAAATCTCAATGGAGAAGTTTTTGTGATTGCTTTCGAAGTGTCGACCAGTATCCCGATATATTCTGTACATAGATAAGGTCCTTTTCTAAGTTTAAACTTTCCTTGATATTTTTCGGTCATCTTTCCACTTTTGGTTAATATATCGTCTCGATAACTTCCGTCTACCTTATCAAAAAAATCCAGTTCTTTTTTAATGAAGTTCATAAATGCACTTTGCTTATCGCTGATAAAGGTGACTTTGACGGCATCTAAAAAGGGCAGTTGTGCGCTGCCTTGCTTTTCCCAATACCGCTCATTTTTAAGCATCACCAATATCTCATCTTCCTTCCAATATTTAAATTTAAATGGACCGGTGCCTATGGGGTGACTACGGAAATCTTTGCTATAGTGTTCCACAATTTCCTTTGGTACTACCGAACAGTATTGCGTTGTCAACAAATTGATGAATGCTGGGAAAGGTTTAGTGAGTTTAATTTGAAAGGTACTGTCATTCAGTGCAAGGAAACTATTAATGCCTTCAATTTTATCATTAAAGATCCATCCCCCTGAAGAGGCAACCTGCGGGTCTATGAGGCGGTAGAAACTATATTTGAAATCGGCTGCTATCACTTTTCGTCCTTTGCCGTCTTGAAAAATGGGGTCGTCATGGAAGTAAACATCATTGCGCAGGTTGAAGGTATATGTTAAACGGTCATTCGACACTTGCCAGGATTGGGCTATGCATGGCACTGGCATTAGGTTGCTATCTATCTGAACCAGCCCATTGAAAATCTGGTTCATCATCCATATGGCATTTTGGTTGCGCGCAAAAGCGGGGTCAAGGGATGTCACATTTTGATCAAGGTTTATGTTGAACACCTTTTTCTGCTCCTTCGAAGATCTATTTCCACAGGAGATCAACAGTAAGGTCAGCAAAGCATAAAAAATATTGTTTATCATAGGGTGCATCGCTTCAGGAATAGTAATTTTGTGCAAAGTAATAACAAATTAATATGTCTTTTTTAAATGCGGTTATAAATAAGGTTAAAGATGAAGCATTGAGGGAACAGCTTCAGGATCGTATGGCTATAATCGAGCATAAAATCAAGTTCATGGAAAAGGTACCTGTTACCTGCCTGGATAATTATAATAAGCTAAACTATACGCTCGCCGAGTTGATTTCAGTTGCCGGTGGTGTTTTGCATGATTTCGTTGATTCTGCCAAGGTGGTTATATATATGGAAAAGGATACAACTATGTTGGAGATGATGGGGTTTGTTCCACCGTTATTGGAAGAGAACTGGCCCGCTGTCTTATATAACCGGGTTTACTTGATGGAGGGACAAGACTTTGATGCTCAAGATCCGGAAGATTTAGTAGCGGCACTTGAAGATATCGCCGAAATGCTTTATCCTGGTTCTTTTGTATTTGGTAATGAAGGGGTCCGCTGGCTCAGTTTTAAAACGCAATAAATTTATCCATCTGTTGCCCGGTAAACTTTAAAGTATCTTCTCTGAAAAACATTCCGTTTTCGTTCAATTCGGATTTGATGTCGGAGATGTGGATCCTTAATGGCAGTACATTCAAGTGCAAGTAGCTACATACTCCACCAAAATGGTCTATTCCTCGGATATTTCCGTATTTTCCAGATGAAAGTCCAACCAATGCGGCTTTTTTGTCGTAAAAACTTCGTGGAAACTCGCAGGCGTCAATAAAGGTCTTCAAAACACCAGGAAAGCTACCGTTGTACTCAGGTATAATAAATATGAATTTACTGGTATCAGTAACCAGCTGTTGGATTTCAAAGAATTCGGGACTTCTTTTTCCATATAGATCGGATGTGATGATATTTTCGGGAAGAGACTCGAGGTTTAGTATTTTAGCTTGTAAACCTTTTTCAGCCAAGGTTTTCTGATAATACTTTGCAACTTTTAAGGTATTGCTTGCAGGCCTGTTTGTGCCTGATATGATGGTTACCATGCGTGAATTGTTAATAAGATGTGTAAAACACTTAAGGCATTAGTGCTAGTTTTGCTATTAAGTTTGTATCTTAGCTAATCGATAAAATATGCCTAAAACGATACAAAAATAGCATTTTTTATAGATTTACTTCAATGTAAATTAAGCCTTAAGTAAATAATCGGTAATTATTAAAAGAATAAATGAGTAAAATTATTGCATTGGCAAATCAAAAAGGTGGTGTAGGTAAAACGACTTCATCTATAAACCTGGCTGCGAGTTTAGCAGTCCTGGAATACAAAACGCTATTGGTCGACGCAGACCCTCAAGCCAACTCAACTTCTGGTATTGGTTTTGATCCGAGAAATATCAAGAACAGCATTTACGAATGTATCATAAATGATATTGAACCGATGGATGCGATACAGAAGACAGATACCCCTAACCTGGATTTGTTGCCTGCCCATATTGACCTGGTAGGAGCGGAGATCGAAATGATCAACCTCAATAACAGGGAATATAAAATGAAGGCGGTGATGGAAAAAATAAAGGATCAGTATGACTTTATTATCGTTGATTGTTCACCTTCTTTGGGTTTAATTACTATTAACGCACTTACTGCTGCTGATTCGGTCATCATTCCTGTACAATGTGAATATTTCGCATTGGAAGGTTTAGGGAAATTACTGAACACAATTAAAATTGTACAAAATCGTTTAAATCCTGAACTGGAGATTGAGGGTATTTTGCTGACCATGTATGATGTGCGCTTGCGCCTTTCTAATCAGGTAGTTGAAGAAGTAAAAACTCATTTTCAGGAATTGGTTTTTGATACGATCATTCAACGAAATACCCGCTTAAGTGAGGCACCGAGTTATGGCGTATCTGTAATTATGCACGATGCAAACTGTAAAGGGGCAATCAACTATCTGAACCTGGCCCGAGAAATCGTCCGCAAGAACGGATTGGTTAAGGAAGTTCAGGACGTTAATACGGCAATTATTTAATTATTTTTAATGACATCTTTTCAGCGAAAAACAGGTTTAGGCAGAGGATTGAGTGCGCTTTTGGATGATAGCGAAACCGTTAACCCGCCAAGAAGTGAGGTTAACCCGGTTAGTGAAACCAGGCAGGAAAGCCGCCAGAATAATAGCAGTATCGGACTGATCAATATCAGTGAAATAGAGACCAACCCATACCAGCCTCGTACGGAATTTGATCAGGTGGCTTTAAACGAGTTGTCGGAATCTATAAAAGTTCAAGGTCTTATTCAGCCAATTACGGTTAGAAAACAAAGTGCAAATCAATATCAGCTCATTTCAGGAGAGCGAAGGTTGAGGGCAGCAAAATTGGCTGGCCTTACGGAAATCCCTGCTTATGTGCGCAGTGCGAATGATCAGCAGATGCTGGAAATGGCACTTATAGAAAACATACAAAGGGAAAACCTAAATGCCATTGAAGTAGCGCTTAGCTTTCAGCGTATGCTCGATGAATGCAACTTAAAGCAAGAGCAGTTAGGAGAACGGGTTGGAAAGAACCGCACTACGGTAACCAATTACCTGCGTTTGCTTAAACTGCCGCCTGCAATCCAAATTTCCATTCGTGACCAGAAAATATCCATGGGACATGCCCGTGCGCTAATCAATGTTGAGCAGGAAGAGAAGCAGCTTTTTATCCATCAGGAAATCATCGATAAAGGTCTTTCAGTTAGAAAGGTAGAAGAGCTGGTAAGAAGTATCAACAGCGTTGAGGTAAAACCTAAATTTCAGTTAAAATCTAAACCGGTTCCTTTCGAATACCAAAAATTGCAAAAAGACCTGGCTTCAAAGTTCGCAACGAAAGTGAAGTTGAAAGTGGGTGAAAATGGCAAAGGAGCGATAGAGATTCCTTTCATGTCTGACGACGATCTAAACAGAATATTAGAGCTATTGGATTGGTAATGTACAAAATACTGCTGTTATCGGTCTGCTTGTTTTTTGCCGCCTCCGGCGCAAGAGCTCAAGAGGTTTTGACCACTAAACAAGATACAGCAACTGCAAACATCGTAACGGTGGATTCTATAAAACCGTATGTAAACCTTGGTAAAATTGCCGGCCGACGTGCTGCGATCAGGTCAGCGATGCTGCCTGGTTTAGGGCAAATTGGGAACGGACTTACTGTTTACAGGGGTTTGAAAGTAGCAGGTATCTATACCGGTGCAGTCTTGCTTACCATTTCCTATTTAGACAATACGAAGCAGTATAACTTTTTTGTCGATGAGCTCAAGTACAGAGCAGCGAATAACGATCAAAAAAGGGATGGACCTTACCAGCAAACTGAAACAACTCGCTTGGTTGAAGCAAAAGATATTTATAAGCGAAATAGACAGGTGATCATTTTTTCCTATGTAGGTCTCTATTTATTCAATATCGTTGAAGCGTATATAGATGCCCGCCTGGCAAACTTTGATGTAGGCGATGTGGCAGGGATCAAGATCAGGCCAGATCTTATCAATACAAATCAGCGTTATGGCTTCAACTCTTTTACACCAGGTCTGAAAGTTGCTGTAGCTTTTTAACATTTAACACTTAACGAACATATGGTACTGAAACCTGCGGAGCAAAGTTCAGTACCATTAAATATAAATATCTTTAAATGAAACCTGCGAAGCAAGCTTCATTACCATTAAATAAAATAGCTTTAAATGAAAATTGCATTACTTGGATACGGTAAAATGGGGCAAATCATCGAACGAATTGCGCTAGAAAGAGGTCATGAAATCGTCTTAAAAATTAGTGTTGATAACACTGCGGAGCTTACGACAGCGAACTTAGCTAAAGCCGATGTGGCCATAGATTTTAGTGCACCAGACGCCGCGTTAAGTAATATATATGCCTGCTTTGATGCTAACCTACCGGTTGTAGTTGGTACTACAGGTTGGTATGGAGAATTGCAGCAGGTTAAAAACGACTGTCTTAGTCGTAACAATACCTTGCTTTATGGATCAAACTTCAGTATAGGGGTTAATTTATTCTTTCATATCAATAAGATAATGGCCAAATTAATGAACGACTTTCCGGCGTATGAAGTTCAGGTAGAAGAAATTCACCACACCGAGAAAAAAGATTCACCAAGTGGTACAGCCATGACGCTTGCGGAGGATATTATTGAACAGGTGGATCGGAAAAATGAATGGGTGAATGAGTTGGTAGGTAGGTCAATTGATGAGGTGATCAAAAAGGACCAGTTGCTGATCGAATCACATCGTATCGAAAATATACCTGGAACGCATACTGTCCTATACAGCTCTGAGGTTGATGAAATTGAATTGAAGCATACCGCTCATAATAGATCAGGTTTTGCATTAGGAGCAATAGTAGCAGCTGAATGGTTGCAAAATAAACAAGGCTTTTATAATATAGCCGATATATTTAACTTTAAATCATAATATATGAGTTGGAAATTCTGGCAAAAGACGAAGGACGATAAACCCAAGAAAAAGAAAACAAAAACCAGAGAATGGGTCGATGCCATCGTATTTGCAGTTGTTGCCGCTACAATAATCAGGGTGTTCTTCATTGAAGCTTACACCATTCCTACTGCTTCGATGGAACGGTCGTTGCTGGTTGGCGATTTTTTATTTGTAAGTAAAGTAAATTATGGGGCAAGAATACCTATGACGCCGGTTGCATTTCCTTTTGCCCACCATACAATGCCAATAACAGGCACTAAAGCGTATTGGGAAGGTGTTCAGTGGAAATTCCGTCGCTTACCAGGTTTGTCTGATATCAAAAGAAACGATGTGGTTGTTTTCAATTATCCACAAGGCGATACCGTTGCTTTGGAGCAACAGGATGTTGATTATTATCAAATGGTCAGGGCCGAAGGTTGGGCCGCAATCAACAGTCGCTATACTATTGTTAGCAGACCTGTAGATAAAAGAGAAAATTACATCAAGCGTTGTATTGCAATTGCAGGCGATACGATCAGCATGAGTAAAGGTTTGGTGACTGTTAACGGTAAGACTGAGAAATTAAAAAGCACCGGGCAGATGAGCTATGAAGTGATGTTTAAAACTCCGGACATTAATCCGGAAGTATTTGAAGATCTTGGATTCAATATCTCCGATGACATCAGAAGTACCATGACGCCAAACGTATATACTTTTAACGGCACGGCGGCAATGATGGACGCAGTAAGAAAGCTGGATTTTGTTGAATCAGTTAGTGAATCTACAGTGATGCAAAGCGAACGGGAGAGCGATATTTTTCCTTTCGACAAGAACAGATCATGGAATGTAGATAATTTCGGGCCAATCATTGTACCTAAAAAAGGTTGGACTGTTAAATTAGACAGCGTCAGTATGCCACTTTATGAGCGAAGTATTCGGATCTATGAAGGGAATAACTTAGAAAAATCAGGAGACGGATGGCTTATCAATGGAAAAGCTGCAGATAGCTATACGTTTAAGATGGATTATTACTGGATGATGGGCGACAATAGACATCGCTCTGCCGATTCCAGATACTGGGGGTTTGTGCCGGAAGACCATATTGTTGGTAAGGCCTTGTTTATCTGGATGAGCTATGACACCAACGGTTCGTTCCTTAACAAGATTAGATGGAATAGATTGTTAAGTGGCATTCATTAAGACAGACCAGCTATTCCTAGTTTAAGGGCTAGCTCATTTAAATCATTGACAACGGCATCAATTAATGGGATGCCGTTTTTTTTGCGCTCAATTTCGAAAGCAAATTCTGGTTCTCCGGGAATGATCACTTGTTTCTCCGGATCTACCGTTCTGGCACCTTTGAAACGCTCAATCCAATTGTCAAGGTGATCTTTGAACTCCTGCGCCGGGCGAAAACCATCTACACGCATTGCGCCGAAAAAATGACCAATTCCTGCTCCAACAGGGTCAGTTGGTGGTTCCAGAAAGGAAACGAAAGGAGGTACCCATGGGCCATAATTTGCGCCTGAGAGAACAGCTGACAGGATATCTACGGTAGCACCAAGTCCATAACCTTTATGGCTTCCGTGGTCTTTATCACTGCCTAGAGGCAATAGTGCTCCACCATCCTTCAATTCATGCGGGTTTAAGGAAACCTGTCCACTTTTATCCTGCACCCAGCCGTCAGGGATTGGTTGATTTGCTCTTTGTGCAATTTCCAGTTTTCCGTTAGCGGCGGCTGCAGTTGCCATGTCTACGACCACCGGAGGATACTTGCCTGCCGGAAAAGCATAACACATTGGGTTAGTCCCAAGCAGTCTTTCACTGGCATAGGTAGGGGCAACTAGTGGGCTTGCATTCGTCATACTTATGCCAATCATATCCTGGTCTACCGCCATTAAGGCATGATATCCTGCAATTCCGAAATGATTGGAGTTCTTCACAGAGACCCAGCCACTGCCGTAAATTTGTGCTTTTTCTATAGCGATCTTCATGGCAAACGGAGCGACAACTAATCCTAATCCACCATCACCATCAACTGTAGCGGTAGTCGCAGTTTCGTGAACAACACGGACAAACGGAGCTGCATTAATGCGTTCCTTTTCCCATAACCTTACGTAGCCACTTAGACGGGCGACACCATGAGAATCAATTCCTCTTAGGTCGGAGCGTAATAACACATCAGCAGCAAGTTTTGCATCCGTCTCCGGGCAGCCCATTTTTGAAAAAACGGATTCGGTAAAATGACGCAAGCTATTTTCAGAAAAAGTGAGGAAAATCATGATATTTAGGCAAATAGTATAGTAAACTGGTGGTCAAGAGGTTTAAAGGAGTCTATCAGCGACTCAATAAAGTCATCTCCATACAATATAAACATGGGTGCAATATTTAATACCCGCTCCTGGAGAACACCCGTTGGAAAAAGTTTGTCTTTTAAGTTCTCAATTTGGTTTAAAGAAGTTTCGTGCTTACGCTTTTCAGCCCTGATCATCTTTTTCTCTAAACTTGAAATCAGCTTCAACGTTTTAATCTTTGCGGAATCAGCCGACTTTGCTAGCGTTTTGTCGATTTTATAAACATTCAATTTAATCTGATCAAAAACGGCACTTATTGCGCGCTCTTCATCACTTAAAGCTAATTGTAAATTGGCGTGCGCCCGAATCCATTCGTTTTTAAGCAGTTCTGTATCCGCAAAAAGGTTTTTGTGGCTGATGCCCAATGTTTGCATCTTTTCCTGACTGCGTTTATCTATGATCAGTGCCGAATTACGCAGCAGTAAAACCGGGTAATCTACTTTATAATAATCAAAATTCGCCTTCAACTGTAGCCAGTAAGTAACTTCTGCGCCTCCGCCAATGTAAGCTAGATTTGGCAAGATCACTTCCTGATATACCGGACGCATGACCACATTCGGACTGAATCTTTCTGGATAATTATTAATTTCCTGTTGTAGTTGATCCTTATCAAATGTAATAGACGTATTTGTCACCTTGTATAAACCATGCTCTTCAATGATCCGTTCTCTAAGCAGATCGGTCATATAGAAAAAATTGATTTCCCTCGGATTAACCTGAGGCTTATAGCCTAGTCGTTCCATTTCCCGATTGCTTTGAGAGATATATTTAAAGCTGTTTTGCTCGGTAATGTCCTGATGAATGATTTCGGAGAATTGTTTTTTCAGTTCGCGGTCATCTGCATCGATACAGATCAGGCCATATTCGCTGAACAAAGCGTCAACCAGTTCGCGAGTAGCGTCACTCAACTTGTTATTGTCAGTATAGGCAGCTTCCATCAACCTGGACAACATCATGCCGTTTTTTCCTATGCCCAGATATCCCTTGTACGCAGCGAGCGTCTGCTGAATGTCGGCGGTATCCAGTCGGCCTGTTGCACCTGCGGCTTGTTTGTTCCATGTCAACATTCTGTCTTCAATTTTCACATGATTGATCTCTTCAAAATCATGATCTTCCGTAGCCATCCAGTAAACAGGAACAAAATTGTATGCCGGAAACGTCTGTTTTAGTTCTTTGGCGAGGTTTATTGCCGTAACTATTTTATAAATGAAATACAGGGGACCGGTAAAAATGTTTAATTGATGCCCCGTTGTAATGGTGAATGTCTTTTGATCTGCCAGTGTTTCGATATTCTTCCTAACCAGGTCAGTGGTTTTTACCTTGGCATATTGTTTTTGCAAGGTAGCCGTTAATAGCGTTCGGTCAACCTTGTTACCGTGATGCTCAATTGCTTTAGCGAAGCCTTCCAGATCCGGCGAATATTTATAAAGTGATTTTAACTGTTCCTTTCCGCTGATGTAATCTAGTACAAGGGCTGAGAAAGCATTCGTTTCCTGATAAGAGATGTTTTTAGCTTGCATTGCCACGAATTTAGTTTAATAAACCATAATTCTAAGTTTGCAGCTTTTATTTTACAATCTGTCCATATAGATCAAAGTCCTCCGCGCGATCTATCTTTACGTGCACAAAGCTTCCGTTTGCAGCGTAGCCGGTGTTGGCATCAATCAGTACCTCATTATCAACTTCTGGTGAGTCATATTCTGTACGTCCAACAAAGAAATCTCCTTCTTTCCGGTCCACCAGTACCTTATATGTTTTGCCAACCTTTTCCTGATTGATATCGAAAGAAATTCCCTGTTGAAGCTCCATGATCGCATCTACACGTTGTTGTTTAACCTCTTCGGGTACGTCATCCACAAGATTGTGCGCATGGGTTTTCTCTTCGTGGGAATAAGTAAAGCAGCCCAATCTGTCGAAACGTGTTTCTTCTACCCATTCCAGCATTTCTTCGAAGTCTTCTTCGGTTTCACCAGGATATCCGCAGATTAATGTCGTACGCATGGCAATACCTGGTACTTTATCTCTGATCTGATTGACAATGTCTATGGTTTTCTGTTTCGTGATCCCACGGCGCATTGACTTTAACATGTTGTCTGTAATGTGCTGCAAAGGCATGTCAAGGTATTTGCAGATGTTCTCACGCTCGTTCATGGCATCCAATATCTCCATAGGGAAACCAGAAGGGTATGCATATTGTAATCTGATCCATTCGATTCCATTTACATCGGATAGCCTGCGAAGCAATTCATCCAGGTTGCGTTTTCCATAAATGTCGAGGCCATAATACGTAAGATCCTGCGCAATCAGTATCAGCTCCTTCGTTCCACCTGCTGCAAGTATTTTAGCCTCATTTACCAATTCCTGCATATCGCGCGAGATATGTTTACCGCGCATTAAGGGAATGGCACAAAATGAACAAGGACGGTTACAACCTTCCGCAATCTTAAAGTATGCAAAATGGGAAGGCGTGGTTAGTAGCCGTTCCCCAATGAGTTCATGTTTGTAATTTGCACCAAGAGAGTGTAGAAGGTTATTCAGATCATTTGTGCCGAAAAAAGCGTCCACATTTGTGATTTCTGCTTCGAGTTCTGGCTTGTACCGCTCAGATAAACAGCCGGTGACAAATACTTTACCGACTTTTCCATCCTCTTTTAATTGGCTATATTGTAGTATGGTATCTATAGATTCCTGCTTGGCATTATCGATAAAGCCGCAAGTATTGATCACAACGATATCATCTTTGTCCATTCTGTTAGACTCATGAACCACATCCATGCTGTTGCCACGCAGTTGTCCCATTAAAACTTCAGAATCGTAGGTGTTTTTGGAACAGCCCAAAGTGATTACATTGATTTTGGGTTTTTTGACGGGAATGATCTGGGAAGGGGTTTTTGTATTCATCTTGTATTGGGTATTCTTATAGTATTTGCGGACGACTGTTATTTAAACAGGCTGTCGACAAATGCTTTTTTATCAAATAATTGCAGGTCGTTCATGCTTTCGCCGACGCCAATGTATTTTACTGGAATTTTAAACTGATCGGAGATGCCGATCACTACGCCACCTTTTGCCGTGCCATCCAATTTAGTTATAGCCAACGCGTTTACATCAGTAGCTTCAGTAAATTGTTTGCATTGCTCAAAGGCATTCTGACCAGTGGAGCCATCCAATACCAGTAAAATTTCATGTGGGGCAGAAGGAATCACCTTTTCCATCACATTTTTAATTTTACTTAGCTCGTTCATCAGACCTATTTTATTGTGCAAACGGCCTGCGGTATCGATGATAACCACATCTTCGCCATTGGCTACTGCCGACTGCAAGGTGTCGAATGCTACTGAGGCAGGGTCTGAACCCATTGCCTGGGCAACCACACGTACACCGACACGTTCGCCCCACAGTTTAATCTGTTCCACGGCGGCGGCTCTGAAGGTATCAGCAGCACCTAACACTACTTTTAAGTTTTCTGCTTTCAGCTTATGAGCCAATTTTCCAATAGTTGTCGTTTTTCCTACGCCATTTACGCCCACCACCATGATTACATAGGGTTTGTGCTGTCCGTATTCAAACTGGCGAAAATCGTTACTATTGTTTTCGGCAAGAAGAAGCTGGATCTCATCTCGAAGTAAGTGATTTAATTCGGTGGTCGATAAATATTTGTCTTTGCTTACACGTTGTTGTATGCGGTCTATGATTTTTAATGTAGTACTTACACCTACGTCGGAAGTTACGAGCACTTCCTCCAGGTTATCAAGTACATCGTCATCAATGGTAGATTTACCTGCAACAGCTTTAGTGATTTTACTTAGAAAGCCATCTTTAGTTTTTTCTAATCCCTTGTCGAGAGCCTCTTGCGCTTCAGGCGCAGTTTCTTTTTTCTTAAAAAAATCGAATAAACCCATACGAATGTATAACAAACAAAAAAGCCCTCCCGGAAAAAAGGGACGGCTTTAATATTATAAAATATTAAATTTATCTTTTAGATGCTGAGATTGCATCTTGAACGTGATCGTTGTGAACAATAACTTCTTTGAAGGAATATGCACCTTTTGGAGATTTAGTCATTGTGATAACTTTCGAATATTCTTTTCCTTTACCCGTTTTAAGGGTAGCAACTACCTTTTTTGCCATGATTTAATGGATTGTATTTAGTTAAATACTAAATGATATTACTTAATTTCTTTATGTACCGTTACTTTTCTCAATACTGGGTTAAATTTTTTTAATTCTAAACGCTCAGTAGTGTTTTTACGGTTCTTAGTAGAGATATATCTAGACATACCAGGCATGCCGCTAGTTTTATGCTCTGTACACTCTAGAATAACTTGTACTCTGTTACCTTTTTTTGCCATTTTATATGCTATTAAGGTTGATTCACATCAACCAATGTTATTTACAAATATCCTTTTTTCACGAAACGACTGATCGCTTCAGTAATACCAATTTTGTTGATGGTTTTGATAGCTGAAGTAGATACTTTCAGTGTTATCCAACGATCTTCTTCAGGAATATAAAATTTCTGAAGTTGTAAGTTGGGATAAAACTTACGCTTGGTTTTAACGTTCGAGTGGGAAACATTAAAACCTGTCATTGCCATTTTTCCGGTTAAATCACAAACTCTAGACATGCCTTTATTTATAGTGTTAAATATACTTTCTTAATTTTTTTAAGAGTGTGCAAATATCAATAAAATATTTGTATTCGTCAAGGGGTGGCCAATTTATTTTTAATTTATTTCCTGGTTCTCTATCGATTAAACAAAAGTAAGAGTTCAAATGGACAATAACGAACTTGCATCTTAATGTTTATAGACGTCGTATTCTACAGAATATTGTCTCATAACAGGAGCATAGTTGTCTCAGTAAGGATATTAATAGCCAACAAAATGTCATAAAGTCAAAGTAGACCAAGAAGTCTAATGCGACAGATCTTACCATGGTCTTCCCAGACTTAGTTTAAATTCACATGGAAGTTTATGGTCTTGTAATTCTTCAAGAGGAATGCCACTGCAGATCTGGCAAATATAAGTACAACAGGGTGCGAAACGGGCCGATTTATTACAAAATGTCACGTTAGAAAAAATAATTAAATATTTTATCAATATATTTTTCTTACCTTTTGTAGGTTCAAAATGCGTTTTTGTCCTAAAATGTTGATTTTCAGGTAAACGGTGCTTGAAATTATGGCTTGCATTTGTTGATTAAAGATGAAAAATTGCTTATTTTTGTAGATGATAAATAAGGGGAAGAATTTAAATTAACGCAAAAGAATTTGGATCAGATAAAATTAGATACTCGCCAATTAGTCGCCGAAGCGCTATCACATATGCGTAAAGGAGCTGTAAATAGTTTGCCTATTTATGAGCAAGGTCAGTTCATAGGGAAAATTTCCTATGTAGATTTGGTGACATTCTTAAATCAAAAGGAACACAATGGAAACCTGTATACCTATAAGTTGAACTTTGAAATAGGGGCTGCACTTATTGCGATCAAGCAAATGAAGGCAAAATCCCATATGGTACCTGTTCAAAATGGTTTTACCCGACGACTGATCCTGGGTCTTACTTCAGTAGCAGCGGTAGCGCTGATCATGTTAAGTTTAACCTGGTTTTTTTTCAACCGAAAGCCAGCGGCTGCAACATTTCAAAATTCTACAGTAATAGCCGGTTTAAATAAGGTTGTATTGGGCATGGCAAATGGAGAACTGATAACCTTAGATCAGGAAAAGGCAGGAATATTGTTTTCAAGCCAGCAGGCTATGTATATGGATGGAACTGAAGTTGGGACTGAATACTTTCAAGTTCCTTCTGTAAATGTTCCGCTTCAAAAAGACTTCCTGACTGTATATACTTCGAACGGCGGCATCTACCAGGTAACCCTACCGGATGGCACTAAAGTTTGGCTCAATTCAGCCAGCAGCTTGAAGTTTCCTAAAACCTTTACTTCGAAAGAACGTAGAGTGGAGTTAACCGGGGAAGCTTATTTTGAAGTAGCTAAAAAAGTGATCAATGGTTCTAAGCGTGTACCATTTATTGTGGCAAGCGACAAGCAGGAGATAGAAGTTTTAGGAACACATTTCAATGTGAGTTCTTATAAAGCTGAAGGGAAAACGAAAACTACCTTATTGGAAGGGAGCGTAAAGGTAAAACCACTGTCCAAAGAAGGTGAGTTGTTGGCGGGAGTAGATCCTTCATCTTTAGATCCTCTTGATATCGAAGTTAACAAGAAACGTGCTTTTCACAATGTAATATTGAAGCCGAACCAAGCCGCAACATTAACCAATACGAGAATCGCTGTTGAAACTGTAGACGCAGAAGAAGCTGTTGCATGGAAAGACGGTGAATACATCTATCGCAATACATCTTTGGAAGAGGTCATGCGTACAGTTAGTCGATGGTATGATGTGGAAGTCGTTTATCAGCACAAAAATGTCAGTAACGCAGCATTGGGAGGTGTTATTTCCAGATCTGCCAAGATCTCGGAGGTGTTGAAAATGCTTGAAATAACTGCAAATGTACACTTTAAAACAAATGGTAGGAGGATTACCGTAATCGAATAATGCGTTTAAGAGAGGGGGCTCTAATTTTTATATTACTTCTGTTGACAATCGTTTCGAATGCGCAGAAGTTAAATTTCGTGAAGAAGAATGTATCGTTACCAAAACTATTTAAAGAAATAAGAAAGCAGACTGGTGTCAGTGTGGTCTGGAATGAAAACGATTTCAATGCAAGTCAATATATCGATGCTGATTACAGACAAGCAGATCTTGATGCGGTTATGGATGACGTTTCCACTAAGCTTTCATTTACCTATAGCCTTTTTGGTAAAACGATTGTCGTAACAAATAAGCACGTTGTTGAGGCAGTGACTACCCTACCACACCTGAAGAAAAAAGTGGAAATTAACCCTGCCGTTACCGGTACTAATAATGAATACCTGCTTGATCAGGTTGAAATAGTAAGCACAGGGTACCAGAAAATTCCTAAGGAACGGGCTACAGGAAGTTTCCTGCTTGTGGATAGTGTTCAACTCGACAGAAAGGTGAGTGGCGACATTTTGTCCAGGTTAGAAGGGATAACCAGCGGTTTATTGTTCAATAAAAATACATTAAACAGTAAAGGTGGTAGTCTAGACTTGTCCATACGTGGTAGAAGTACCATCAAAGCCAATGACCAGCCGCTGATCATTTTAGATAATTTCCCCTTCAATGGTGACTTCAATTCGATTAATCCGAATGATGTTGCGAGTGTTACTGTATTGAAAGACGCGGCAGCTGCATCTATATGGGGTGTAAGGGCTGGCAATGGCGTCATTGTAATTACCAGTAAAAAAGGGAAATATAATCAGCCTTTAACGTTAAATTTCAATAGTAATTTTACAATTTCGGGTAAGCCACCCATTTTTAAGAATCCGAACTACCTTTCGTCATCAGATTTCATTGATATAGAAACATTTTTGTTTAATCACGGCAAGTATGATGCGGATCTGCTGGATAAAACTAATTATCCGGTTATTTCCCCTGTGGTTAAAATATTAGACAAGCAGCGGAAAGGACAATCCGCAGCAGATACCGATGCTCAGCTCAATGCACTTCGGAAAAACGATATCAGAAACGAGGAGCTTAGATATTTTTACAGAAATCAAGCAGCTCAACAATATTTTTTGAATATGAGCAAAGGGACGGATAAGTCAGAACATTACCTATCCGCGGGCTATGATCGGGCTCTTTTGAATCTGGTAAACAACGAGGATAACCGGGCGAGCATCAATACCCAACATTTGATTCGTGTATTGAAAAAAATTGAGTTGAACCTGGGCTTGACTTATGTGAGGACCTTTGGTAAGATGGATAGTACAATTATCAGTACACAAGGTAAATATTTCACACCTTATTATCAGTTTAGGGATGTTAATGGGAATCCTAAAACATTTGAAAATCATAGTGATGAATTTAACGCCAAGGCGATGGCCAATGGCTTTTTAGATTGGTCGTACATTCCTTTGAATGAATTAAGTCAACCTCCTGTGCGACTCACGGGAAATGATTTGCGTTCAAACGGAGGCTTGAAGTACACCGTTATTCCTGGCTTGAGTGCGGAGCTACGGTACCAGTATCATAGGATCAGCAATAAGTCTGATCACGTAGGCGAAATTGCAAGTTATTTAACTAGAAGCACGATTAACCGCTATTCGGAAATAACTAACGGACAGGTTAGTGCGTATCCTGTTCCGATCGGAGCTATTCAGCGTTTAACGTTAATGACGGCGGTGTCACAAAATTTCAGAGCCCAACTCAACTATCAAAAAGAATGGAAAAAACAGAAGCTTTCTGCAATCGTCGGATATGAACTTTCGGAATTCAAAAGTGAGGCTTCCAGGATTTTTAAATACGGTTACAACGCAAAAACGGGCGGTTTTGCAACTGTAGATACCGTTACTACTTTCAATCTAAATCCGACAGGATCTGGAAAGATCGTATCTAATTCAGATGTTTTTGGAAAATTGGATAGGATACGCTCGGTATTTGCTAATTTCGGTTATACCTATATGGGCAAATATACTGTGTCTGGCAGCGCCAGGATAGATGGGTCTAATTATTTCGGTGTAAAAACAAATCAAAAAAGTGTACCGCTGTGGTCATCTGGAGCATTGTGGCACCTTGATCGTGAAGCGTTTTATAAGCTCGATTGGTTACCTGTATTGAAAATTCGGGCTTCTTATGGCTACAACGGTAATCTAGACAAAAGTAACACTGGAATCACTACCTTTAGATATCAGGACACAGATGGACTTCCATATGCCAGTATAATAAACATCGGAAATCCGGAATTGAGGTGGGAAAAAATAGGGATTGCCAATTTTGCAGTTGAATTTGCAAGTAAAAAACAGTTAGTAACCGGCCGATTAGAATATTATTTCAAAAGGGGAACGGACATGTTAGGTGATAAAGCTTTCGCCTCTAGCACCGGAATAGACTTGTTGAGGGGTAATTACTCTGAAATGAAAAGTAGTGGGATTGACCTTTCACTAACAACACGAATCTTAAAAGGGGCTATTAACTGGCAAAGTACTTTCCTGGTTTCAAAAGTAGGGGATAAAGTTACTTTATATGATTATCAAGAATCAGACAATGCGTCTTACGTTGGAGAATATAATATCAGTCCTATGTTAGGAAAAGCTGTCTATGGTGTTTATAGTTACAGGTGGGCCGGATTAGACCCTTCGAATGGCGACCCCAGAGGATATTTAAATGGAGAGATCAGTAAGGACTACGATAGAATATTAGATGAAACTTTACGCTCAGAATTAGAATATAACGGCCCGGCTCGCCCTACAGTTTTTGGAGGTTTAATCAACACCATTTCCTATCACAAATTTACGTTAGCATTTAACGTCACTTTTAAAGCTGGATATTATTTCAGGAAGTCATCAATAAACTACTTCTCGATGTACCATAGAGGGTTGGGTAACTCTATTAACGAAGATTACTTACAGCGTTGGCAACATCCTGGAGATGAAAGAATAACCGACGTGCCTTCTATGGGCAAATATACTGATAATGGGTCAAGAGATGTTTTTTATAACGGTTCTTCTGCAACTGTGGCTAAAGGTGACCATGTCCGGTTACAGGACGTGAGTTTAAGTTTTAATCTGGATCGTTCAAATAGAAAACATCTACCGTTTAAGCAGCTGCAGTTATATATATACGCGAACAATTTAGGAATGATTTGGAAAGCTAATGATTTTGGGATGGATCCGGATCTTGTTTTAGAAAGTACAGATCGAACCACAAACGTTTTACCCAAAAGTTTTTCTTTTGGGATTAAGGCAAGTTTTTAATTAGTAGATGGCTGATATGAATAGAAAGAAAAATTTTAGTTGTGTACTGTGTTTGACTTTACTACTCGTTCTATTTCAGTCGTGTAAAAAAGAATGGCTTGAGGCAAAGCCTGATGACTTGGTTTCTGTTCCAAGTACTATAAGTGATTATCAGGCTTTGCTGGATAACAGCAGACAAATTTTTAATGTCAATCAGTCTGCCGGTTTGGCTGAAATATCATCAGGGGATTTTTATATCACTGATGAAGCATGGAAGGAACTGTTTAATGCTCAAGAAAAAGCTGCTTATATCTGGGGTCCCACAAATGGTTTCTATAACAAGGAACGTAGTATCGATTGGGTGAATGGGTATTGGCGGATTCTCAACGCAAATTTTATTCTTGAGGGTATTGACAAAATAAGACCGTCAGCCACTGAACAACAGGAATGGAACAATGTAAAGGGAAGTGCATTGTTTTACAGGGCTTTTGACTTATTTTGTCTCGCACAGGAATACTGTGTGGTTTATAATGATAATACCGCAAGTAAGGATTTAGGATTGCCTTTGAGACTGGAATATGATGTCAATGTACAGGTAAAACGTTCTAATCTTCAAGAAACTTACGACCGAATTTTTTCCGATTTACATGAAGCGAGCTCGTTGTTAACCAGTAAGCCATTGTTTAAAACACGACCATCTAAAGAAGCAGTCTATGCATTACTAGCGAGAGCTAATCTTGCTATCGAAAATTATGGAGAGGCTGGAAAATATGCGGATCTTGTCTTGCAAATTCAATCTGACCTGATGGATTATTCAAAAATAAATCCGGCATTAGCCAATCCGATCTCTAAGTTTAATCCAGAGGTTATTTTTCATAGCTCATTTAGTTACGGAATCTTTAGTCCATCCAAATTGATAGTACAACCAGCGTTGTTTAACGAGTATGATATTAGAGATTACAGAAGAGACATATTTTATACGGCCAATGGTAGCACCATGACATTCGTTGGGAATTACACCGGAGATAAAAATTTATTTGGAGGTTTGGCGACAGATGAGATGTATCTGATCCGCGCAGAAGCAGAAGCGAGAAACAAAGAATTGTCTCTTGCTTTAGCGGATTTAAATCATTTGCGAAGAAGCAGGTGGCGAGGCCAATACCAGGACCTGGAAAGTTCAAACCCTAATGTGGTTTTAGATCTGGTTTTGAAGGAGCGCAGGAAAGAATTGGCGTTTCGAGGACTACGATGGATCGATTTGCGAAGGTTGAATAGAGATGCCCGGTATGCGGTTACATTAACCAGAACTGTTAATAAAATTGTATATGTCCTTTATCCAAATGAGAAGAGATACATTTTTCCTATTGATGAAGAGGAGGTTCGGCTAAGTGGAATTGAGCAGAATAAGCGATAGCAATATAAAAAAGTTATTTTTATATTGCTATCTAAAACGTTATTCGAAATGGCCGACAACATTGCTGCCAAGTTGATAGGTCACACCAGTCGGTGCAAGTGCCTGACCGTCATATGTTGGTGCAATATTCAATCCGATGTCCCAATGAGCACAACAGATTTTACCTCCAGCTTCACAACGATCACTACTGTAATAAAAGTAGCCCCTTGGGTCCTTCGGATCTGGATAATTTAGATTTGTTTTGTAATAATTGAAGATATTTGATTTTGGTTTCAATGTGGTGAATGCGCTTACCCCAAACGCAATGCCGGCTACGAGAACGCCAAACGTTACTTTTTTTAAAGTGTTCATGTTCGTAAGTTTTAATTAATCCCTATTAAATTTATACAAGTTACAATTTTCACTGCAAATTGTTTTTATTATTATTATTAAATATAATTCCCAAAACGGCAAGGATAATAAAGCCGACGTTAAACCAAATGTGTTGTTGCCAACTCAAGGAACTAATCACACCCCCACAATTGCAAGGTAATTTACTTCCCGAAAGCACCATGTAGACGAGATAAACCGTAAAAATTACCATCAATATCAGCGCGGCGCGCAGACCTAATTTCCTTAAAGAAGGAATGATCAGTATGATACTGATGACAATTTCGAGGATTGGAATTCCCCAGGCTAATATCAGATCATACTGACCGATAAAAGACATTTTTGCGATTGTGCTGGAAAATGATTTGATGGTCAACAATTTATTTGCCGCCGTATACATGAAAAGTATGACGAATAAATAAGCTACAATATCTACAATAATTTCTCTGGTTTTTGGCGATGGCAGTAACAATAGCCTTTTGATTGCTGTTTCCATTTACTATAATGTTAAATCCCTGTTCAAATATGCAATATATTTTTCAAACGCCTAACTTCTATATAAAATCGGGCATAGATCTTCATTGGAGCCACAAAGGGTGCTTTATTGTTTAAAAGAAAAGATTTTGGAAAAGTTTTGATAGGTTTTTAATAAGGTTATCTTTGAAGATTAGTACCGAAATAACTTAAACCATGCAAATTAAATCATTTGAGGAGTATCAAAAAACCTATCAGTATAGTGTTGATTACCCCGAACAGTTTTGGGCTGGGATAGCCAATAATTTCCAGTGGAAGAAAAAATGGAATAATGTATTGTCCTGGAATTTTTCTGAACCTAATATCAAATGGTTCGAGGGAGCTACGTTAAATATAACTGAAAATTGTTTAGACCGCCATTTAGCTGAAAATGGAGATAAACCTGCAATTATATGGGAACCAAACGATCCACAAAGAGAAAGCGTTACGCTTAGCTATAAAATCTTACATGAACAGGTTTGCCGTTTTGCGAACGTGCTAAAAAAGAATGGAGTTAAAAAAGGTGACCGAGTATGTGTTTACATGCCGATGGTGCCTGAGCTTGCTGTAGCTGTATTAGCTTGTGCACGTATCGGTGCCGTTCATTCCGTGGTATTTGGTGGTTTTTCTGCAAGGTCTATTGCCGACCGGATCAACGATGCAGCATGTAAGGTGGTCATCACTGCAGATGGTGCATTTAGGGGAAACAAACAAATACAGTTAAAAGAAGTTATTGATGATGCCCTTATCGGCTGTCCGACTGTAGAGCGGGTAATCGTCTTAACACATACCCGTACGGCAGTATCTATGCTCAAAGGAAGAGATGTTTGGTGGGAAGATGAAATTAAACGAGTGGATACCAATTGTCCAGCAGAAGAAATGGACGCGGAAGATTTGCTGTTTATATTGTATACCTCAGGCTCTACAGGGAAACCTAAAGGGGTTGTGCACACCATCGGCGGTTATATGGTGTATGCCGGATATACGTTTTCAACCGTATTTAATTATCAACCTGATGAAGTGTTCTTCTGTACAGCTGATATCGGTTGGATCACTGGTCATTCATACATTGTTTATGGTCCACTATCTCAAGGTGCTACCACCTTGATGTTTGAAGGAATACCAACTTATCCTGACGCTTCAAGAATGTGGCAAGTGGTAGAAAAGCACAAAGTAAATATATTATATACAGCACCTACGGCGATCCGCTTGCTGATGAGCTTTGGAGAAGAACCGTTAAAAGGGGTA
>JAPSHM010000034.1 GCA_031179845.1 Pedobacter sp.
CCTATTAATAAACTTTCTTTTTGCACCATATTCGTTTTGATTGAAATCCACACACAAGCGCAAAAAAAACTGATTGAAAGGTACTTATCTAATAAAACCGACTCATCGCGCAAACCGAGTTTTATGCCAATCCCAATCCTACGCTACTCGCAGGAAATAGGATTTGATTTCGGCGCCGGCCTACTCTATTCCCGGTATGTAGATAGAAAAGACCTGACGAACAGAAGTTCGAACTTCTCAGGTATCGTTTCTGTCTCCACTAAAGGTCAATACAATGTATCGCTGAAAGGAGATATCTGGACAAAATCAAACAAACACCATTTCAATACCGAAGTACGGCTTAGACGAATGCCTTTCGATTTTTACGGGATAGGTAATGAAACGATGGAAGCAGATACGGACAGGCTTGTCCAGGGCTCCTTTAAATTCGCTGTTGAAGCAGAACGACGCATCACGCCAAATATGTATACCGGCTTTTCAATAGGCATTGAAAGCTATACGTTTAAAGACAAGCAAACAGGAGGGATATTCAGTACGGACCAGTCAATTCTTCATAAAGTTGGCGGTTCAGTTGTTTATACCGGCCTTTCTCAAACATTTGACAACAGGAATTCGAACAATTATACAACCAAAGGGATGATGGCCAAGGTGTCGTTACAGTACGCGCCTGACTTCTGGGGAGGGCAAAATTTCACCGGGGCGTTGATCAAAGCCAATGTCCGCAGCTTCTGGTCCTTCTCCCCAAAAATTGTTCTTGGTCTGAACGGCCTGTTCCACGCCACACAAGGTCATAACACACCCTTCTATTTGTTGCCACAAATGGGCAATGACGAAATGATGAGGGGATATTACAGTGGGCGTTACCGCGACCAAAACTTAATTGCTGCGCAGGCAGAACTGAGATACCGGTACAACAACCGGCTGGGCGCAGTTCTATTCGGTGGAACCGGTCAGGTATTTGCCAACGGTGGCTTTGGTGTGGAAAATTTTAAACCCTCTTATGGAGCTGGCGGAAGATATTTCTTTGACCCCGAAAAAGGTTTAAGTATACGGGTTGATTATGGCATAGGAGAAAAACGCCCCAATGAAAAACGCCAGTCAGGATTATACGTCAGCCTGGCGGAGGCCTTCTAGCCATCTATACCGTAGCGAGCCGAAAATCGATTAGAATTTAATCTTAAAGTGCTCTTTAACCTGCCCTTTTTTGAAGTAAACCAGGCCAATCCAAAACAGATCTACTGTCACCGTCACCTCCGGATGATTTTTTACTTCCTCCCAGGCTTCCTTCATCCCAGCACTCCAATAGATGTCATCAAAGATCAGTAAAGAACCTTCATGTACCTTAGGGAGGCACCAGTTGAAGTAATTCAAAGTGGCATCCTTTCGGTGATTGCCATCAATGTAAACGAAATCGAGTTTTTCCAGCCCGGCAATCACACCAGGTAGCAAAACATCGAAATTGCCGACCTGAAGTTCAATATTATCCAAGCCCAAATCACGAAAATTGCTGTCAGCCACCTTCGCCGTTTCCGGACAACCTTCAATGGTGACTATATCGGCATCCGGACAGGCCTTTGCCAGATACGCAGTGGTGATCCCCAGGCACGTTCCAAGTTCAATAATATGCTGAGGGCGGTTATCTTTGGCCAATCGGTAGATCAACTGGGCCAATGCCGGACTCTTCAGCGCATTCTTCGCAATCTGTTTTACCTTTTTCGTTTGGTTCTTATTTAGATGAGAACCCGCACCGAGGTCCGTCACCGTGATTAAAGATTCGTCATTGAAAAGTTTTTTTCGTTGCGCCTCAATAATTTTGTAGTCAGTTTTAGACTTAAAATCGTAAATTACCTCATCAGTAAGTTTATATACAAATGGGGAGTGTGTCCCATGCCTGCTCTTTGCAGTCAGACGATGCTTTAAATAATCACTAAAAAACTTAAAAACCATAGCCACAAAAATAGGCATTCAAATTTGCATGTTTAATGGAAAGTAGTAAAGAAATAACTGCGCTAATAAAACTTCTGGATGATCCCGATCTCGAGATCTTTGACCATGTGGAAAAACGCCTGCTGGAATACGGGCCTCAGGTTGTTGATTTTCTGGAGAATGAGTGGGAACACTCCCTGGACGCCCTACTTCAGGAGCGGATCGAAAACATCGTACATAAAATACAGTTCAACAGTGTAAAAGAAGATCTAAACCTTTGGTATCAAAGCGGCGCTTTCGATCTTTTGCAGGGTGCCCTGGTCATCAACCGTTATCAGTATCCCGATCTGGATGAACAGAAACTGATCATTCAGATAGAAGAGATCAAAAGAGAGATCTGGCTGGGCCTGCAATATGACATGAGCTCAATTGAAAAAATTAAGCTCATCAATCACGTGTTCTATAACACTTTCGGATTCAGCGGCAATACGAAAAACCATCATGATCCTCAAAACTCCTATATCAGTCAGGTGCTGGAAAGCAAGAAGGGAAACCAGATCTCCCTTGCAATCATTTACTCCACACTGGCACAGAAACTAGACATTCCTGTATATGGAGTGAACCTACCGCAGCACTTCATACTTGGTTATATTGACGAAGGCAGGCGTGACGAGCAGGAATTTGGTGTATTGTTCTATATCAACGCTTTCAATAAGGGAGCGATCTTTGGAAAACATGATGTTGATCAATTCCTTCGTCAACTTAATTTAGAACCCTTGCCCGGATTTTACGCGCCATGCAGCAATGTAGAAATCATCCGGAGGATCATCCGGAATTTGATCTCTGCCTACGAGAACCTCGGTTCCACAGAAAAGGTGGATGAATTGAAGCAACTACAGGAAATACTAAACAACAATAACCTGTAGTTTATAAAAATTTGTTGCCCCTCATCCAATTTTCCAGGCTTTTAAACCAATCTTCCGATGTGGTAGAATTTTTCATACCGAAACCATGCCCGCCGTTTTGGTAAATGTGAAGTTCTGCTTTAACACCAGATTTTACCAGCGCCTGGTTGAACAGGATGCTGTTTTGTACGGGCACCGTACGGTCGTCATTCGCATGTACCATAAACGTTGGCGGCGTTGCGGAATCTACATGTTTATCGTTAGAAAAGTAATCGCGTAACTTTACGTCCGAACCTGCCAGGTTTTCTGCTGACCCTTTGTGTTGCGAATCAACAAAAGAAATGACCGGGTAGATCAGCACGGAAAAATCAGGACGAAGGCTGATGGCTTCTTTGTTTTCGATCTTTACATCTTTATAATGCACAGTCAGGCTCGACGCCAGGTGTCCACCGGCTGAAAACCCCATGACACCTATCTTAGCAGGATCAATATTCCATTTTCCTGCGTTCTTCCTGACCTGGTACATGGCCTGTTCAACATCTTGCAGCGGGCCTACAGAACGGTCTTCCATAATCCCATCACTTGGCAAGCGATATTTGAGCACAAAGGCTGTTACGCCCATTGCGGCAAAACGCTCGCCAACAAAATAACCTTCATGGCCAATGGCCAACCCTGAATACCCGCCTCCTGGGCAGACGATCACTGCTGTACCATTCGCCTTGCCTTTTGCAGGTTGGAATACTGTAAGGGTAGGAACAGACACCTGCCTGATACTTGCGCCTCTTCCCTCCCTCATGGTGGTGATCTCCTCGTAATCGGCCGGGGTGGGTTTCGCCCCTGGAATACCGCCCGGATAGAGCGTGATCACTTCCTGAGCCAACAGGCCATTTGCCGATAGGATTAACGTCATGAATAGTCCGCTTATATATTTCATCTTAAAACTCCATTAAATATGCTTTTAAAAAATCATTCAACTCTCCATCCAGCACTGCCTGGGGGTTAGAGGATTGAAAATTGGTCCGGTGGTCTTTAACCCGCCTGTCGTCCAACACATAACTTCTGATCTGCGAACCCCACTCGATTTTCTTCTTATTCCCTTCGATCAGCGCCGTCGCTTCCATGCGTTTTCGCATTTCCGCTTCATATAGCTGAGATTTCAGTAAACGGATCGCATTTTCTTTATTCTGTAACTGCGATCGGGACTCCTGGTTCTTGATCACAATTCCAGAAGGCTTATGATATAAACGAACAGCAGTCTCCACTTTATTTACATTCTGTCCGCCTGCCCCACCTGAACGGAACGTTTCAAATTCAATTTCTGAATCCTTAACGTCAATTTCTATCGTGTCATCTACTAATGGGTAAACATATACAGAGGCAAAAGAGGTGTGACGACGTGCATTTGAATCAAATGGAGAAATCCTTACCAGGCGATGTACTCCGTTTTCCCCTTTCAGGTAACCGTAAGCAAATTCACCCGAAAATTGAAGGGTAACAGATTTTACACCTGCAATTTCTCCTTCCTGAAAATCCTGCTCAGTTATTTTATAGCCGTTCTTTTCTCCCCACATCATATACATGCGCATCAGCATATAAGCCCAGTCACAGCTTTCTGTTCCACCAGCACCAGCGGTGATCTGCATCACTGCAGGCAACTGGTCTTCCTTATTCTTTAGCATGTTCTTCAGCTCCAGGTCTTCTATTGCCTTTAAACAAAGGTCATATTGCTCCTGCATCTCTTCCTCCGTTGCGTCTCCGCTTTGTAGAAAATCAAAAAGCACCTGGGTATCTTCCAGCAGGGTGTTTGCCTTTTGCCAGGCGTCTGTCCAGATCTTTTTTGAATTGATTTGTGCGATGTGCTGCTCGGCTTTTTTGGGGTCATCCCAAAAATTGGGCTGCAGGGTCAGTTCCTGCTCAATACGGATATCTTCTAGTCGGTTTTCAACGTCAAAGATACCTCCTCAGCGACGTTACTCTGTCCCTTAAATCCTGAATTAGTTCTTTTGTCATAATCACAAATATAAACTAAAACAGGTCATATTAAAAAAGCCCCTTGATTTTATCCATAATTCCATCGTCCTTTCCATCGTTGTTGACATCAGTTTTTTCGGTAAACATCCGTGTCACATCTGAGACGTCAAATTTTCCATCTTGTCCAGATACTTTGGAGATCAGATCCTGAATATTGAAAGAATTGTCGTTCGGATCATTGGTTTTATTGACTAACTTACCAATAATGGAAGGGATCACCGCGGCTGCTATACTTTTTGCCGTATCCATGTTAATGCCCATTCCAGCAAGTTTATCTGTAAAGCCGGATGCAGCATTTTGTGCAACTGCACTTCCTTCAGGATTACCTCCTTTAAATGTTTCAAGCAGGTTTCCAATGTTTCCTGAGGAAAGTTGCTGTTTAAGTGCGTCAACAATAGAACCGGATGCTGCCGATATGGCCGCGTCATTCTGTTCGTTGGGAACAGCGCTATTGTTTACAATCGTTTCCTTAGTGCTTTCTTTTACCAGTTCATTTAAATTCTCTAACATAGATGATTTTTTAAAGGTTTTATTATATTGTAACGTTGAATAAATATAACAACTTTATTATGCTTCCTACTATTAATTTTACAGAAACCGCTGCTTACAAATATCTTGCAGATCATTTTATCCGAATCAATGAGACAAGCATTAAAGGACTTTTTGAAGAAGATCCGTTTCGATTCGAAAAGTTTTCGCTTTTATTTGAAGATATCTTGTTTGACTATTCTAAAAACAGGATAAATGACACTACCATGGCATTGCTGCTCCAGTTGGCACGAGAATGTAAACTTGATGAAGCGATCAAAGCCATGTTTAGTGGAGAAAAGATCAATCAAACAGAAGGAAGACCAGTCTTGCATATTGCCTTGCGAAACTTATCCAATGAGGAGATCCTTGTAGACGGAAAAAACGTGGTTCCCGAGGTGAATAAGGTGCTTGACAAAATGGAGAAGTTCAGCAACGAGATCATTTCAGGTAGCTGGAAAGGGTATACCGGAAAAGCCATTACGGATGTGGTAAACATTGGAATTGGCGGCTCGGACCTCGGACCTGTAATGGTCACTGAAGCGCTAAAAGCCTACAAGAACCACCTCAGCATGCACTTTGTATCTAATATCGATGGCACTCATATTGCGGAGACTTTAAAAAAGGTTGACCCTGAAACTACTTTATTTCTAATCGCTTCCAAGACCTTTACAACCCAGGAAACCATGACCAATGCCAATTCGGCGCGCGATTGGTTTCTAAATAGTGGCGCTCAAGACGCAGACATTGCAAAACATTTTGCGGCATTATCTACCAATGAAAAAGATGTTTCCGCTTTCGGCATTGACACGGAGAACATGTTTGAATTTTGGGATTGGGTTGGCGGCAGATATTCCTTATGGAGTGCCATCGGACTGCCTATTGCTTTGAGCATCGGATTCGACAATTTCAAGCAATTACTGGCTGGTGCACATGCGGCCGATCAGCATTTTGAAACTGCAGAATTTGAAATCAATATACCCGTAATATTGGCCATGATCGGCGTTTGGTACATCAATTTCTTTGATGCAGAGACTCAGGCTATTTTACCATACGATCAATACATGCACCGTTTTGCTGCTTATTTCCAGCAGGGTGATATGGAAAGTAACGGAAAGCATGTCGACCGCAACGGGAATGAAGTGGCATATGAAACCGGACCGATCATTTGGGGTGAACCAGGAACAAACGGACAACATGCCTTTTACCAACTGATCCATCAGGGCACGCGCATCATCCCTTGTGACTTTATTGCTCCGGCACAAAGCCTAAACCCGATAGGCAATCACCATCCTATTCTGCTATCTAATTTCTTTGCCCAAACTGAAGCACTGATGAATGGCAAGACAAAAGAACAAGTGGTTGCGGAGCTTGAAAAGGATGGCAAATCGCAGGAAGAGATCGAGAAGCTAGCTCCGTTCAAAATATTCGAAGGGAACCGACCTACCAATTCTATCTTGCTAAAAAAGGTTACGCCATTTAGCCTGGGGAATCTGATTGCGATCTATGAGCACAAGATATTTGTTCAAGGTATCATCTGGAACATCTTTAGCTTTGATCAATGGGGAGTAGAACTGGGCAAGCAACTAGCGAAAAGCATCTTACCTGAACTGGACGGAGAGGCCGTGGTAGACACACATGATGGTTCGACCAATGCCTTGATCAACCAGTATAAGATCTGGAGATAATTATGGAATACTGCCCTTAAGAGCATCATGATAAAAACCACAGTCTGATGAGAAGAATAAAAATCATTTTTACACTGGCCACATTGCTTATGGCGGGGCAGGTAAATGCACAAACAGATAAGGAAACTACTGAACGGATTATCAAGGCGCAGCACTTTGTATTCAATGCGACCTCAGCGATGCCAATGGCAAACCAGGAAGTCAATGATATATTGAGCAGGTTCCCGGGTGGTGGTGCTGGCATGATCCAGCTCACAGGGTCTCAATATCAGCTGATCGTTACTAAAGACAGTGTGGAGGCTTATCTTCCTTATTTTGGCAGAGCTTATACAGCAACGATGGATCCAAATGAATCAGGCACCAAGTTTACTTCTAAGAAATTTGAATATAAAGCCAATAAGAAAAAGCGAGGCTCCTGGTCTGTTGTCCTCAATTTCGAAGATGCAAAAGACACGCAGCGAATGATCTTAAGTGTTTCTGAAGGCGGATATGCTACTTTGAACGTGAACAACAACAACCGGCAACCGATATCTTTCAATGGATACCTTAGCGAGGTTAAAGAAAAAGTCAAGTAATATCAGTCTGGAATACAACCATAAAAAAGCCGCCAGGTTCAACTCCTGGCGGCTTTTTTATAAACCTTATTTTTTAGCCTGAATTCTGATCTCAAACAAATGAGGCCATTTTTTTCCGGTAACGAACAGGCGCTTCCCCGCCTTATCCCAGGCAATGCCATTCAAAACATTGTTGAATTTATCATTCTCTTCCGTGAAATAGTTCTCAGGCAACAGGCCCGTTAAGTCGATCTGCTTTTCAACAACGCCTGACAGTGGATCAATTACAACAATGGTGTTCTTGGTATACACATTGGCATAGATCTTTCCGTCTATATATTCTAATTCATTCAGCGAATCTACCGGCCCATTGTTGTCGTATACTTCCATAGTACGCTCATCTCTATAGGTATCCTTATTCATAAAATAAAGTCGGTTGCTACCGTCAGACATAATAAGTTGCTGCCCATCGAAGCATAGTCCCCAACCTTCTCTGCTGGTTGAATACGCAAAAGTACCCAGTTGTTTGAAGGATTTCGCATCGTAAACCAGACCTGAATTCGATTGGTAGGTTAACATGACCACCTTATCACCAACTAAAGTAGCACCTTCCCCAAAATATCTATCTTCCAGTTTAACCTGCTGCAGGACTTTACCAGATTTAACATCCACCCACCGCAGTGTTGAGTGCTTGTTTTGCCCGGTGCTTTCCAAAAACTTTCCGTTATGATACTCAAGTCCTTGCGTATAAGCGGAGGTATCATGCGGCATAGTATTTAGAAGCTGATAGCCATAAAGCGCTGGCTTCAGACCCGATTTGATCTCCACATTAACGGTCAGCGTATCTTTCTCAACCCCATTGTCAA
The DNA here is from genome assembly GCA_031179845.1 of Pedobacter sp. GTDB lineage: Bacteria > Bacteroidota > Bacteroidia > Sphingobacteriales > Sphingobacteriaceae > Pedobacter. Next base: position 8,499 of record JAPSHM010000034.1, read on the forward strand.
CCACAGCAGTGATCAGTTTAAAACCCAATGGGAGTTCTCCGGTGTTTACGGAGATCGCCTCTCCATTATCCTTTGATCCTACTTCCTTTCCGTCCAATAAATATTTGGCCGAAGTAACGTTCATTCCGTTGGGAATATCTAACGAGATCTTGATCTCCTCACCCCGATTGAAGGCCTGCCCAGCTTCAGGCGTTTTAACAGATACCGAAGGATTAGAGGAATTGTCTTTACAGGATAGCACAAACATCATACTAAACAACAAGCACGCAGCAGGAATTGCTTTATTTAAAATCTTTTTAACTTGGCCAGAATGCATCTTCTATATGATTAATTTTATAAAGGTCTTTATTTTCAAAAACAATTGCAATAATATCAAAGCGAATCTCTCCTTCGTGCTTCTTCATTTCTATATAAACTGAGGAAGCGAACTCGAGTTGTCTTTCTTTTTTATAACTCACAAAATCTTCGGGCTGTCCGAAATCAACTGAACTCCGGGTTTTCACCTCCACAAAAACAATCGTCCCATTCAGCTCCGCAATTACGTCTACCTCTGCCCTTGCGGACCTCCAGTTAACGTTTAAGATCCGGTAGCCACGATCTTCCAGGTACTTTGCAGCAATCTCTTCTCCGCGTTTACCTAAGTCGTTGTGCGAAGCCATCTTTATCTTAAAATGGTTATCCCCAAATGTTTGGAAATTTCACGTTCGACGCCTTTCATAGCAACGAACCGCTGCATGAGGATTTCAAGATCCACCGGATCAGTTTCCGTTTTTATTTCATTGGCGATGCCGGTTAGAATTCCTGCTATTTTTGCTTTTTTCAAATGAAACAGCCCCCCTAAGATTGTTGCCTTCAGATTTACGGTCTCATCTCTTACATAAATGTTATGCTTGTTCTCCCAGTTTGCACTTAGCATATAGGGTGAGGTTGATAAGGTAATGGCAAGGTCAGCTATTTCCCTGTCCTGACTTTTTATAAACTGGCTGGCAACAGGCAGATGTCCGTTCTCAATTTCTTCACGGTAGTTTTCGATAATGCTGTTGCAGATCTTGTCTTCAAAAACCACATCCGTTAGATTCTGGATGATGAACGAGCCAATATACATATTGTCTATGCCGTCCCAGGTCACCAGTTCGTGACCAAATGCAAGCAACAAACGCACGATCTCCTGTTCCTGGATCCGGTCAATATTTGCCTGGGTGTCGGGACCCGGACCTTCGTATGGTACCGAAGTTTCAAATAAATTTTCGGGAGGTCCATCCTCATACGGCTGATGGGAATTCTGATGTTGCTGGAAGGATTGCGTTTGTGGACTTGAAGAACTGCCCGAAGCCTTTTTAAACTTTGCAACCCGCATCTTATTAAGTTCAGAGAGCAATGTCCGTTCCTCAACCTGTAAAAGGCTACTGCATTCCCTGATAAAAACAGCCGCTTTGATCTCATCCGGGATCTTTGCTATACTTTCGATAATATCGCGGATAATTCCAGCGCGCTTGATCGGGTCTGTTCCCGCCTCCTTCAGCAAGATCGTAGCCTTATAAAGAATAAAATCTCTTCGATTGTCCTCGATATACTTTTTAAACTCCCCGGAGCCCACATGGTGCATATACGAATCCGGATCATGACCATCGGGAAACAGCACCACTTTAACGTTAAGCCCTTCCTCAAGAATCATATCGAGCCCCCGAAGCGAAGCTTTAATCCCTGCAGCATCACCATCGTAAAGGATGGTCACATTTTGGGTAAACCTTCCAATTAACCTGATCTGCTCGGTAGTTAAGGAAGTGCCAGAAGAAGCGACAACATTTTCAATCCCTGCCTGGTGTACTGCAAGGACATCGGCATACCCTTCAACTAAATAGCAATTATCAACTTCCCTTATGGCTTTTTTTGCATGGTATAACCCATACAGCACATTCGATTTATGGTAAATATCACTCTCCGGTGAATTAACATATTTAGGGACATTCTTATCCGTCTTTAAGGTACGTCCTCCAAAACCAATTACCCTTCCGGTGAAATTATGGATCGGGAACAACACCCGGCCGCGGAAACGATCGTATACTTTGCCCTTTTCATTTCTGATGGCCAGTCCCGTCTTTTCCAGATATTCCTCTTTATGCCCGGCACCTACGGCGCTTTGGATCAGCGAATCCCATGCATCCGGGGAATAACCGAGTTGAAATTTCTTTAATATATCTTCCCTGAAACCACGTTCTTTGAAATAGCTCAAGCCAATCGCCCGCCCTTCATTTCCAGTCCACAATTCATTGGCAAAATAACTGGCAGCATATTCAGAAACAATATATAGACTTTCCCGGGCATTCTGTGCCTCGATATTCTGAGGAGATTGTACCGTTTCCTCTACTTCAATATTGTACTTGTTGGCCAGGTACTTTAAAGCCTCCGGATAGGAGTATTTCTCATGGTCCATAATGAAATGGACCGCATCACCGCCCTTACCACAACCAAAGCACTTATAAATCCCCTTCGTTACAGAAACGTTGAAAGAGGGTGTCTTTTCATTATGGAAGGGGCAGTTTCCGATTAAACTGGTACCCCGCTTTTTGAGCGAAACAAAGTCGCCAACCACCTCTTCTATTCGGGCGGTATCCATAATTTTGCTAATGGTATCCTGATTGATCATGCCTGCACTATATCTCTTGCGTTATTCGTTATTTTACTAAAGGCAACAAGGCGTCCGCTACTGCGCGGTTCCCTTTTTCATTCAGATGAACGCCATCCGAAGTTAAAATCCCTTTTGCCAGGTCATCCGGATTATTTGCCAAACCATATTTGGTAAACAGTTCCCTAAGATCGACCAATGGGAGTTTGTTTTTTGTAGCCAGTTCCCGGATAGCCCCAGAATATTTATCCAGTTCCTTGTCCATCTCATTTGCGCCGTTCTTTTTCTCTCCTATGACCGCCGGTGTACAAACGACGATGCTGGCGCCATTACGCTCGATCTTATCGATCAGCGCCTGGTAAAACTTTATAAATTTGTCGTAATCTGTACCTGTTTTAGAAGACAGCTTGTGCCAAACATCATTCACGCCAATATAGATCACAACCAGATCCGGCTTTTTAATTAACACATCTTCCTCCATTCTAAGGTAAAGATCGTAAACCTTGTTCCCACCGATTCCTGCTCCGATCACTTCATATTTCGAAGGATCCAGCTCTTTTTTGATCAGATCAACATAGCCACCAGGTTGTATGCCAGCCTGGGTAATGGAGTCACCAAAAAAGATGATTTTTTTCTGCTTCACTGTCATTGCGCTAAAAAGAATGATCACTAATGCGGGCAATATCCATAAAAGTTTAGTTTGCGGTTTCATATTTGCGATTATTTAGACAAGGTTAGGGTTCAACTTTTGCTAAGTTAAAAAATTACTTTCCTTTTTCCGCCTGGTAATCTTTGTGTACAATTAAAAAACTGGCCCGTTCTTCCTTTTTAAATGGATAGTCCCAATTTCCCTGGTAAGTGATTTTCACAGGCAATTTCTCATCGCCGAAATAGCTCGTTTCAATATTCATCCGTACATCAAAATCAAACAACATATTGCTGTATTTCATGCTGACATACCGACCCAGGATCTCAAAGTTCCGTTTATCAAAGATCGTGGTCAGCTCCTTAATCATCAGCCCGTCTTTTGTACTTTCAGTCAGATCGTTTTTTACGGTGACTTTGAAACGGTAAACTGGAATAGAATCCAGGTAAGTTCCACTGTGGTAGGCATAATCGTAATATTGGCGCATATTGGCACTGAAGATCTGGGTTTTGTTCCCAATAAATGGAAGACCTTTAACTGGTCGACCAGGAGCAAAAATCAGTGTTTTCAACTTATCTTTATAACTTTCATTGGTCTCCGCGCCCTTTACTGTGCCAGTCATTGCTCCATCTTTAACGAAATCGGTTTTATAAGCGTTCATAAAGATATAATCAAACATTTCGATGGTGTACAGCCGGTATTTACCATTCTTTTTATACACTTTTCCTGTATCCTGTTTTACCAGGTAGGTCATCTTATCCGGTCCTTCGTTCTTATGTTTGATCTTTCGATAGATACGGCCCTCTATTCTATCTTTTTTGTCGTAGGTATAAATTCGGTTCTCTGCTGTAAAGTTATACCGCTTCATATTTTTGAATGCCTGATAAAAACTTTGATCAGTAATGATCGCATTGATAAATGTTTCTACGCCGAATTTTTGCGCCTGTATATTCACCGCGGAATCCAGTTGGATCGTTTTGATCGTGTCCGGATTAAACCGGTTGATCTCTTGTGCAAAACCTGGAACAAGTGCAAACAGAAAGAGGAACAGCAGGAGTACTTTTTTCACAGGATTAAAATCTTAATTCCCCAGCTGTTTAACTGCCATATAAGCCATTAAGCCGGTAGATTTTTGCAAGGCATCCTCGTCGATATCAAAGTTGGGTGTGTGCACGGAATAGCAGGTATCTTTCCCCTTATTGCCGGTCCCAAGACGATAAAAGCAAGCATCTGTGATCTGCGAATAATAGGCAAAATCTTCTGCTGCCATCCAGATGTCAAGATCGATGACGTTTTCCTTACCCAAATATTCTTCCGCGCAGGCGCGTGCATTAGCTGTTACTTTTTCTTCATTGATTAAATACGGGTAGCCATCCATGATCGTGAATTCACAACTTCCTCCCATGCTTTCAGCAATCCCTTCAGCCATCTTTTTCATCAATCGCTTTGCTTCTTTACGCCAATCTTCGTTTAAGGTCCTGAAAGTTCCTTCCAGCTTCACTTCATTGGGTATAATATTGGTTGCGCCATTGGCAATTACCTTTCCGAAAGAAAGAACGGATGGCAAACGTGGATCTGCATTTCTGCTCACAATTTGTTGCAAGGCAACGATGATATGGGAAGTGATCAACACTGGGTCAATGTTTTGATGTGGCTGTGCACCATGCCCGCCTTTACCACGAACCGTCACATAAAGCTCATCTGTAGAGGCCATATAGATTCCTGATCTAAACCCGACCTTTCCTGCATCAATGAGTGGCATTACATGCTGTCCGATGATGTGTTGCGGTTTAGGATTGTCCAGTACGCCTTCTTTGATCATGATACTTGCCCCACCTGGCAAGATCTCTTCTCCGGGTTGAAATATAAGTTTCACTGTGCCCGCGAAATCTGCTTTCAGGCTATTTAGAATATAAGCAGTACCCAATAACGAAGAACTATGCACATCATGTCCGCAGGCGTGCATAACACCAGGATTTTTAGACGCATAAGGCTTATCATTTGCTTCCAGTATCGGCAAGGCATCCATATCTGCACGCAGGGCGATGACGTTATCTGAAGGAAGGTCTCCCTTGATCAATCCAACAACACCTGTGTTGGCCATTTCAGTAAAAGGGATTCCCCAGTCGGTCAATAGGTTCTTGATGAAAGCTGAAGTTTGAAATTCTTTAAAAGAAAGCTCCGGATTCGCGTGCAGGTGCTGACGATAGCCGACCACCTGTTTAAAAATTGTATTGGAAAGGGCCTGAATCTTATCTTTAATTATCATTGGTTTAGTATAAGTTTGGTGCATTTATCTTCTCCCTGATCACAAATAATGTGGGGAACGTTGATCTCAATTCGTTCAGCAAGCGCTGTGCTTCCAGCCGGGTCCGAAAATCACCAACCCTCAGATAATAATTTGGTTGTTTATAGGTAATGTAGGTATTTAACTCGGGAAAGTCACTGTTGAACTGACTCTGCAGATTGTAAACTTCCCGCCTGTCTGATCCGTAATAGATCTGTACCCGATAGCCCATCTGAGAGACAATAGCCCTACCCGTCCTTCCTGTACCCGCGGTACCCGGGGCTGCTGCAGCAGCTTTTAGATTCAATTCAATACGTTTGGCAATTAAGCTGTCGATCATTGGGTCTCGAACCACCAGCACCTCTCCCTTCGTTTGGGCGAACCCGATTATTGAAAAGCAACAAAATAAACCAGTTAATAATATTCTCATGGGTGGATAAAAAAAAGAATGCCGAATCTTTTACAAAACTCGGCATTCTATATGTTTAATACAAATTACAATCCGGCACCGTGACAGTTTTTGTACTTCTTACCACTTCCACAAGGGCAAGGCTCATTTCTGCCTACGGTAACCTCTTTACGTACAGGTTGCTGTGGAGCAAGCTCACGAGTATCTTCTAAAACATCAGCCGTACTGCTTTGCTGGCCAAACTCTGGTTTCGACATCTTCAACCTACTTGGTGCAGGTCGTGGTGCCTCTGCCTCCCGCACCGTATTTGGGTCTGTCTGCACAGGTATACTGCCTTTATACAGGAAGCTGACAACTTCTTTGTTCACTGCATTGAGCATGTTTTTAAACAAGTTGAACGCTTCCATCTTATAGATGATCAATGGATCTTTTTGCTCATATACGGCATTCTGAACTGACTGTTTTAATTCATCCATCTCGCGCAAATGCTCTTTCCAGGATTCATCGATCAGCGCCAGTACAATCGTTTTCTCAAATGACTTGGTGATTTCACGGCCTCCGTTGTCAATTGCCTTTTTCAGGCTGACAGGTACCTGAATGCTGCGTACACCATCAGTAAATGGAACTACGATCTGTTCAATCTGCTCACCACGCTCTTCAAATACCTGGTTCAATACCGGCATAGCTTGCGAAATGATGGCATCTGATTTCCTGGTATAGAAGGTGGATACTTCTTCAAATAACTTGTCGGTCAGGTAATGGATCCCTTTTGCACTGAATTCTCCTTCATCAATACTGGTGTCGACAGAGAAGTTCTTGATCACTTCAAGTTTGAAGCCTTCAAAGTTCCCTTCTTCTTTATATTCAGTCACCACATCTTCAGCTACATCGAAGACCATATTGCTCATGTCGACATCCAAACGATCGCCAAACAACGCATTTCTACGTTTAGCATAGATCACAGAACGCTGTGAGTTCATCACATCATCATACTCTAACAAACGCTTCCGGATACCAAAGTTATTTTCTTCTACTTTCTTCTGTGCACGCTCAATTGATTTAGTGATCATAGAATGTTGGATCACTTCACCATCTTCAATACCCATCTTCACCATGATATTGGAGATTCTTTCAGAACCGAATAAACGCATCAGGTTATCTTCAAGGGATACGAAGAACTGGGATGAACCCGGGTCTCCCTGACGACCAGCACGACCGCGCAACTGTCTGTCTACACGACGAGACTCATGGCGCTCGGTACCGACGATAGCCAAACCTCCAGCTTCTTTAACACCAGCACCTAATTTAATATCCGTACCACGACCGGCCATGTTGGTCGCGATCGTCACTTGTCCGGTTTGACCAGCTTCAGCTACAATATCCGCCTCTCTCTGGTGCATTTTCGCGTTTAACACATTGTGTTTAATCCCACGAAGCTTTAACATTCTGCTTAGCAATTCTGAAATCTCCACTGAGGTGGTACCTACCAGTACCGGTCGGCCAGCCTGTGTCAACTTTACAATTTCTTCTGCAACCGCATTGTATTTTTCGCGCACCGTACGGTACACATAATCCTGATGATCTTGTCTCGAGATCACCCGATTTGTAGGGATCTCTACTACATCCAGTTTATAGATGGACCAAAACTCACCGGCTTCAGTAGTGGCCGTACCAGTCATACCGCAAAGTTTGTGGTACATCCTGAAGAAATTCTGTAAAGTAACCGTTGCGTAGGTTTGTGACGCATCTTCTACCTTCACATTTTCCTTTGCCTCTATTGCCTGGTGTAAACCATCTGAATAACGGCGGCCATCCATAATACGACCGGTTTGCTCATCAACGATTTTAATTTTTCCCTCATCAATGATATATTCCACATCGATCTCAAACAGGGTATAGGCTTTCAACAATTGGTTTACGGAATGTATACGTTCTGCCTTAATAGAATAATCGCGCATTAAAGCGTCTTTTTTGGCGATTTTTTCCTCACTGGTCAAGGAAGACTTTTCAATTTCGGCGATTTCAGTTCCTACGTCAGGAAGCACGAAGAAATGCCCATCTTCACCCGATTTGGTGATCAGCTCAATTCCTTTTTCTGTAAGTTCAACCTGGTTGTTCTTCTCATCAATATAAAAGAACAATTCCGCATCTACTTTCGGCATGTTCTTCGATTGATCGGCCATGTAATGGTTCTCTGTTTTCAACAGTGTTTGTTTAACACTGCCTTCACTCAAGAATTTAATCAGGGCTTTATTCTTAGGCAAACCACGGTGCGCACGTAATAGTGCTAAACCACCTTCACCCTCTTCAGCTCCGGCTTTACCATCGTTGATCAACTTTTTCGCTTCGTTTAAAGCTTTGGTCACGTAATCTCTTTGTGCCGCTACTAAGCGTTCAATTCTAGGCTTCAACTCATGAAATTCGTGCTGGTCGCCAAAAGGAACCGGACCCGAAATGATCAATGGTGTACGGGCATCATCGATCAATACTGAATCGACCTCATCCACCATTGCGAAATGCAGTTTGCGTTGTACCAACTGGTCAGGAGTCTGCGACATATTGTCACGCAGGTAATCAAAACCAAATTCGTTATTGGTACCGTAGGTTATATCTGCAAGATAAGCATCCCGGCGCTCTTGCGAATTTGGCTCATGTTTATCGATACAATCTACAGAAAGGCCATGGAATTCAAATAAAGGACCGTTCCACTCGGAGTCACGACGCGCAAGGTAATCATTCACTGTTACGATGTGTACGCCTTTTCCGGCCAATGCATTCAGGTAGGCAGGCAGCGTACTCACTAAGGTTTTACCCTCACCAGTTGCCATCTCCGCAATTTTACCATTGTGCAGTACCATACCACCGATCAACTGTACATCGTAATGTACCATGTTCCAGAGTACCTCTACACCAGCAGCTTCCCAGCGGTTTGCCCAAAGTGCCTTATCACCCTGTACTGTTACATTTTTTTTGCGTGCTGCATAATCGCGGTCAAACTGGGTTGCAGTAACTTCCAGCGTATCATTCTCTGAAAAGCGCCTTGAAGTTTCTTTTACCACAGCAAAAGCTTCAGGCAGTATCTCTTGCAAGACCACTTCCAGTTCTTTGTCGCGATCTTTGATCAACGCATCGATCTGATCGTATATCGCCGTTTTTTCAGCCAGCGACAACTCATTTCCTTCGGCATCTTTCTTTAAACCTTCAATTTTACCATCAATATCTGCTAATGCTTTCGCGATAACTTCTTTGAAGTATATTGTTTTGTTCCGCAGCTCATCATTACTTAATGCGCTTAATTTTGCGTACTCTTCATTTACTTTGACGACTAAAGGTTGTAATACCTTTATATCTCTTTCTGATTTGCTACCAAATACCTTGGTTAAAAATCCTAACATATGATGTTTTCTGTTTTTAAAATTCTAAAATGAACAAATTACAACAATTGCGCCATGTGGCTTATTAAGTCACAATGTCAGTTGTTGAAATAGCTAAAGACGCAGTTAATCTTGCACTTAGCCTAAGATTGGGTTGGAGACTTTAGACTATGGACTGTTGTTTTTGGTTTGCTCTTTTATGGTCGAGCCAAGAATAATATATTTGTTATTCCCGTGTTTTTCGATTCGTTCTTCCGGCAATAAACCTATGGAAGTCAGCGCACTGGAAGACAAGAAAAAAGGATGGCGCTGTTCTTCTACCAGCTTCTGCCTTTCCGTCGAAACCTGCTTGTTTAATTCCTGGCTGTTGCAAAATTTAGTTACCAGGCGCAGTCCTTCAATCCGCTCCGCCTTTGCAAGGTGGGTCAGACTAAAAAAGACTAACGATAAAGTAACTATATGCCTCATAAAAGGATAAATTTCGGCAACATGCCATGTTTCAAGAGTCAAATCTAATTTTAATCTTTTACATAAAGAAATTTGGGGCGTTTAAAATCTATAAATCAAAGTGTAGATTAGCCTAAATATTGCAGATATTGCCGGCAAATTGCTGTTGATAAAAAAAATTGCATGGCCGATTTCCGTTTAGAAGTTTTTTATACTGTTGCCAAAAGATCGAGCTTTACGAAAGCTGCCGAGGAACTGTACATTACTCAGCCTGCGGTTACCAAACACATTCGGGAGCTCGAACAGCAATACAACAGTAAGCTTTTTGACCGGAATGGAAACACGATCAAGCTTACCCCAGCGGGCAGCATCCTATTGAATCATGCTGAGGCGTTGTTTAACATCTACCGTGCGATCGAGTTTGACATGAATGCCCTTCTGCAAAAACACATGGGCTTGCTGCACCTTGGTGCCAGTACCACGATATCCCAATATATTATTGCGCCGATTCTCGCAGGCTTCAAGAAAAAATTTAGTGATATAGAGTTGAAGTTGGTTACCGGCAATACGGAGCAGATCGAAAAAGCCTTAATCGACAAGGAGATCGAACTTGGCCTGGTTGAGGGCCGGTCAAAAAACCAGGAGATCAGCTATTCCGAATTCATAGAAGATGAAATTGTACTGGTTTGTCATAAAAACCATCCCCTGGCTAAAACTGCCGAGATCGAACCCTCTGCATTAACCAAATATCAATTTATTGTGCGTGAGCAAGGGTCGGGCACAAGGCAAGTGATTGACCATGCGCTGAAAACTGTAGGATTACGCATAGCCGATCTTCCGGTTGAGATTCAACTTGGCAACACAGAAAGTATCAAATCCTACCTGGTTCACTCCTCGGCAATCGCTTTTTTATCCATACATGCCATTACCAAAGAACTGCTAAGCGGAGCACTTCGCGTGATTGATGTAAAAGATCTCAGTATAACCAGAAGTTTCTATTTCATTCATTTGCAGGGCAAACCGGATCCAATTGCAGACAAGTTGATGCGTTTCGCAAGATTGTATTATAACTTAAAGTAATGCGAGATAAGTATTCGGAATAAAAATTGGATCTGAAACCACCGTAGTTTCGCAGGAATAACAGCGGGACACATGAAAAATATCAGCAACAAGATCGATCACAAATTTCTCTTTCTGTCAGCGGCAGCTTTCTCTTTGTTCCCGTTTATCTCCCCTGCAATTGCATTATCAATAGGCTTGCTTATCGCGCAACTGATCAAAAACCCTTTTGCTGAAGCAAGTCAGAAGGCAACAAATTTATTGTTGCAGCTTTCGGTGATCTGCCTTGGTTTCGGAATGAATATCTCCAATGTAATCCGTGCGGGGGAAAATGGTATACTATTTACTATCGGATCAATTTTTACGGTACTGATCCTTGGTTATGTTCTTGGCAGGATGCTTAAGATCGATCTCAAAACATCATCGTTGATCAGTGCAGGCACAGCCATTTGTGGTGGTAGTGCGATTGCAGCACTTTCACCAGTCATGAAAGCCAATCCAAAGCAGATCTCCGTTGCCCTGGGCACGGTCTTTATGTTAAACTCTGGAGCGCTATTTATATTTCCTGTACTCGGACATTGGTTGCATTTGTCACAATTGCAATTTGGCATGTGGTGCGCCTTAGCCATTCATGATACCAGTTCTGTAGTGGGAGCAGCGAGCAGATATGGAGAAGAGGCCTTGCAAATTGCCACAACGGTTAAATTAGCAAGGGCATTATGGATCGTCCCGGTCTCCTTACTGGCTAGCGTAATTTTCAAGACTGAGAAGGCAAAAATGCAGATCCCCTATTTTATTGGTCTGTTTCTACTAGCCATCCTTGCAAACACCTATATTCCAGCTATAGCGAAATCGAGTCGCTTCTTTGTTGACCTTGCTCAAAGCGGCTTTAGCCTGACTTTATTCCTTATCGGTTCGGGCTTATCGTTTGAAAAGTTTAAACAGGTTGGCCCTGCCCCCCTTGTGCAAGGCGCATTATTATGGATAAGTATTTCTGCAGCTAGTCTTTACCTCATCATTCTATTATTTTAATTCGCTACTCATTTATAGTGTTGCAAACTTAATACGGCTAATGACCAGCCGAGTCTGATTCCCGTAGAAACCCAAAAACCGTCAGGGAGTAAGTCCTTGACGGCTTCGGTTCTTATTAGACTGGATCGGCTAAGATTGTGGCGAACCGGATTTTCCCTGTCACTGCATTTGTTTGCCGATAGATGTGAAGCTGTTTGGCAGATCGGGCAATACAAATCATAGTGTTAAATCCGGACCTCTGGTGGGATCATCAGGCATTCCAGGTCTAGGACTTGTCAAATCATCCGGCATTTGCCTGCTGGTTTGATCTGGCCCCGGTATATCGGAAGCCTCTTTTCTAAATTTCTGAATGATATCTCTAAAATGCGCGCCCGCAGCCTCGCGTCCACCAAGGCCGTAGCTCAACGCCACAGCAACTGCAATGGCTCCAAGAGTTAACGCGAAAGCAAGTTCAACAATTTCATTAGCAATACCCATAGTTCGCAAAGCAAGAGCTATAAACAACGCTAGCGTGGCCCATCTCATAACCCCGGCGATAAAGGTGTTATCGCTCGATTTTACCATGCTGTTATAGATCAATAATGAGATGTAGTTACCTATTGCAAGGATTACTAAACCAAAAATGATCTGTCCTGAAACTTCTAGTAACTGATTCAAGATTTCGGTCAATCTGTCTAGTCTTAGAATATCTGAGGCCGTAATTGCGCCGAAGAAAATGATAAAAAACAAAAAAAGGTTGGCTATGATTCTCGACAAAGACTGGTTCACGCCAATCATGTTTTGTATCTGGATCTTCTCAGCAGCCCGATCAAGTCCGAGGCCGACTAAAAGATCTCGCAAGAAGCCTGAGAGTAGTTTCCCTCCCCATATGAAAATGAATAATACAAGCGCTGCGATTAATATCTGGCCTATTATTCCGATAAATGATGATAACAAATTGTTAGCAGGTTCGGATATGGCATTTAACTGTAATGCATTTAATGCCTGTATTAAAAACGGAATGAATATCACTATAAACACAATTGATTTCACAAGCCTGACAAGTCTGTCGGTATCTGTAAAACCTGTTTTATCTATCCATCTGTCCAAAAATCCTCCACCAATTTGTATAAGACTGGATACAAATTTCGCAAGAATGTAACCGATAAAGGCAATTAGGAAGGCGGCGACGAGATTAGGAATAAACAGTAAAAACTGGTTCACCATGTTCTGAAGTGGAACGAGTACCTGATGAATTCCCAATATTTCAAGCACAACAAGAATCACAAGGATCATTATTATGTAATAGAAAATATTGGCTACAAAAACATTGGTGTCACCGACATCACTCTTTCCAAAAACTTTTTCATCCCAGGTTGTTCTTTTCAGCATTGCTACAATCAGCGCTTTAATCCCGCGGGCTATTAACCATCCAATCAATAAAACGACAAGAGCTCCCAGCAAACCTGGAAGAAAATTCGCTATTCTATTTCCAATTACTTCAAATTGATTTTCCATAATAACTTTCTATTTGAGGATTTGTGAAAAGATAAAGCCAGCTACTATGGGAATGCTAAATAATGACTTGGAATATGCTGATTTAAAATTATAATAGCAACTGACAGCTTTTTCTTTTTCGTAGAACAAGCCGCAATGGGAATGGTTTTAATCAACTTAATAACAAAACTTATGTTTTGACATTATGCGAAAATCAAGTCAAGTAAAATCAGGAAAATCCAATAATTAACACTTCAAAAGTGTCAAGTTATAGACGGATGTCCATTCCTAAATAAAGTTTACATAAGAAAGTTTTTCAAAACAGGAAAATGAGTAATATGAATGACAGGCCCAATAA
>JAPSHM010000255.1 GCA_031179845.1 Pedobacter sp.
TTCTACAGTGATCAGCTCTCCGATAATACCTGAGGTAAAATCTGTGCGTTGTCTTTTGTAGGGTTCAAAGAAGCGGGAACTTTGTCCGACAAACACCTTCTTACCACTTTGCTGAGATACTTCCAGCAGCTCCTTTGCACGGCCAAGGTCGTCAATAAAAGGTTTGGTGCACACCACATGCTTCCCATGCTGTAAAGCCTGCTTCACATGATCTGCATGGAGGTGGTCCGGCGTATAAATCGCGATTACATCTATGGATGGGTCATCCAGCATTTCCTGGTAACTGGTGGTATAGTTCGGGAAATCAAATTCTTTTGCCCGTTGCTTGCAGACGTCCTCGCTTGCATCGCATATTTTCACCAACTCGTATCTGTCACTTGCAAGGGCGGCCGACATGGTACTCCTGCCTTCTCCCAACCCTAATATTCCTAATTTCAACATATTCTATTCTTTGACTGCCTTAATTTTTTACGGTTATTCGCTGTTCTGCAACTCACGCTGCACGCTTAATATTTTAAATGGATTAATTTTGTGCATTGTGCTGGCTGAAAAACACCCACACCTCCCCTGGTTTAGTTCCCGCTATCCCCTCCTGATATTTTTTCATCAGGTTGTTCCATTCCTCAACCCTTGGGTTATTTAACGTAGTCTTCGGATTCAACTGATCCAGATCAGCCCCTTTTGGGATACTGATCACCAGCATCAGTTGGCGTCCATTCTTTAAGATCCGCAGCTGCTGAAAATCAGCATTACAAAAGCCTTTCGCTACTTCGGGCCATTTTTCAAACTGCGTAGCATGATAATCCAAATATTCCTTTTGCAAAGCTTCATCTGCAACCAGGCTGGTACTTAAAACAACATTCTCCCATTCCCTAACCGGGGTTTGTCCGCAATGCTTCTTCCGTTCAAATTTATAAACCACATCGGTATACAATTTCACTTCAGACCCTTTGATCCTCGTGCCAATCTGTTTCATTAGTGGCGCTGCATCGTTGATAGCAGCATATACCAACAGGCGGTTATTCCAATGGAAGATTGCAGAAGTGGAAACTCCTTTTTCACGGCAAATCTCAATCAGTTGGGCTTTGCTCAATTGAGCCAATCCTGGCAGGATCACCTCAATTGCAATTTCATTTCCATTACCGGATTCAACACTGTTGATCGCTTGTTTCGATACATTTACATCACTGGCATTCAACAGTTCAATATAAGGCGCCTCAAGTCCCGCTTTCCGTTTAACACTATCTGCAACTGCCGGCCCGTTATGCTGCCAGTCGTTGCCAGGGCCATTGTTATTCTGCAGATATTTCTGTGCCGGTGTCCAATTGTTTCTTACTGAAAAATAGGAAGAACCTTCATCGGTATACAGATAGAACCAGTGTTCCGGATCATGTGGATATGGCGCTTTATAGATGCTGTCGATATAATTATCGCTGATCACAGATCCAGGTTGCGCAGAAAGCGTATAAATTCCTGCAACATCATATAGGTATTTCCCATAATGATGGATCTTGTTGGCGGTGATGGTATTGTTGCGCATGGCATTGATGGACCTTGTCCAGCCCCAACCCATACTGATCCCCGAATAGGCGACATCACTGATCTCATTGTTGGCGATATGGATACCCCTTACATAACCAGCCCCGATGCCTACACAACCCCAGTCTTCATTGGTCACATTGGTGATCAGGTTATTGGTAATGCGCTCATTACTGCAAATTTCCTCCTGGTCTTTCGGATTGTAGGGTAAATGAACTTCCGTTGCCTCGTCGGAAAACACGCCAACCAGGATCCCGGTTCCACCAATATCTTTGAACAGGTTCCCATTGATCTTATTATTCCTGGTACCCCTTGTATAATCGAGTCCAGTTGAGGCGAGGTGTTCAAAACGACAAGATTCAAAACCGGTATGTTGCGCATAGCTTACTGCAACTGCAGCGGCTGGCCGGCCAACCCATGCCTGATTCTCTAAAGCTTTTTTGTCTGGTGTTCCAGGAATCTTCAACTTATAGGCATCCAGCATATACATGCCTGCCTGGTGCGGCACATGGCCGAAATGCGAAGGCCTAAGCCAACTGGTGTGTTGGAAAGAGATTCCTTTAAAATGCACATGTGCAACCGGAAGCTCCGGACTGCCTTCTATCTTCAGTAAGGTTTCCAAGTAGGGTACGACCGCCTTTACCGAATTCATATTTTCAGCACTTTCAGGCCAGTAGTAAAGCTTCCCATTTTTCAGGTCTTCAAACCATTCTCCCGGTGCATCCAGAAAGCCGATGGAATTGGTTAAATAGAACGGAGAGTTCCCTGTTTTTGTGGATAACCAGGGGGCTGGCCATGGGTGCTCCGACTGAACGCGACTTTCCGGCTCCATAAAACTTAGCTCAGCTTCATTCCCCGATACCTTAACCGATTTTATCCTTAAATTAGCTATGGCCCACCATTGCTGAATCACCATCTCTGCTCCCTTTAAGCGCTCGATACTGGTGCCATCTTTAGTTGCCGAAAACGGGATCTTACAAGTTCTTGTCTTAAAGTCCCAGCTTAGGATCCGGTCCATACGTCCGTCATTCCAATCTCTGGCTCGTATCGCCTTTTTTTCATTGATCCAGAGCTGTCTGAATTCTAAATATCTGTTTCCCAGCTCGGGTACATCAACTACCCAAACTTTTCCTTTAGCCACATTTGGCAAACCAACAAGGTTGTTTGCTGCCTTTTTCCAGCCAGAAAGAGGTATTCCACCGCTTAGCACCACCTTTTCGCCATTTTCATGGGTGATGATGGTAGGACTCGCGGCCGTACCCGAATCTTCCGGGCGGACAACAACTGGCTCATCCAGCTGATAAGATCCTTTTTCCAGGATGATAATAATCCCATTTTTTATTGAGGGGTCATTTAAGCGCCTCAACTCACGGGCTTTACGAAGTGCATTGGCTAACGTGGCTACTGGAGCCGACTGAGAACCACTGTTGCGATCCGATCCTTTCAAAGACACATAAATATCTGCGGCTTTTAGGGTCGGACTGGCCAATAAAATGGCCAGGAACAGCATAAAACTGTTCAGTTTAAATGTCCTGTTAATCATGGATAGGCTATTGAAAAACAGACTTTAAATACCTGGTATTTGCAGTAAAATTCCACTTCACATTAGTTGGGTCAGTCTGATCCCTTGAGCGCTCTACAACCAGCCAACCTTTCCATCCCATATCGTCTAGCGTTTTCTTTACAGCTACTAAATCAATTTCAGGATCGTTTTCAAGCCATACACCGTCTTTATTGGTGCAGTGAATCTGAATAATGTTCTTTTTACCTAATATGCGCAGTTCTTCGTGGAGATCACGGCCGTTCTTGAGGGCGTTGGAAAAGTTGAAATAACTTTTAATTGCACTTGAGCCAATGTCTTTTAAGAATTGAAGTTCAGCTTTGGCATCCAATGCGGTTTCAATACCGATGACAACCCCGGCCTTTTTAGCCATTTTCCCGGCAAGTTTTAAACGTTCTACCAGCACTGGCCTCAATTCAGGATGCCGCACCAGATCGCCTTGTACCCCCAATGGTAAAAATGCAACTTTGACATTCATCAATTTCATGGTCTCAATACAGTCTGAGATCATCAATTCAAAAGTTGGCCGGGTGGCGGGCGACTGCGCATAAAATCCGGTCATGGCCAGTGAACAGATCTCCTGGTTCAGCGATTTTGCCTTATCCAGAAACTGCTGTCTGATTTGCGGATCATCGAGTTTACTATCGAATGTATCCCTGTTGCCAAGGCCGCCCATATCGAGCTCCAGCCCATCGGCACCAATATCACTACTCAACTGAAAAGCACCAAGTCTTTGCCGTTTCAGGATCATCAGATCCACCACCGCTATCTTGTAGTTTGATTTCTTTAATAGTCTTTCACCGGCAAATGCCCAGTTGAACTGAGTGCTGAGGATCGTTCCTCCAGTCAGCAGTCCTAATTTCGCTATAAACCGGCGTCGGTTCTCTGGCTTGTTCATTTTGAAATACTTGCGTTAAATACTTGTTCCAATTGTTCAAATCCTTTTATCGCATTTGCCGGTAAGTGTTCCCCCTTATCGCCAAATACATATAGGGCAGTTTCTTTTTCTATGGTACATTTACTTTCTTCATACTGCCCGGTCTTATCTTTTACAGCAGTCCCGTTTAATTTGAACTCCTGAATTAAAAAATCATATAGTGCCTTCCGTTTCGAAGGACCGAAATCATGGCCTTCGTTGGGGAGGTGAACATTATGAACCTGGTCAGCCCCGCCGTAATATCCGTATATTTTTTTAAGAAATGGCAAGTCATGTTCAGGAACAGTCACGGTCCAGTCTTTTCCGTCTGACACCACCAGCTGGGGATTTGGCGCAGCCATTGCGGCGATCTCTACATTGTTGGTGCCACCTGCACATAGGTGGATTGGCATTCCACTCTCGCAAGGACAGCCACCATAAAATGAAGAAGATAGTGACACTACCGGAACACTTAGTTTAATCCGGTCGTCCATCGCAGCCATTAAAACCGTATGGCTTCCGCCACCTGATCCACCACTGATCCCTACCCTTCCCGGATCCGTTTCTTTAAGAGACATCACATAATCGAGGATCCTGATACCGCCCAAAGTTTGAATGGTATGGGCCAGACTTTTCCTGTGGTCTTTCGAATTGAACTGAAGCAGAGACTCGCCCCAGGCAAACAGATCGTAACTGATCGCCATCGCACCCATCCTGGCGATCATCGCGCAACGGATCTGGCAATCTGCCCGGTAACGTTGCTGGGCCCAGTGTCCATCCGGACTGAGCACAACGGGTATTTTACCTTTGATCTTTGAAGGTTTGTATAATGACCCGTTTACATACAGTCCAGGTAATATTTCTATGGCTATATTTTCAACAGTATACCCGTCCATGTACCTTTTAGGGGTGATGATGGGTTTCGACTGTGGCTTTGCTGGAAGGGTTGAAAGTCGCTGTGCTTCATACAGACCAGGTCTGATCAATGCCTTACGCTTTTCCCAGTCCGATCTATTTTGATACAATGAAGCCAGATGATCCAGGGTATTTTGTCCCTCCTCCACCTGCCAACGGTAGTATTCGTATTCCTTCAACTTGTAAACACCTTCTTTTTCCCTGTTCACTTTCATGTCAAGGGGTGCCAATACGTTTGAAAGCGTTTCTTCCAGCCCCGGCCTGAACCTCCATAAAGCATAATTTACCCAGCGGTCCTTTACCTGGTTATCACCATACTTAATCTTGACTTTAAAACGGCTTTCAATCTCCGTTAAAACACTTTTAAGCGGCAGCCTGTATAAGGAGTCGGAATTTTGCATTTGCGCAAGAGCGGTCTGCAAACACAGCATCAGCCCAACTACGAGAAATGAAGCAGTTCGTTTCATCTGATTATTCCTCATGTTTAATCTCAGTGATCACCGGGGCGGTATAGCCATCCACTTTCGGCCAAACGCCATTTTTAATCTTTCTAAGTTTCAACTTTGAAGGGTCAACCACTACATGCTTGATCTTTTGCCTTCTCCAGGTATAAATGAAATGCAGCATTCCATCTGCAGTCTGGATCACTGCCGGGTAAGAGTACTGACTGATCGGTGAATCTTCCAGGATCAAGGCAGCCTTCCAGGACTTCCCGTTTTTGGAAATGGAAACATTTAAAGGTGTACGCGGCCCTTTGGCAAGATCACCCGGAGGCAATACATGGTTGTAAACCAAGGCGTGACGCCCGTTTTTCAAAGTCACTGCATCGGTACCCGAGTTGTTATTTGGCAAAGATGTTTTGGCAAGGGGCGACCAGGTTTCCCCGTTGTCCGTCGACCACGACTCCACCAACGCGCGGTTTCTGCTCCGTGCCAATACCTGCAATTTTCCTTTTCCATGGTCTAAAATACTTGGCTGTATGGCATCGATCCCATTGCTGGCAATCGGCCCAATGGTACGCCAGGACTTACCATTGTCATTCGTAACTTCAAAATGGATCTTCCAGCCGTTGCCTTCCTTGCTTGAAG
>JAPSHM010000256.1 GCA_031179845.1 Pedobacter sp.
ATTAAATGTATGCTCCAACACAACTTCCCCAGTAGCCACGTAATGGTTATCAAACTCGCGAATGATACCAATTTGAGTACTGCTGTTCACACCTTTATCTAACAACAACGCTTTAGCTGTGCTTACAAATACAGCGTAGGTATGATATATGGCGTCCGACCATGCTTCAGCCTGGAACGAGGCTTTTGCCCATTCTAATTTTTCTTCTGCCTCAAGAAGCAAGGTCGCTACCAAATCAATAACCACACCAGCACATTCTCCAACACCTATTGCCGGGATGAATATATCTTCATGACCCCAGTCCACATACTCATCATCTTTAAGCGTAGTCAGATCCGCTAATGGCTTCAACATCTGGTAAAAATAATCCTTACCATTTCTGTCGTAATATTGGTGGAAGCTTTCGTCCTTTTCAGCGTTTGCGCTAAAATCGTTCAATAAGGTTCTTAGTACATCGGTAGCACGTTTTGATGGCGCTTTGATTACACGTTCAGCTACCCTTCCGGCTCCATCGCCGACAGTACCTCCACCCAGCATCACCTGCACAGCGGGTACAACCTTACCATTCGCTTTTACTGAGCTGCCATGGAAACCAATATGAGCCAATCCATGCTGTCCGCAGGAGTTCATACAGCCACTGATTTTAATCTTAATGTCTTTATCGTAGATCAGCTCCGGATACTCTTCGTAGATCACATCTTCCAAAGCTACAGAAAGCGACATACTGTTCGAGATTCCAAGGTTACAAGTATCTGTTCCCGGGCAGGTGGTCACGTCACCTACACTGTCAAAGCCAGGTTTAGCAAAACCAAGTTCTTTAAGTGCAGCATATAACGCTGGCAAAGCAGCTGCTCTGACGAATTTAAGCATCAAGCCCTGATTTTGGGTGATGCGGATTTCATCTGCAGCGTAAGGGCTGATGGCAGCAACCAATTTGCGCGCCTGGTCGGTCGGGATATCCCCTTTCGTTACCTTAATGTACACTGCGTAAAAACCTTCTTGTTTTTGCGCAACCACATTTGTTGCACGCCAATGTTTGTAATCAATCGCATTTACGACTTCATCGAGCTGAGGATAGTCAGTTAATTCGGGTATTTGCGGTTGAGGAACGGCATCACGATCGATCTTGAAAGATTTCGATTTATTAGCTATACGCTCTTCTTCGATCAACCTTAGCACTTCTTCCAAGCCTAATTTCTGAACCAAATATTTTAAGCGGGCTTTATTCCTATTCGTTCTTTCGCCATAACGATCAAACACCCTTAATACTGATTCAGCATAAGGAATGATTTGATCTTCGTGCAAAAATTCATGAACCAACTCAGCCAGAAAAGGCTGAGCTCCTAAGCCACCGCCCAGCATGACCTTGAAACCGCGCTCTCCCTGTTCATTAATTTTTGGGATGAAACCAAGATCATGTATATAACTATATGCCGTATCTCTTTCATCAGAAGAGAAAGAGAATTTAATCTTCCTGCCCATTTCCTGGCAGATCGGATTACGTAAAAAGTAGGCAAAGAATGCGTGTGCATATGGAGAAACATCGAATGGTTCATTCGGATTGATACCTGCATCCGGGGATGAGGTCACATTACGAACGGTATTTCCACAAGCTTCACGTATGGTGACATCATCCCGCTGCAATTCTTCCCATAATTGAGGTGTCCGCTCTAAGCTGACATAATGGATTTGAATATCCTGACGGGTAGTAAGGTGCAGGTTTCTGCTTGCATATTCATCCGACACATCCGAGATACGCAATAGCTGTTTAAAGGTCACCTTTCCAAAAGGCAGCTTGATCCGTACCATTTGTACACCTGGCTGCCTTTGTCCGTAAACCCCACGTGCTAAACGCAGACTTCTAAATTTCTCATCATGGATTTTTCCGTCGCGGAATTCTCTGATCTTTTTTTCCAGATCAATGATGTCTTTTTCAACGATGGGGTTTTCTAACTCTGTCCTAAAACTTTGCATGGTAATTGGTCTTATTTAAAAAAAGCTTCTCTGACCTAAGAGACCGGAGAAGCTTCAATATCTTATCTCAACAGTCTGAATTTTACTGATAGATGCTTTGTATACACCGGCAAATCGTACTGTTGTTAATTTTGTTCATGAAGCAAATATATAAAGTATACAGGAATAGTAGTATATACTTTTGTAAAAAACCTGTAATAAACTAATTTACAGGAATATATTTTATTTTGCAAATACTTTCAAAGGGATTATCTCCCTGTTTTTCTAGTTAGTAACCATTCAAAATTTTGTAGTGTTTCCGCTACCCATTGCGCTGATATTATGATCATTTGAGGGTAATATGACAAACTCATTATGTAACACTTTCCAGATTCTACTATCCAAAGCGTAATTTTAAGAATAATGAAGCGAAAAATAAATCCGATACCCTTCCTGATCATCATCATCCTCTTTTTTTTGTTAAACACGTATGTATTGTCTGGGCTACATACTTTGAGTAACCATCCGATCATTGCTCCTCTTTTCTCGACCTTTATCGTTCTGGTAACTGCTTGCTTATTCTATGCCATGCAACGGATGGGCGATAATGGTATGGATATCTTCTTCAAAATCGCAACCCACACATTCCTGGTCCTTCTTGTAGCAGAAATTATCTTTATTTTGGTGTTGATTCCAGGAGATGCTTACCGCCTGATCGCACAAAAGCCACGAAACATTTATTGGGTACTTTTTGCCGCCTTTCTTTTTATACTTACCGTGCTCATTTTTATTTATGGGATAGTCAAAGGGAAGTATGCCTACCGGGTGATCAAACACACCTTGTTCTTTGAGGATCTTCCAGTAAATTTCGATGGTTTTACAATTACCCAGATCTCCGATATCCATGCAGGAAGCTTTCAAAATTCAAAAGCCGTCCAGAAAGGGATAGATATGATCAAGGCTCAAAAATCAGATTTATTTGTATTTACGGGAGATCTTGTTAACAATAAAGCGGAAGAGATTAAGCCCTGGATCAGTTATTTTTCACAAGTTAATGCACCATACGGCAAATTTTCTGTCTTGGGCAATCATGATTATGGCGACTATGTCAAGTGGGAGAATGAACGTGCCAAACAGGCCAATTTACAGGAACTGAAATCCTATCATGCCGAGATGGGATTCAGGCTGCTGCTGGATGAGCATGTTGAATTGTATAAGAATGGCGAAAAGATTATTCTTGCAGGTGTAGAGAACTGGGGTATTGGTTTTGGAGAACGCGGTGACCTGAAACGGGCTTTGTCAGGTGTGAATCCCGAAGATTTCAAAGTGCTACTTTCCCACGACCCAACACATTGGGATGCTGAGGTAAAGAGCTTTCCTTCAAGAATCGACCTGACCTTATCAGGGCACACCCATGGCATGCAGTTTGGCATTGAAGCCTTTGGGATGAAATGGAGCCCTGTAAAATACAGGTATGCACATTGGGCAGGACTAGACAGCGAAGCCGGTCGGTTCTTAAATATCAACAGGGGTTTCGGTTTTCTTGGATTTTCGGGCCGGGTCGGCATCTGGCCGGAAATAACGGTTATAGAACTAAAAAGATCAAGAACATAACATTATCATATCAGCGTTGATTTCCAACAAAAAGAGGTTCAAATTGTTTAATTTCTATACTTTTGCACGGTAGAATTAATTCCTATCTACAAAGCCTTAATGGAACAAAATAAATTGAGAGAAGAAAGAACGTCCGCATCTACAGAAATTGATGATTTAAAAAGAGTATTTCAGGATAGAAAGAGAACCAACATTTTAAATAAAGTAGAGCAGCAAACCATCTCTTTTTTGGTTACAAGGGTTCCCCGGTCCATTACTTCAGACATGTTAACGTTCGCAGGGACATTTGGGTCCGTTATAGTACTCGCTGGTTTCATATTGGCTACTTATTTCGACAGAAATTACCTCCTGTTAGGCGTATTGGGACTAGGGATTAACTGGCTCGGAGATTCTTTGGACGGTCGCGTTGCCTATTACCGAAACATTCCCCGTAAATGGTACGGATTCTCACTTGACATCATTATGGACTGGATGAGTACCGTTCTTATCGGCCTGGGCTATATGGTTTATGCAAGGAACACCTATGAACTGATCGCTTTTGTGTTTGTGGTGCTTTACGGCTGGGCAATGATCATTTCACAACTTCGCTATAAAATTACCGATGTCTATAGCATAGATTCCGGACTTGTAGGGCCTACAGAGATCAGGATCATTCTGGCAATTATCCTTTTACTCGAAGTGATGTTTGGACACCTGATCGAGTACTTCGCAACCGGCATTTGTATCACGTTACTGGTCATCAATTTTATCGATACCAGAAAGCTTTTAAAACTTGGTGACATCAGAGATAACATCGAGAAAAACGCTAAAAAAGTAGCTTAATGAGTAAGTTGAGATCTGTTTTTGTATTTGCCAAAGCACAGGTTTCGGCCTTCACAGGTGGTTTAGTAGACTATTCTGTGATGATAATGTGTACCGAACTGCTACACATCCATTATACGATCTCCATTGCCATTGGCGGAATTATTGGTGCAATAGTCAACTTTTCAGTGAACAGGTATTGGACATTCAGTGCCAACAAAGCAAGCCAATTGCCTGCGGGATCACAGCTGGTTAGATTCGTTTTTGTTGTTGCTGGCAGCATTGCTTTGAAATCCTCAGGCACCTATCTGCTCACCACCTGGTTGAAGCTTGACTATAAAATTACGAGACTTATGATCGATCTGATCGTCTCGCTGGGCTTCAATTATGTACTTCAAAAATACTGGGTATTTAAAAAACCTTCCGTAAGACAAGGGTAATAAATCAATTTTGTTTTACTGTTTATTTTTCAACACAAACGGTGTTAAGACCTTCTTCCAGATCTCATAGCCATTTGCCTTCATGTGTAAATTATCCTTTAAAAACACATTTTTGAATACTTCTCCATTTTCATCCAGCATCGGCGTCCATACATCAGCAAAAGCGGTGCGCTTCTCCTTGCCTGCGAAATCGCTCAATGCTTTGTTAAATTCCAAATATTTATCCTTCATTGCCCAACGAGACACACTTGGCTTCACAGCGATAAAAACTACTGTGACCGCTGGAAATGCTTTAGCAATTTTTCTCCTCAGCGTCCTCGCCTGGCTGATCAATGTTTCGGTATCGATGTTTGCCGCAATGTCATTATCTCCTTCATAAATAAATATTCTCGCAGGTTTGTAAGGTAAAATCACCCGGTCCATAAAGTACAAAAGATCTTCAAACTTAGAGCCACCAAACCCACGGTTAACCACATAGGAATCGGGAAAATAGCTGGCAATGTCCTTCCAATTGGTAATAGAGGAACTGCCTACAAAAAGATTTGAGCCCATCTCGACATTCTCTAGTGAATCCAGTCTATCGAATGCGTCAATATCCTTCTGAAAAGTTTTCGTATTGTAACCCTGGGCCGAGACGAGCAGAGGCATCAGCAATAGAAAAGTAATGAAGGTGGTCTTAAATGATGTACAAAAGAGTAATCTCATTTTGAAATGTTTGTATTAAGTTAAGGAGTGGTAAATTAGGTAAAATTGAGCAAAGGCCCAAATGACTTTTTTGAAATTAAAAATCTAAGTTCAATCATGTAACTTTCTTTCTTAACAGTAGTCTACTATCTTTAGTCGGAATCAAATAGAAGTTACATGAAAACCATTCTTGGTGCTGGAGGAACAACAGCGAACGCCCTAACAAAAGAACTACTTTTTCACAATCCAAACGAGCAAATTCGCTTGGTAAGTCGCAGGCCAGTCAATACAACAGGAGCTAATGTAACCTGGACAAAAGCTGACTTACTAAACTATGCTGAAGTACTGGTAACTGTGAAAGGTTCAACAATAATCTACATGTGTGCAGGACTGGTTTATGATAAAAAAATTTGGCAGGAACAATGGCCAGTAGTGATGCAAAACCTGATTAATGCGTCTAAAGAAACGCAGGCCAGACTGATATTCTTTGACAACGTATATATGTATGGATTGGTG
>JAPSHM010000257.1 GCA_031179845.1 Pedobacter sp.
ATAGTCTACGGCCTGTTGGTGGGATTGACGTCCATTGTTCTAATTAGAGTGTTGAACCCTTATATTTATGATAAAGGATCAGTTGAAAGTGTGACTACAGTGCCTATTGTGGGTGTTATTACAAAATTCCCCGAAAAGATAGATGAAGACAATTCCCAAATTCTTGCAACAAGCAAGCCAAGGTCCATCTTCGCGGAATCCATTCGGGCAATTCGCACTAATCTTAGTTTTCTTGCTTCAGAAAAAGAAAGCAAAATAATTTGTATTACCTCTGAAATCTCAGGAGAAGGAAAATCATTTACTGCACTTAATTTATCGAGCACATTGGCCCTCATTGACAAAAAAGTGGTCCTGATTGGTGCCGATCTCCGTCGCCCGAAGCTGCATAAAACTTTTAATGCGCAAAACACCAATGGCTTAAGTAATTATCTGATTGGTGAATGCGACATTGAAGACATTATCCAACACGTTGATCATAAAAATCTTGATTTTATCAGTTCTGGTCCAGTGCCACCTAACCCCTCAGAACTTTTACACAGTGAAAGGATGCAAAACTTGCTAACAGAACTTAAAAAGAGTTATCAAGTGATCATGATTGATACTGCTCCCATTGGACTGGTATCCGACTCGATTCCACTGATCCGTTGTAGTGACATCAACCTTTTTGTTATCCGCTACGGTAAGTCAAAACACAGTGCAGCTACTCTTCCAGAGCGAATTGCCAAAGAATATCATTTGAATAATATAGTAATCGTATTAAATGCATTTGAAGAAAATCAACTACATTCCGGTGTTTACAAAAACGACTCCAAGTACGGTACACGTTATACAGATTACAGCAGTTATGAAAATTCTGGATATTATGTAGATGGGCAAAAATTAAAGTGGTGGAACACCAGAGGTTGGTTTAAGTCGTAAACACATGGCTTCATCATCAGGAACAACAAAGATAAAATGGTACCCCGTATGTACGCAGTCACGCGCAGAGAAAAAGGCTTTCAAGGCGCTAATAGATAAAGGCATCGAAGCATACCTACCCCTTCAGCGTCAGCTTAAACAATGGAGCGATAGAAAGAAATGGGTTGAAGAGCCAATGTTTAAATCGTACCTGTTTGTGCGGGTAAATGAACAGCAAAGATCAGAGGTGTTAATGACCACTGGTATTTCTAGGTTTATCTATTTTTCAGGAGAAATTGCTGCAATGCCTGACAGACAAATAGAAACGATTAAGTTGTTGCTTGCCAGCCCCTATGAATTGAATATTACCGAAGAGAATTTAGCCCCTGGAGAAAAAATAAATATTAAAGCTGGTGCTTTAAAAGGGATCCAGGGTGAGATAATTGAATACAAATCTCAAAAACAACTTTTGATAAGGCTCGAAAATTTATCACATTCCATAATTGTGAATGTCTCGGCGTCTTTAATAGAAAGAATATGAATCAAAGAAATGATTCGATTTGAAGCTTATAAATAAAGCTTTGGGTGTTAATATGTTACAATTGAAATTGTGACTTACGAGGCGAAGCTATGGGCAGACTTTCAGACCATATGTCGAAAAAAATATTAATCTTAACATTAGAAACGTTCCATGCTGCTGGTGGACTGCAAAGAATGAGCCGGACGCTTGGCTATTCGTTAGATCAGCTATGTAAAAAAAATAACTGGAGCTTGGATTTCTATTGTTTAAATGATCATCAATGCGAACTGATGACCCAATATTTACCATCAACAAATTTCAAAGCGTTTAACAAGAACAAGCTTTCATTCACGCTAAAGAGCATAATGATAGGAATGGAAGCTGATATTGTCATATTAACCCATATAAACTTATCTTTGATAGGAACAATACTTCGATCTCTTCATCCGAAGTCAAAAATCTGGCTAATCGCTCACGGCATAGAGGTTTGGCGTCCACTAACTTTGTGGAAGAAAGCAATGCTGAAGTTAGCGGACCGAATTATCTGCGTAAGTAATTTTACTAAAAGCAAAGTGATAGAACTACATGATGCAGATCCTAAAAAATGTCTGGTCTTGAACAATGTGTTGGACCCATTTATTGGGTTGTCTACCGCATTTGATAAGCCGAAAAAACTTTTGGAACGCTATCGACTGAATCATAGCGACAAAGTAATTTTCACCCTGACCCGTATCGCTGCTTCCGAGCAATTCAAGGGATATGACCAGGTCATAAAAGCAATTAGCAGAATTAAGGACCGCCTACCATCTGTCCGATACCTACTTGCCGGTCCATGCGATGAATCGGAGAAGCTACGTATACACCGATTGGTAAAGCATTATGATGTTGAAGAAAACTTCATTCTGACAGGCTTTATTGAAGAGGCTGAGCTGGCGGACCACTTTTTATTGGCAGACCTGTTTATATTACCAAGTAAAAAGGAAGGTTTCGGAATCGTTTTTCTCGAAGCTATGGCATTTGGATTGCCAATTATCTGCGGCAATGTTGATGGAAGTACGGATGCCATTCGCAATAAAGAAATGGGATTAGCTATTGATCCAGATAATTTGGCCGAGTTGGAAGATGCCATAACGACCAAACTAATGCACATTTTAGACGATGATCAGCGACGAGCCATCCAGCAGCAATGTTTGTTACACTTTAATTTGAACGATTATACCAGCGCCCTGGAAAAATTAATAAGAGATGAAGCAACCACCTGAAGAGCACTGGGATATTGAGATTTCGCCAAGGAATAGATTACTCGATGTAAAGTTGAGAGATATCTGGCATTATCGGGATTTGCTACGCTTATTGGTTCACAGGGATTTCGTCTCATTTTATAAACAAACTATATTGGGTCCACTGTGGTTTTTTATACAGCCTATTTTTACGACCATCATCTTCACTTTCGTGTTTGGAAACCTGGCCGGAATTTCTACCGATGGACTTCCTCAACCGCTATTTTATATGGCGGGAATAACGGCGTGGAATTATTTTGCAGATTGTCTGAATAAAACAAGCACCGTATTTAAAGATAATGCGAACATTTTCGGCAAGGTTTATTTTCCAAGATTGATCATGCCACTGAGTATAGTCGTATCAAACCTGATTCGTTTTGGTGTGCAGATGTTGTTGTTCTTCCTCCTGATTGCCTATTACCTAATCAATGGTAAAGATTTCGCACCAAATTGGTACAGTCTTTTATTTCCAGTTGTTGTCATGCTCATGGCCTGCCTTGGTTTGGGATTAGGTATGGTTATTTCAGCGATGACTACCAAATATAGGGATCTGTCTTTTTTAGTCACCTTCGGTGTACAGCTATTAATGTATGCCACTACGGTAATCTATCCATTATCAATGGCTTTGGAAAAATATCCAAAATACGCCTGGGTCATTGAATATAATCCGATGACTGCTATTATCGAAACCTTTAGATTCGGCTTCCTGGGCACTGGTAGCTTTAGCTGGGCAAGCTTAGGTTACTGCACAGGGGTCACTTTTATCATTCTTGTTGTAGGGGTTTTAATCTTCAATAACGTGGAAAAGAAATTTGTAGACACCGTGTAATGAGAAAGAAAAGATAACCATGGGGAATATTGCGATAAAAATAGAAAATCTTTCTAAAGCATACCAATTAGGAGAGATTGGAACCGGCACCATCTCCCGTGACCTTGAACGTTGGTGGGCCCAAATCCGGGGCAAAGAAGATCCATTCCTTCGCATTGGGGAGGCCAATGACAGACGAATTAAAGGAACTAGCGACATTGTCTGGAGTTTAAAAGATTTGAATTTTGAAATAGAGCAAGGGGATGCAGTGGGGATTATCGGACGAAATGGAGCTGGGAAAAGTACCCTACTGAAAATATTGAGTAGGGTAACCTCCCCCACCACAGGATCTATAAAAGTAAAAGGTCGCATTGCAAGTTTACTGGAAGTAGGCACCGGTTTTCATCCAGAACTTACAGGTAAAGAGAATATTTTCTTGAATGGCGCGATTCTCGGTATGCGAAGAGCTGAAATCAAACGCAAATTCGACGAGATCGTAGATTTCGCAGGAGTGGAAAGGTATATAGACACCCCTGTGAAGAGATATTCTTCGGGAATGTATGTTCGTCTTGCTTTTGCAGTGGCGGCGCATTTAGAATCGGAAATTCTCATTGTTGATGAAGTGTTGGCCGTTGGTGATGCGGAGTTTCAAAAGAAATGTTTGGGAAAGATGGGCGATGTGAGTAAAGGCGAAGGAAGGACGGTACTTTTTGTTAGCCATAATATGGCAAGTATAAAAGGACTATGCGATAAAGGAATTTTACTATCAAACGGACAAGCGCTTCAAACTGGTTATATATCGTCGGTAATGGATTCCTATTTGGCTGTACAAACTCAGGAAAGTGAAATCCCACTTGCAGTACGAAAAACACGTGAAGGTTTAGGCGGCGCCAGAATCGAAAAAATTGATGTTTTACCTGGAGTAATCATGACTTTCAAACCACTGGTCATAGTCATATACGTTCAGAACAGGTCCGGGAACCTAAAAATTAAAGAAGCAGGGATCAGCATCTGGACAAAAGACGGTTTCAGGCTCATTAGCATTTCATCGGATTTTACTGGCGGTTTAGGGTCGGTCCATGCCAATAGAATAGCTTGTACAATTAACAGTTTACCACTTATTGAAGGCAGCTATCAACTAAATGCTTTTGTGTCATCAGAGAATGGTCTGGAAGACTATGTAATATCTGCAAAAACGATTACTGTTTCCAGTTCAGATTACTTTGGATTTGGAAAAACTATTGATCCGCAATGGGGAACACTTGCCGTTCAGCATTCATGGGAAATTAACATATAATATATGGTTCAGTCAAAAAATGATCTTGAAAAATGGTATGCTTCCGGCGACCCCTGGAAATACGAGGCAAATACGGAAGATGTTAAAAGGAAAAAAATACTCTTAGCTGAAATTCCTGAAAGAGAGTATGCGGATGTGCTTGACATTGGGTGTGGCAATGGCTTTATAACAAAAGATTTACCCGGCAATGCGATATTAGGAGTAGATCTTTCTGAAAACGCGATTAAATTCGCACGCGAAAACAACCATTCTGCCCACATTTCTTTTGAGCAGCAAAATATTTTTGAGCTTTACCATACGAAAAAAACATTTGACCTGATTGTCATCACGGGTGTTTTATATCCTCAATACATCGGTGCCTCCGCAAACCTAATTTTTATCATTATTGATCGCTTGCTTAATAAAAATGGCATACTAGTTTCGGTTCACATTAACGACTGGTATAACTGCCGGTTCCCTTACGACCTTTTTCAGGAGCAGCTTTATCCCTACAAAGAGTATTTGCACAGATTGGAGGTCTACCAGAAATGATTTTGATGTACCATAAAATAGACCTGGTAAATCCGACAATGTGGTGGGTCACTGCCGATGAGTTTTATAGGCAAATGTTCGACCTTCAAAGCAAGAAGGTCGTTTACCTTGATGATTACGATCCAAACGATCCTGATCAGGTGGTCATTACATTTGACGGCGTTTATAAAAACGTCTTGACTTACGCAGCACCAATATTGGAACGCTTTTCTTATCCATTTGAATTATTTATTACAAGTGACTACCTAGGAAAAAGTAATGCATTTGACAGTGTGGAACCACATGCTGATTTTGCTTCCATTGAAGACCTCAAAGCCCTACAGAAACTGAAAGGTCGGATACAGTGGCACACCAAAAGTCACCCTGACCTTGGAAAGGTACATGATGCTCAGTTGGTCAATTCGGAGTTGGCGATACCCGACGAATTAAATGTCTTCAAAGCACCTAATTTGAGATGGTTCGCTTATCCCTATGGAAACTTCACTGAAGAGGTTGTTGCCGAAGTTTCTAAACGTTTTACCGGTGCTGTATCATGCAATCAGGGGTCAGAAACCAATAAATTCACATTAAACCGTGTCACAGTAAGCAGTAAGAATCGATTTTCTGATCAAACTATATCCTGTATTATTCCTTGTTATAATTACGGGCACTTTCTGGCAGAGGCTATTGAA
>JAPSHM010000258.1:0-2305 GCA_031179845.1 Pedobacter sp.
CCGCGATCAATACCTTTAAGTATGATACTGATGTGTTAAAGTTCAGAAGTCATGTTGGTTGGAAACAGGATAATATCTTTGCAGCCAGGCTGGGCTTAACTCAGGAGGCCGCTGAACTTAGCCTGCTCAAATTGAAAGATTCGGGAAGAAGGTTTCCTGCATTCTGGGGACCGGGTTTCGACTGGGTTCCCGATCATAACTGGGGTGGTTCAGGAATGATCGGTTTGCAGGAAATGCTCCTGCAAAGCCATGATGAAAAAATTTATTTGTTACCGGCATGGCCGAAGGATTGGGACGTACATTTTAAACTGCATGCCCCTCTACAAACCACTGTCGAGGCTGTATGGAAAAACGGCAAGTTGGAAAGTCTGAAGGTAATTCCGGAGTCAAGAAGAAAGGATGTGGTGATCATGATCAAATAATTTTGGCAACGATTGCGTACTTATTTTGCCGGATTTACTAAAATCACCATTTAAAACTATGTAGACTTGTATTGAAACCATTTATAACACAATAGTATGATGAAAACGAGATTAATTATATTTAGTTTGATTGCCCTGATGTCTATAGCAGGTCAGTCTTATGCACAACAGGTTAAAGTGAAAGCTATGCCGTTGTCAGACCAAATGGCCGCTACCGCCATGGAAGTTTGGAAGGAAAGATCCAGAAAGTGGTCCTACGATGATGGCGTTGTTCAGGATGGCCTGAATGAAATATGGAGAAGAACCGGTAATGCCGTATATTTCAAATACGTGCAGGAAAAGATGGATGAATTCATTTCCGCCGATGGTGTAATTGATACCTACGATCAGGAACATTTCAATATCGACCATTTAAAAAATGGCACCGTATTGTTGACCTTATACAAGGTAACAGGACAACCTAAATATTTCAAAGCAGCAACAACCCTATGGGAACAGTTGCAGAAACACCCAAGAACCAAGGAAGGTGGATTTTGGCATAAAAAGATCTACCCTAATCAAATGTGGCTTGACGGATTGTACATGGGACAGCCGTTCTATGCGGAATATGCTACCCTGATCGGTAACAAAGTGGTATTTGACGACATCGCTAACCAATTCATTTTTATGGAGAAAAATGCGAGGGATGCAAAAACCGGCTTGCTGTACCATGGTTGGGATGAATCCAGAGTTCAACGCTGGGCAGATCCAAAAACGGGTCTTTCCCCGCACATCTGGGCAAGAGCTATGGGCTGGTATGCCATGGCATTAGTAGATGTATTGGATCATTTTCCAAAAGATCACCCGAAAAGACAAGAATTGGTTAACATCTTAAATCGTTTGGCAGTAGCCATAAAAAGTGTACAGAACAACAAAAGTGGCGTATGGTATGATATCTTAGACCGTCCGAATGATAAAGGCAATTACTTTGAGTCATCAGCCTCAGCTATGTTTGTTTATGCTATCGCTAAAGGTGTTCGGTTGGAATATCTGCCAGCATCGTATTCCGCAGTTGCGGATAAGGGCTATAAAGGTATGCAACAGGAATTCATTGAGCAGAGTGCAGCAAACATGGTGAATTATAAAGGAACGGTAACGGTATCCGGTCTTGGCGGCAAGCCTTATCGTGATGGTAGCTATGCTTATTATCTGAGCGAAAAAGTAATTACCAATGATGCAAAGGGTGTTGGTGCTTTCTTAAAAGCAGCCAATGAAATGGAGATGGCAGCGATGTCAAAGCGCGGGCTTGGCAAAACAGTATTGCTCGACAGTTATTTCAATAATGAGATTAAAAAAGACCAGAGCGGCAATCAAGTTTCCTGGCACTACAAATGGGAAGAAATGTCTAACGGCGGTTTTTCCATGTGGGGCGAGCAATTCAACAACGCTGGCTTTAAAACTTCAACCTTATATGATGCGCCAACAGATGAAAACTTAAAGCAGGCTTCCGTTTATATTATTGTAGATCCGGATACTGAAAAAGAGACGGCTAAGCCCAATTTCATTGCCGCTAAAGATATTAAAGCGATTACCGACTGGGTAAAAGACGGTGGAATTCTATTTTTAATGGGTAATGATTCTGGAAACGCAGAGTTTGAAAATTTC
This sequence comes from Pedobacter sp., assembly GCA_031179845.1. Taxonomy (GTDB): domain Bacteria; phylum Bacteroidota; class Bacteroidia; order Sphingobacteriales; family Sphingobacteriaceae; genus Pedobacter. Next base: position 2,067 of record JAPSHM010000258.1, read on the forward strand.
AACAAACTCGCCAGGAACTTTGGTGTTCAGTTCAACGAGAACAGTAAAGGACGGGTAGTAAAAGATCAGTTTGAAATGGGCAAGGCACTTGTTCCTGCGAATAACGAGCTCTTTAAAACGGCGAGAGAATTGTATATCAAGGAATACAGCACCTTGAAATTGACGGCGCCAGCTAAACCTGTCCTCAAAGACAAAGAAGGTGAAATTATGATGGCCGTTGCTAAGTTAGGAAGCGGTAT
>JAPSHM010000258.1:2315-5991 GCA_031179845.1 Pedobacter sp.
TTCGCAATCGGCGACCCATGGTTGTACAATGAGTATGTAGACGGTCGGAAATTACCTGCTGAATATGATAATTTCCAGGCTGCACAAGACCTTGTAAATTGGGCAGCCAAACAATTAAAAAAGAAATAATTTATTAATCAATATGGATTTACAGTTAAACGAGAAGGTATTCATCATTACCGGTGGTGCAAAAGGGATAGGTAAGGCGACAGCTGCGGCATTTGCTGCAGAGGGCGCAGTTGCTGTGATTGTCGGCAGAAAAGAGGCCGATAACCTGAAAGCAGTTGATGAACTTGTTGCTGCTGGTGGAAAGGCCTTTCAGGTAGCAGCAGAGCTGAGCGATCCCGAAGCTTGTGAGAATGCAGTGAAGACCATCGTTGCAAAATTTGGTCGGATCGACGGATTGGTGAACAATGCGGGTGTGAATGATGGCGTAGGACTGGAACATGGTAACTACAAGGATTTTATGGCTTCTCTGCACAGAAATGTTGTTCACTACTATCTTATGGCTCATTTTGCGCTTCCGGAATTGATCAAAAGTAAAGGTGCAATTGTAAATATTACGTCTAAGACTGCGGAAACAGGTCAGGGAAACACCTCTGCTTACGCTGCAGCAAACGGTGGCAGAAATGCATTGACCAGGGAATGGGCGGTAGAACTGTTGAAGCACGGTATCAGGGTAAATGCGGTAGTGGTTGCAGAATGCTGGACTCCTGCCTATGAAACCTGGATCGAAACTTTACCGGATGCAGAACAAAAGTTAAAGGAGATCACGTCAAAGATACCTTTTGAAAACAGGATGACCACTGCTCAGGAAATCGCGGATATGGCGGTCTTTTTGATGTCGGGCAGGTCGAGCCATACTACGGGACAGATCATCCATGTGGATGGTGGTTATGTGCATCTCGACAGGGCTTTGGCCAATGCTTAACAACGCTTAACAACGATTAATAACGATATAATAATAGATGAGGACATTAGTTTGCACCACACCCGGTGCATTTGAATACGTTGACGGAGAAAGACCTGCATTGACAGAGGGAAATGCAATTATAAAAATCAAACGGATTGGGATTTGTGGTACTGATCTGCATGCATTTGAAGGAACCCAGCCGTTCTTTAGTTATCCAAGGATATTGGGACATGAACTTTCCGGTGAACTGCTGGAAGCAGATGGAGCAGAAAGCTTTGAAATAGGGGAGGCGGTAACGTTTATACCTTATTTCAATTGCGGTATTTGTATCGCCTGTCGCAATGGCAAACAGAATTGCTGCACCGATATCAAAGTCTGCGGAGTTCATGTGGACGGTGGTATGGCAGAATACCTGTCTGTGCCATCGCACAGCCTGATTCATGGGGAAGGTTTAAGTTTTGATGAACTGGCCCTTGTTGAACCGCTTGCGATTGGCGCACATGGCGTTCGGCGCGCTGGAATCACCAAAGATGAATTTGTGCTCGTTATTGGCGCCGGGCCTATTGGTTTGGGAACAATGGAGTTTGCAAGAATCGCAGGAGGAAAAGTGATTGCACTTGACATCAATGACGCCCGGTTGCAATTCTGTAAAGATAAATTGAAGGTTCCATTTGTGATCAACGCATTGGCTGCAGACGTTACCGAACAATTGATGGCGATTACCGGTGGCGATATGCCTACGGTGGTAATCGATGCGACAGGCAGCTTGAAAGCAATCAATAATGCATTTCAATACATGGCACATGGTGCAAGGTTTGTATTGATCGGCTTGCAGAAAGAAAACCTGAGTTTTAGTCATCCGGAATTTCATAAAAGAGAAGCGACTTTGATGAGTAGCCGAAATGCGACCAGAGCTGACTTTGAACATGTGATCGCGTCTATGAAGGCGGGTTTAGTAGAACCGACAACTTATATTACGCATCAGGTTGAATTTGATGAAGTAAAAGATGAGTTTCAAGGTTGGTTGGATCCTAAGAATGGAGTGATTAAGGCTATGATTACTATTTAAAAAATGTCCATTCTCATCAGCGTCTGGCATCTTCCCGATGAAGCATCGGGATTGCCTGGGCCGCTTCTGAGAATGGACACTGAGAATGCTTAAGGATTTGCGTACCATGGCAGGATTAATGTTGATACTGCCGGCAATATAGGAGGAGTAGAAAGCTTTTTTTTCTAATGCGAGTAAACAGGGTTGATTTTGATATCAATCATAATTGAGTTTTGAATACTGGAAATTTAATGAGTCATTTGTGCAGAATTAATCGGTAAAGGGTATGGCCAAACATTTCACGCCTAATGATCTTGCTGCATTTGTATATGCTGAACTTCAGCATTCCAAAATAAAGGAGGAGAAGCCGACTGAAGCGGTGCTGAAGGAGTTGTTTAACACCTTATATTACACCAGTCTGCAGACGGAAGAAGGGCAGTTTGTTAAAGTAACCGTTACTTTGCTGGATCCTGAAGTGATCCAGTCAACCGAACAGCTGCGGTATGATCAATGGAAGTTTTTTCCATTTGAGACCAAAATAGAATTTAATGTCAAGAACCTTGTTAAATTGTCTAAGGCCGCCGATCCCTGGAGTTCCAGTCTTTCCATCTATTATGATGAACATAATAAGTTGTTTATTTATGGAATGATCGACCAGACTTTTCATTATCAAAGTTACCTGAATTATGAAAAAGATGAAAAACCGATGTATCCGGGAGTTATCCAGACTATGATCAACGGAATTGGGATTTTAAATGTAATGGTGGATTATCACCCTATTGCCACTTTGCACCAAAATTCCCTGGTTAAATTATACCCTAATGTATTTGAGTACGGGCCCGTATCAGATTTCATTAGGAAAGAAGCCAGTTATAGTCAGGAATTCATTGAAAAAAAGGTTGGACATGCGCTAAAAGCTGATGATGCAGCCATGTATAATGAGATCATCTTTGAATATGTCATTCAGGCAATTAGCAGGATTTTGCTAAAGATTAAAACCTATGATCATGGTGGAGCAATTCTGATTACCAAAAACTATAAGGAAGACCTGATCACCAAATATAAGTTGAAGTATAATCGGATAGAAACGGCGATCTTGCATATTCTGAACAGTGTTACGGACAGTGATTTGCTGCAAGACGAGATCAAGTCGTATAAGCGAAAAAGGAAAGACATTCCAGCAGTTCTTCATGATGAGTTCAATCACAACCAGTTGGAAATTGACGACAGTTACAATGAGTTGATCGGCGCAGTCCGATTTGTTTCTTCCCTGAGTTGTGTAGACGGGTTGGTCGTAATGTCCCCACATCTGACAGTTTGCAGTTTTGGAACAGTGATCAGCGAAAAAGCTTTGCCTGGTTGTGTCTACCTGAACAAATCGTCTAAGATCTCCGTAAATAAAGTGGAGATCGATCCAAGGCATTTTGGAACCCGGCACCAGTCAATGTTCGCTTACTGTCATCAACACCCGGATAGTCTAGGTTTTGTAGTCTCCCAGGATGGTGAAATCAGGGCGATCAAGAATGTTGGAGGCCAGGTGATGATGTGGGAGAACATCAAGGTCTATCAATTCGAAAGAAGCAGTAAGATTCCAAAACTTCCGCCCCGAAACTAAGCTGCGTAATTCTTTTTACCTAAATTTTTCGCAGTGCCATAGGGTTGTCAGTGACTGCTATTTTCTTTGTGTAAAAGATTATAGAAATTTAAAAATATCA
>JAPSHM010000259.1 GCA_031179845.1 Pedobacter sp.
CCACTGATCAGTTGCCAGGCCTTTAAGGCCAGATGACCTGGCTTCAAAAAAACATATCCAGATTTCCGCCGTTTTTCTGCCATTAACAAAGGCAGTTCATTCCAAAATCCTGCGGATAATGGAAACATACTATTAATATCGTTTAATAAGAGGTTAATATTATTCATTGATGCGAGAGCTAGTTAGAGAATAGTTGACATTCTAATTTATATATAAACTTAATAAAGTTATTTTTTTTTAATTACAAAAACTAAGTTCTTTTTTAAACGGGATCTAACAGGCTTAGGTTAAGGTAACTACCCGCTGGAAAAAACTGAAACAATAATTTGTTGTTTTATTCTTATATTCAGATCAATCGAATTGATTTTATTCAAAGAAAGAAACAATGTGATATGAAGACCAATCCTGTCGACAATATCATCCTGGTAGGTGGCGGATTAGCTGGCCTGATTTGCGCATTGCATCTCCAGAAGCAAGGTTTAAAAACGACTTTAATAGAAAAGAAAACCTATCCACATCATAAAGTCTGCGGAGAGTACATTTCAAATGAAGTCCTACCCTATTTGCAATGGCTGGATGTCGACCCTTATTTTCTTAATCCCTCTTCAATTAAAAATTTATCGGTATCCTCAAATATAGGAAAAATTATCAATTGTAAACTATCCCTTGGCGGCTTTGGGTTAAGCCGGTTTTCACTCGATCATTTTCTTTATCAAAAGGCGTTGCAGAAAGGTTGTAACATCATAACAGACCGGGTTGAATACATAAACTTTAGGAATGATCACTTCGAAGTAGGAACCGGCCAACATGGTTTACTAAACAGCAGTGTCGTAATTGGTGCTTATGGTAAACGGTCGGCATTGGACCATATGCTTACCAGATCCTTCATGATGAAGAAATCCCCGATTCTAGCTGTTAAGGCACATTTCACAGGTGATTTCCCCGAAGACCTGGTCGCACTTCATAATTTCAAAGGTGGGTATTGCGGAATATCAAAAGTGGAAAATAATCTTCTTAATATTTGTTACCTGGCCGACTATACCCTATTTAAAGCGCATAAGGATATCGCTGAATTCCAACAGAAAGTGCTATATAATAATCCAAATCTGGAAAGAATTTTTGAAACTAGCGCGATGGTATTTAAGCAACCTTTAACGATTAGCCAGGTTTCATTTGCACGAAAGAAAGCGGTGGAGGATCACATCTTAATGATTGGTGACACCGCAGGTTTGATTCATCCACTTTGCGGGAACGGCATGGCAATGGCCATTCACAGTGCAAAACTTTGTGCCGAATCTATCATTGCTTATTCAAATGGATCTATTGGCACAAGGGACGAACTTGAAAAAAAATACATTAAGCTTTGGAATAGTAATTTTAGAACCCGTCTGCGTGCCGGAGAGATCCTATCAGGATTAATCAGCGGTGGAAAAGCGTTTGATATTATGCAGCAACTGTTGATCGAATTTCCATCAGCATTGCCAGCCATTGTAAAATTGACTCACGGAAAACCTCTAGTATGCCAATAAATACCAGCCAAAGAAGTAATGCGTCAGAAATCATGGATGACTTTTGTTTAGAAGGGGAAGTATTACGAGATGCCTTAGACAAAATTGCCAATATTAACAGACTACTTGGTGGCAATAGACTTACCCGCAAGGGACTGGAGTGGTTATTAAAAAGAAAGCGCGCAATTGGCACTTCAAATACGGAAATTACCATTTTAGATGTTGGCTGTGGAAATGGCGATATGTTGAGGGAGCTGGCCGGATACGCATCAAAAAGACAATTAAACTTCAAGTTGATAGGTATGGATGCGAACGAGTTCACGATTAAGCATGCCAGGGAACTGTCGACTGCCTACCCTAATATTTCCTACAAATGCGCTGATATTTTCCAAGAAATTAAACAAGAGCAACTTTACGATGTTATCCTGTGTACATTGACTTTACATCATTTCAAAGACGAAGAGATTCTAACCCTTATGAATAGTTTCAAAAAGAGCTCCACTTTAGGTGTGATCATCAACGACCTTCACAGAAGTGCGGTTGCCTATTATTTATTTAAAGTTTTGTGTTTCGTATTCGGGCTCAATCAAATGTCACGTGACGATGGGTTGGTTTCAATTTTAAGAGGCTTTAAAAGAGAAGACCTGCTGCAACTATCGAAGCAATTAAATCTAACCGACTATGTCCTCAAATGGCGGTGGGCATTCCGTTATCAATGGATAATCCCTACCGTATGAGCGTAAAAATCAAAACAGTAAGCTGTATTGAGCCGCAGTATTCCAGGACAACGAATGAGATCCTGCCACTACTTGATCATTGGCTTCAAGATCAGGAACCCCGTTTTATTAAAAAGGTCAAAAAAATATTTGAGCAGGCAGGAGTAGACAGACGATATTCGATCATGTCGCCGCAACAAGTATTTGAACGCAGCTCATTTGAAGAAAAAAATAAAATCTTCATTGAAGAGGGCCTGAAACTTGGCACTAAATCTCTTCAGCAAGCACTAGAAAAAGCTGGTTGGCAAGCGGAAGATCTGGATTTCATCATTACTGTAAGTTGTACAGGAATTATGATTCCCTCCATGGATGCCTATATTATCAATGACTTAAATTTACGTCGGGATATCGTACGCCTACCCGTTACAGAAATGGGCTGTGCTGCCGGGATATCCGGAATGATCTATGCCTATAACTTTTTGAAGGCCAATCCTGGTAAACGTGCTGCATTGATTGCCGTAGAATCACCGACGGCTACATTCCAACTGGATGATTATTCCATGGCAAATATTATAAGTGCCGCGATCTTTGGGGACGGCGCTGCCTGCGTGTTGTTATCTTCATGTACAAATGATGAAGGACCGGAAATTATGGATGGAGAAATGTACCATTTTTACAATACCATACCGATGATGGGATTCAATCTAACGAACGGTGGCCTGAAAATGGTGCTCGATGTCGCTGTACCTGAAACTATAGCACAGCACTTTCCAGAAGTGATCTACCCTTTCTTAGCAAAGAACGGACTTAAAATAAATGATGTTGAGCATTTGATATTCCACCCGGGAGGAAAAAAAATTATTGATACAGTTGAAAACTTATTTGGTAATTTAGGCAAAAATATAAACGAGACTAAAAACATCTTAAAAGAATACGGAAACATGTCAAGCGCCACTGTACTTTACGTATTGGAACGTTACATGCGAAAAGAAACTGGCACCAATGAATGGGGCTTGATGCTAAGTTTTGGACCTGGATTTTCCGCGCAGCGGATTCTTTTAAAATGGTGAGTTATTAAAAAGATCATGAATAAAGCAGAAATACTTTCACACCTACCTTACACGAAACCTTTTTTATTTGTAGACGAGCTGGAGCAAATAGATGAAAACGGAGTTACCGGATCTTATACTTTCGATGCGAACCTTGATTTCTATAAGGGACATTTCAAAGATCATCCGGTAACACCTGGCGTAATTCTAACGGAAACTATGGCGCAAATTGGTCTGGTGTGCCTGGGCATATACTTGTCGGCAACCGCCGTAGGCGGAATGCCCGGCCATGTCATGCTTACTTCCACCGCGGTCGATTTCATGAAGCCTGTATTTCCAGGAGAAAAAGTGACTGTTGTTGCGCAAAAAGTATATTTCCGGTTTAAAAAACTAAATTGTACTGTACAGATGATGAACGCCGCAGGTGAAATCGTATGTAAAGGCGTCATTGCAGGCATGGTCACCAATAAAATGAATGGCTAATCGTGTTGTCATAACCGGACTGGGTGTTGTTGCACCAAATGGAGTTGGAATAACTGCATTTACCGAGGCCATTAAGAAAGGCACTTCTGGTATCCAACACCATCCTGAGCTGGAACGACTTCAATTCTCTTGTCAGATTGCCGGCCAACCAACCCTATCTGACGAACTCATTTCCAAATATTTAACGGATCTGGAAAGGAAGAATTTCAACAGCACCGGCATCTTGTACGGCGTTATCGCCGGAATGGATGCATGGCAAGATGCCGGACTAATAATAGCGAATAAAGAGACCCCGGATTGGGATAGCGGAACATTTTTTGGAACTGGTACTTCCGGAATTGACAAATTCAGGGAAGCGATCTACCAGGTAGACAACTTCCAGGTCCGAAAATTAGGAAGTACAGCAGTGGCCCAAACCATGGCCAGCGGCGTTAGCGCTTATCTCGGCGGAAAACTTGGACTCGGAAATCAGGTCAGCAGTAACTCATCTGCCTGCACCACTGGAACAGAAAGCATTTTAATGGCCTATGAGCGCATCAAATCCGGTCAGGCGACAAAAATGCTTGCTGGCAGCACCAGCGACTCTGGTCCCTACATCTGGGGTGGATTTGATGCCATGAAAGTTTGTACTTTTAAACACAATCGTGACCCGGAAAAAGGTTCAAGACCGATGAGCGCAACGGCTAGTGGGTTTGTGCCTGGCAGTGGTGCGGGAGCCTTGATCTTAGAATCCCTGGAAAGTGCAGTGAGTCGCGGAGCGAAGATCTATGCGGAAATATTGGGCGGGAACATCAATTCTGGTGGACAACGGGGAAGCGGCAGTATGACCGCTCCAAATCCTGTTGCAGTCCAACGATGTATACAGGCTGCGATACACCAATCAGGAATTTCAGCCTTAGCGATTGATGCAGTTAACGGGCACCTCACCGCCACTGGAAAAGACGTAACGGAAATTCAAAACTGGGCCATTGCATTGAACCGTTTTGGAGATCGTTTTCCTTACATCAACAGTTTAAAATCTATGACCGGTCACTGCTTAAGTGCCGCGGGTAGCATAGAATGCGTGGCTTCAGTGCTTCAACTACAGCAAAGTTTTATTTTTCCTTCCATAAATTGTGAAGATCTGCACCCGGATATAGCAACATGTATTAATAAAGACAAAATTCCAAACCAAATGGCCTTTCAAAACATTAATATATTAGCTAAGGCAAGTTTTGGGTTTGGAGACGTCAACGCCTGCATTATATTTAAAAAATACAAAAATGGATAGAGAAAAACTAGTAGCAAAAATGAAGGAAATAGTTGCTCCATATTCCCATGACCCTGAAGCATTAGCCAATATCGATTATTCAACAGATTTTATCAAAGACCTGAAAATTAATTCGGCTAACCTGGTCGATATTATCCTGGATGTAGAGGAAGAATTCGACATTGAGATTGACAACCAGGAAATGACCCGCATGTTGACCGTAAGTGAAACCGTAGCAATTATTGAAGCCAAACTGAAAGAAGTTGATCGGAAATGATATTGTAGATCTGAACCAGGCCGCAAAAGAAAGCAACTGGAAAAGAAAAGGATATTTGGAAAAGATATTCACGCCATATGAACAGTTGCTGATCAACTCGGCAGCAAACCCCGATACCATGGTCTGGCTTCTCTGGACCATGAAGGAATCTGTCTATAAAGCCTATTCTAAAGAAACAAAGATCCGATCCTTCAATCCCTCTTTTTTAAGTTGCAACCAACTGATCCTGCAGGAAAGCGGGGCGAGCGGCAGTGTATTGCATGACGACATCCTATACCATTGCAATGGGATGATCACTTCAGCATATATCCATACTACTGCTTCGGCAGCGTTAAATGTTCTGAATCATGCTGTACTTAAAATAACAGACTATGATGCAGCTGACAGTTCCTACAAAAATACCAATCCCGCATCTGTAAGCCACCATGGCAGGCACCTGGCACTTATTTATCTATAAGGTTCTTTTCGATCAGCAAACTGATGATCCCATCCCCAAGGCCGACTTTAGGCACATAAATCTGCTTAATTCCCGTCCATTTCAACAATGTAATGTAGATTTCACAGGCAGGTATGATCACATCGGCCCTGTCGGGATTTAACCCGAAAACACTGATCCGCTCTTTAAGCGAATGCGAATTGAGTTGGTTGTAAAGGCCTTTCAGCTTTAAGAATGTTAGTGGCATCCCCTCCTTCT
>JAPSHM010000035.1 GCA_031179845.1 Pedobacter sp.
ATCAACTGGCATGGAAAGGCTGGCCTTATCTAAGACGGCAATTTTTATTGTCTTCATTGATGATCGTTGTTGCTAATGGAATGACCACCGTGGCTGAGCAAACAATTCCAAGTGGTCTCACATCCTTGTTAAATGCCTTGAACCCATTGGTAGTATTTTTAGCTTGTGTAGCTACCCGATTACAAAAGCCGACTTTAAAAGGTTTTGTTGGTGTTGTTATTGGGTTTTTAGGGGTAGCGTTCATGTTTAGAGATGGACTGAATGAATTGCTTGATCCGAACTATAAAACCGGAATCCTCTTTCTATGTTTTGCCATTTCGGGCTGGACAATCGGGACGATTTATATCAAAAAGAACAATCAGCCGTCCGACAATATATTTCTTGACCTTTTTTATCAATTTGCATTCGCTGCTGCAGTTCAATTTATACTTGCTTTTATCTTTTCAGACGAAAAGCAAGGTACAGTCTGGAGTACGAACAGTATGCTCGCGGTCGTTTATCTTGCCGTCTTTGGATCAGTCATTGCTTTTTTCTGTTTTCATTATGCTTTGAAGAAGGTAAGTCCGACAGAAATATCGATGCTCAATTATTTCAATACTGTAATTGCTTTATTTTTGGGCTGGCTTATTCTTGATGAAATAATCACTATCGATATTCTGATCGCAACAGTGCTGATCATCATTGGCGTTTTCATTACAAGTTACCGGAGCAAAAAAGCATAACCACTATTGTGGATGCCCTATTGAATTTTGTTAAATTCACAATGATGATATTTAACGAACGCTTTTTATCGTTCATATGGCAGTACAGGTTATACAATGCGACTCAACTGCACTGCGCTGATGGTGAAGCCCTACAGGTGATACACCCCGGTACGTTAAACAGGGACGCTGGGCCAGACTTCATCGCTGCAAAGCTATTCATTGATCAAACTTCTTGGATTGGACATGTTGAAATTCACCTGAAGTCATCCGATTGGCTGCTCCACGGTCACCAAAATGATCCATTTTTTGACTCCGTTATCCTTCATGTAGTTTATAAGCACAATACGCATGCGATTTACAGAACAAACGGAAGTAAGATTCCGGTTCTGGTTCTCGATAATTTATTCTCTGAGCAACTGTTGTCGAAATATGAAGAGATCATTTCTTCCGTTAATATTTTTCCATGCCAACGCCATATCGCTGATTTGGATGCAATCGTAATTGAAGGGTATTTATCAAGACTGATTATGGAGCGATTTGAACTGAGAACAGGGGAGGTGATGTCCAAACTTACTGAATGCAAGGGTAACTGGGATCAAACCTTCTACTATTTTTTGGCGAGAAGCTTTGGTTTTAAGGTGAATGCCCTGCCCTTTGAGTTATTGGCAGACGCATTGCCAATTCAAATCATATCAAAACATAAGGACAATGCGGTGCAGGTTGCGGCACTAGTATTCGGACAAGCTGGATTTCTGGACCAGCAGTTTTCTGATGAATATCCTAGATTATTGCAAACTGAATATGCCTTTTTGAAAAAAAAATATAAATTAAGAGCTATTGATCGTGCTTTATGGAAGTTTCTGAGGATGAGACCACAAAATTTCCCTACAATAAGGCTCGCTCAATTTGCTGCACTGCTCCAACAATCAAGTCACCTTTTTTCAAAGGTGTTGAGTGCCAAGACCCTTTCTGATCTATATTTTCTTTTTAATAATCTTTCTGTGGACGCATATTGGCGGACGCATTATCATTTCTTGAAAGAGACTAAACAGGTTGTTCACCAGCCGGGGCTTCGCTCCATTCAACATCTTCTGATTAATACAGTTTGCCCACTTTTATTTGCTTATGGTAAATATACTGATCAGCCCGAGCTTAGTGAAAGGGCAATCGATTTATTGGAGAAAATGCCAGCAGAAAAGAATGCTATTGTCGACCAATACGCTAGCGCCGGGATTAAAGTAAAATGTGCATTTACGTCACAGGCGCTTCTTCAATTAAATAAATGCTATTGTAGTCAAAAAAAATGCTTAAATTGTGGTATTGGAATTAAAATCTTAAAGAAATAATATGTTCCAGCGAATCATTACCTTTTTTGAAAAACAAAGTTTCGGGGTTTGTACTTATCTGGCAGAGCGGTTTAACATATCCATCAGTAAGATCAGGTTGTTTTTTATTTATTCGTCTTTTCTGGCGGTAGGCTTCCCAATTGTATTTTACATCCTTGCCGCATTAGTGCTTGATGTTCGTCACTATATCAAAAAGATCAGGATGCGGATCTGGGACGTCTAGGTTTTAAGGATCTCTGCAATTTCATCAAAGCCTCTTTCCCTGGCAAGATCTGCGGGTAGTTTCCCTCCCTCCATTCTTTTGTCGACTTCAGCTTCGTGTTCAAGCAGCAGTATGATTAATTCTATATCGCCGAGTTGCGCCGCGGCATGCAAAGGTGTGAATCCAGCCTGTTGGGTCACATTTATATTGGCCCCGGCATTAATTAGCAGTTTGGTGATGCTATGATTGCCAGACGCCACTGCTGAATGTATTGGGTATACATTGAAGCCATTACTTGCAGGAATGTTCACATCTGCTCCCCTTGATATCAATAGCCTAGCGATTTCTTCATAGCCAAAATAGGCGGCAAGACCGAGGGCTGTAAATCCATCCTTGGAATAAGAGTTAACAAAAGTAGGATTGTTTTGGGTTAGAAGATCGGTTGCTTCCAGTCTGCCAAGTGCACAGGCTTCGAAAAGGGTGATCTGACTGGCGAAATTGGCAATTAACGCAGCAACATCCGGCTTCTTGTAATAGCAGGCTAGCAGGATTGGAGAGATCCCCTGACTGGTATCTATGCTTGCCAAAGTGCTATCCTTGGTTAAAAGATCAAATATTTGCTGTTTGTTACCAGTTTCAATTAATGTTTCAAGCTCCGCCATGTCTGATGTTAAATTTCGGTTAAAATTGACTAAATAATTTAACATTGACAAATGGAGCCGAATTGCCGTTTCAATTGGCATGATGAATTTTTTTTAAAAATGTTCGGGAATGCTTGCACAGTTTATCTAAGTTTGTTAATTATTAAAATCAGTTATTAACGATGTCTTTAAGGGGAAACCAATTCAAATCCAACTCTTTCAAAAATGAAGCGGGAGAAAAGCAAAGCTCAAGATCATCTGCTACCAGAACATTCAGAGAACGGGTAGAGGTATTACCTCGTTTCGATTTTCAGGACGGACGGTTGTTTAAGATCATTGGGCTGGTATTTTTGATCCTCTCACTATATTTCCTTATTGCCTTTACTTCTTATTTATTTACCTGGCAGGAAGACTATAGCTATGTGATTGATGCCAACGGCGGTTGGAGTAATCTCTTCAAAACTTATGAAGAGTTACAGCAGGTGAATATTCCGCCGATGGTGCAAAACTGGTTAGGTAAGATCGGTGCCTTACTTTCACATCAGTTCATTTATGAATGGTTTGGATTGGCATCGTTTTTCTTTGTGTTCGTATTTTTTGTGATCGGCTATCGATTACTGTTCAAGGTTAAGATTTTTGGTATCGAGAAAACACTTGCTTATAGTTTGTTCTTTTTGCTGTTCAGCTCTTTAACATTAGGATTTATACACGCATTCGTCTCAAACACACCTCACTATATTGAAGGTGAGTTTGGTTACTGGGTTAACAGGCTCCTGGTAGCGCAGATTGGCATAGCAGGGGTGGGAGGGCTGATTGCGTTCCTTGCGTTATCGGTATTGATCATAGCATATAACATAGATTTCAAAATTCCGGAACGCAAGCAGAAGGAAGTAGTGTCTACACCTGAAGTGCCGGAAAATATAGTGCTAGAAACGGAGTTACGTTCAGAGCCTGTCGAGTTTACTGTGAATGATAAATTAGGAAAACAGCGTAAACAGGAACAAAATATCGTAATCACCCCTTCCAGGTTCGAAGAGAAGGCGGTCGAGGAAGCTGTTGCGCCGGTGTTTACGCAGGCTGTAAATGTAATGTCCCCACCGCTGGTGGTTAATCCACCATTGGTAGTTAATCCTGCTCCACCAGTAGAGTTGGCTCAAAAAGTAGAGCCAGAGCTGACGATCGAAAAGACCGAAGAAGATAAGAAATCCGAAGAATTAGTCGAACAATTTGGTACGTACGATCCTACATTAGATCTGGCCAGTTATAAGTATCCCCATCTTGACTTGTTAGAGAACTATGGCTCCAATAAGATTTCAGTTGATGCTGGTGAGTTGGAAGCGAACAAAAACAAGATTGTGGAGACACTTAATCATTACAACATTGAGATCGATAAGATTAAAGCTACCATTGGGCCAACAGTAACTCTTTACGAAATCATACCTGCTCCAGGTGTACGGATCTCTAAAATTAAAAATTTGGAAGATGACATCGCTTTAAGCCTTGCCGCGCTTGGAATCCGTATCATTGCCCCAATGCCTGGTAAGGGTACGATCGGAATTGAGGTACCTAACCTGCATCCGGAAATGGTATCCATGCGCAGTATTTTGGCAACGGAGAAATTTCAGCAGACGACTATGGATCTCCCCATTGCCCTGGGTAAAACGATTTCTAATGAAGTATATATTGGCGATCTTTCAAAAATGCCCCATTTATTGGTAGCAGGGGCAACTGGTCAGGGTAAATCTGTTGGTATCAACTCCATTTTGGTCTCTTTACTGTATAAAAAGCACCCTTCACAGCTAAAGTTCGTACTTGTAGACCCAAAGAAAGTTGAGTTAACCCTATTCAATAAAATAGAACGTCATTTCCTGGCAAAACTACCGGGTGAGGCTGATGCCATTATTACAGATACAAAAAAGGTGATCAATACCCTGAATTCATTGTGTATTGAGATGGATCAGCGCTATGATCTGTTAAAGGACGCGCAGGTTAGGAATTTGAAAGAATATAATGAGAAATTCGTCAAACGGAAGCTAAACCCAAATAACGCCCACAGGTTTCTGCCTTATATTGTCCTCATTGTCGATGAATTCGCTGATTTAATGATGACTGCTGGTAAGGAAGTAGAAACACCAATTGCACGTTTGGCCCAATTAGCCCGGGCAGTAGGAATTCACTTGGTTTTAGCAACACAGCGCCCTTCTGTAAACATCATTACGGGTACCATCAAAGCCAACTTTCCAGCCAGATTGGCATTTAGGGTTTTGTCGAAAATTGACTCCAGAACTATTTTGGATAGCGGCGGTGCCGATCAGCTGATCGGACGTGGTGATATGCTTTTATCTACAGGTAATGACCTGATCCGATTACAGTGCGCCTTTGTAGATACACCGGAGGTCGATCGCATCTCAGAATTCATTGGTGCGCAAAGAGGTTATCCAGAGGCTTACCAATTGCCTGAATATATAGATGAAGCGGCGGAGTCGGCCAAGGCAGATTTCGACATGAGTGACCGGGATGCTATGTTCGAAGATGCCGCCAGGTTGATCGTTATGCATCAGCAAGGATCGACATCTTTAATTCAACGGAAATTGAAGTTGGGTTACAACAGAGCGGGGCGGATTATCGATCAACTGGAAGCCGCCGGAGTAGTCGGTCCGTTTGAAGGAAGTAAAGCCAGAGAGGTTTTAATTCCTGATGATTACGCTTTGGAACAGTTCTTGAATGAACTGAACAACAAGTAAAATTTAAAAGGAGAAGGTGATGAAGAAAATGATTGTGTTGCTGATGGCTACTGTTGGGTTCATACAGGTGTCAAATGCACAAAAAGATGCTAAAGCGAAAGTGATTCTGAATGAAGTTAGCAAAAAATACCGTTCCTATAACATAGTGAAAGCAGATTTCACGCTGCTAATCGATGATCAGCAGTCCAATTTAAAGGATACACAACAAGGGACTTTATACGTAAAAGCCAATGCGAACAAGTACAAGATAAGTATGACCGGCCAGGATATCATCAGCGATGGCAAAACATTGTGGACGTATCTAAAGGAAGAAAAAGAAGTCCAGGTAACAAATGTGAACAACAATGATGAGGCGCTTAATCCTGCAAAAATATTTACGATTTATGAAAAAGGTTTTAAATATCTGTACACTGGAGATAAAAAAATAGGTACTAAAGTTTACCAGATTATAGACTTGACACCAATCGATATCAACAGATCTTATTTCAAAATTCGTTTAAGTATTGATAGGGCTGCTAAACAAATCGCCAATGCAGTTATCTTCGAGAAAAGCGGAAACAAATACACCTATACGGTAAAGAGTTTTGTTCCTAATGCTAAGGTATCTGAGTCAACTTTCACGTTCGATGCAAAGAAGTATCCCGGAGTTGAAGTAGTTGACCTGAGATAGTTAGATCGTTTTAATATTAAAATAATATAGGTTTAGGCATTTGTCTGAGCCTTTTTTTATTATTTTTGATTTTATGCTTCCAAAAATCATATTTTGAAGATCACTTTTTTAGGTACGGGCACATCTCAGGGAATCCCTGTTATTACATGTAATTGTGTAGTTTGTCAATCTGCAGACTATCGGGACAAGCGACTGCGGGTTTCTGTGTTGATTGAAACTGAGGACAAAACCATTGTGATTGATAGTGGCCCGGACTTCAGGTATCAAATGTTGCGTGCAGGTGTAAGTGATTTGGATGCTATTCTATTCACGCATGAACACAAAGACCACGTGGCAGGTCTTGATGACATTCGTCCCTTTAACTATCTATTGAAAAAGAATATTGATATCTATGCAACAGAACGGGTAGAACATGCACTAAGAAAAGAGTTCTCGTATATTTTTTCTGAGGTTCGTTATCCGGGGTTACCCCAAATAGATTTGCATACCATCACGGATCAACCCTTCCATATTGGTGCAACTGAAATCATTCCACTTAACATTATGCACTATAAGTTGCCAATTTTAGGTTTTAGGATCAAAGATTTCAGCTATATAACAGATGCTAAAACCATTTCGGATGAAACGTTGGAAAAAGTTAAAGGAACACGAATTTTGGTGGTAAACGCGCTGCAAAAAGAACAACATATTTCACACTTCACTTTAGATGAGGCAATTGACTTCGCTCAAAAGATAGGAGCGGAAGAGACCTATTTTACCCATATCAGTCATAATTTAGGTCTTCATGCAGTTGTGGAAAAAGATTTACCTGCTAATATCAAATTAGCTTACGATGGTTTGAGGATATTATCCGAATAAATATATCTTTGCAACATCAAATACCCGGGTGGCGAAATTGGTAGACGCGCCAGCTTGAGGGGCTGGTGCTGGCAACGGCGTGGCAGTTCGAATCTGCTCTCGGGTACATACAGCCGCCTTTAATTAAGTTTGAAGGCGGTTTTTTAATTTCTGGTTACGTTTAAGCAATGGTTTTCATTGAAAAACAGGTTAATATCAACAATCAAATTACTTCTTTTTATACCTTTCCATCCGTATGTTTGCTGCCAATTGTTCAATCAGCAATTTTGACTTGACTTAGAAAAGACGAATGGATACATTAGAAATCTTGATCAGCATCAGAAAAATAGTCAGGTCAATCAACCTGGAATCTAAAAAGATAGAAAAAGACTTTGACATTAGCATTCCCCAGTTGCTTTGTCTAAGTCATTTAAGCAGATGCACTGCTTATCAAACGACAGTCAGCAATCTCATGGACCTCCTAAGCCTCAATTCCAGTACCGTTACAGGTATTGTAAACAGATTGGAGAAAAAGGGCTTGGTGGCCAGACTTCCAAAACAGGGTGATAAAAGAATCACTTTTGTAGCGCTTACTGCAAGCGGATTAAAACTTTTGGAATCCAGCCCTAATGTTCTACACAACCAATTGACCGCAAAAATCAATAGCCTGCCTTCCGAGACGCAAGAAATGATTAGTAACTCGTTGAAAATAATTATTAATGCGCTAGACATTAATGAATTGGATGCTTCCCCGATGCTTACTATTGACGACCCCATTCATCCGATATCCTAAGTCGTATTTGTGTTATTTGAGCTAAAGTTTGCTTAATAGGTAAATATTCTATAGTTTTGTAAAATGTTCTACAGAACATATGTCTCTAGGACAACTTTTCATTTTACAAACAGAACTTGCTCTTTCTGAAGGTCAGAAGGTTTCTGTTAATCAAATAATCAGATAATGAATTATTCAAAAGACGAAATTACGCTCATCAACGAAGCCGAAAAAGTTTCAGATTTACCTGACATCATACTAAATGCGATTGAGGTAATGAACGAAATTATCATTCCAACTACCGACAAAGAAGCGGTAGACTATGACAGCTTAGAACATAGAAGCTTTTTGAAAGGTCCTTTCTGGCAAAAAATTCCAGCTTTCAGTCAGGTTACCTTAGAGGAATTTATGGAAACGAAGTTTCAAAATAAGAATACCGTAACAAAACTTGCTGACCTCCGAAATCTATTGAAAGGGCTGGTAGATGAACGCTTCCTGGAAGATGTGGAAAGTGGTATGGCAGAGGCGCCGATGAATATCAGGTTATCGCCGTATATCCTTAGCCTCATTGATTGGAGTGACCCCTATAACGATCCGCTGAGAATTCAGTTTTTACCGGTTTCGCTTACTAAAATAGCTGATCATCCAAAATTGACATTAGATTCGCTGCACGAGCAGGACGACTCACCTGTGTCTGGATTGGTACATCGATACCACGATAAAGCGCTTTTTCTTCCGCTCGATGTGTGTCCGGTTTATTGCCGTTTTTGCACCCGAAGTTATGCCATAGGAAGCGATACCGATTCCGTAAGCAAAGTAAACTTCAAACCTATTCCTAAAAATTGGTATGGTGCGTTTGCCTACATTGCTTCAAGACCCGAAATAGAAGACGTGGTGATTTCAGGAGGAGATGCCTACATGCTGGTACCGGAAAGAATCCGGCAAATTGGCGAGACGCTGTTGGAAATTCCGCACATCAGAAGAATCCGTTTTGCAACAAAAGGCCCCGCAGTGATGCCGATGAAAATACTCACGGAAACCGCTTGGACAGATGCCCTTGTAGACATTGTCAATCTTGGCCGGGAAAAGGGAAAGGAAGTAGCGCTTCATACGCATTTTAATAGCGTAAACGAAATTACGGATATCACCAGGGAGGCCATGCTCCACCTTTTTCAGAAAGGTGTTAAAGTTAGGAACCAAAGTGTTTTGATTAGAGGTGTCAATGACACCGCCGAAAAAATGATACAACTGGTACGTCAACTTTCCTATATGAATGTACAACCTTACTATGTTTACCAACATGATATGGTACAAGGCACAGAAGATTTGCGCACAAGCGTTGCCGAGACTCTGGAAATTGAACGCGCTGTAAGAGGAGTGACAGCAGGATTCAATACGCCAACATTCGTAACCGATGCTCCAGGTGGTGGCGGCAAGCGTGGCGTACATAGCTATGATTACTACGATAGAACAACTGGTATTAGTGTGTACCGTAGTCCAAGTGTAGATGACCAAAAACTTTATTTGTATTTTGATCCGATCCATACCCTTCCGGTCGAAGGACGAAAAATGTGGGCAGACGAGTCATTACATGACGACCTCATTCAAAACGCCGTTAACGCCTCTGGGTACCAGCATCTCACCGTTGTTAGCTAACCTCCAGATATTTCCATTCCATACCACATGCCTCTAAGGCAATAAATTCACCTTTCATACTTTATCAATGCATCTTGTCGACTATTTGATCTTTGCGATCTACTTTCTTGTTTTACTTGGTATTGGTTTTTATTTTTATTTCAAAAATGAAGACCTTGAAGATTATTTCGTAGGAGGGAGATCCATTTCTTCAACTCACGTTGGCCTTTCGATCGTTGCAACAGATGTTGGTGGAGGTTTTTCGATAGGCTTGGGCGGGCTTGGATTCACAATGGGTATTTCCGGTAGCTGGCTGCTGTTTACCGGGCTTATTGGTGCCTGGTTGGCTGCGGTACTTACCGTCCCGAAGCTCAAGCAATTGGATGCAAAAGTTGGTCTGCTTACCTATCCCGACTTTTTAGCTTTTAAATATGGAAAAAACGTTGCCTTGATTGCCGCTATAATATCCTGTATCGGCTATCTCGGCTTTACTGCCGGGCAAATGCTGGCGGGTGCGAAGCTCGCCGCAGGCAGTGTATTTTCAGAGGTTTCTATTATGGATCCTTTGTCTTTTTCATTACTGGTTATGGCGATTATCATCGTCTTTTATACCGCACTAGGTGGTATAAAGGCAGTGATTTATACAGACACAGTACAGTGGATTATCCTTTTATCGGGCCTTCTTTTTTTGGGACTCCCTTTTGCTTACCAAGAGCTCGGCGGCTGGCACGCCATTAAGGCTGCGTTACCACCGTCTCATTTTTCACTGACTAACATTTCTGCAGTTACGGTGATCAATTGGGCGTTTGTTATCATTCCGATTTGGTTTATAGCAATGACACTCTACCAGCGCGTATACGCTTGTAAGAATGTAAAAGAAGCTAAAAAGGCTTTTTATATTGCGGGATTGTTCGAGTATCCTGTTATGGCTTTTTTAGGTGTCGCGCTTGGGATGATGGCCAGGGTAGCCTTTCCTGCCAGTGATCCGGAAATGGCCCTACCCAGATTGCTGGGACATGTACTTCCAATTGGTATTTCTGGATTTGTGCTGGCATCTTATTTTTCCGCGGTGATGTCGACCGCCGACAGTTGCCTGATTGCCTCATCAGGCAATTTGACCAACGACATATGGATGAAAATTTTCACAAAAAACAAATCAGCCAAAACTATTATAATAGTCTCGCAG
This sequence comes from Pedobacter sp., assembly GCA_031179845.1. Taxonomy (GTDB): domain Bacteria; phylum Bacteroidota; class Bacteroidia; order Sphingobacteriales; family Sphingobacteriaceae; genus Pedobacter. Next base: position 10,738 of record JAPSHM010000035.1, read on the forward strand.
ATTGCTACACTTTTACTCGGTATATTGGCCTATGTAATGGCCAACAGCTTCACTTCAGTGCTTTCTGTAGTGCTACACGCTTATGGCTTCATGGTGTCAGGTCTGCTGATCCCTACGTTAGTGGCCTACTTTTCTAAAAAAACCGACGAAAGAGCGGCCATTATCAGCATGCTAGGTGGTGGCGGATTTACGTTTTTTGCGATTTTAATGGGCCTGAAAATGCCTTTCGAACTAGATTCTACAGTTTTCGGAATCCTGTTGTCCGCAGTTCTTTACCCACTTGCCTATACTATCCGCCGCAAAAGGACAGAAATTGCTTAACGAAATACAATATGTTTGACCAAATAGAAGATTTTAATAAATCGACCATACAACACGGTAAAAATAACAACCGCATCTACCTGATGAAGCTCGACCAGTCGGATGGGGGTCAGATCCTTACAAAGCTTGATGAACTGTCCAAAGCGGAGGGTTACACCAAGATCGTTGCTAAAGTTCCCGATCAGGCCTGCGAGATGTTCATCAACCATGGCTACCAAAGAGAATGCACAATACCTCATTTTTACAACGGCGAAGATCCAGTTCATTTTATGTCGCGCTTTAACAACCATGATCGGGGGCTGCTGAGTCAGGAAGTGCAAGAGATAATTAAGACCAATATCAACATTGCTGAGTCAAAGAAAAATGATCAAAAAAACATATTGCTTCCTCCAGGTTATACCATCCGTGAGCTGAGAGAGGAAGATATACAATGTCTTGTAGATCTTTATAAAGCGGTTTTCCCGGTATATCCCTTTCCAATATTCGACAATGCTTACATTGCTTCCACGATGAAGGATTACATCCAGTATTTTGGAGTTTTCGCTGATGGAAAACTATATGCAGCTTCTTCTGCTGAGATCGACTACAACGCAAAAAACGCAGAGATGACAGATTTTGCAAGGCACCCAGATTGTAGCAAGGGACTTAATTTGTCCTATCTGTTGCTTCGCCATATGGAAGAGGCTATGAAGTCCCAACACATAAAAACGCTTTACACAATTGCACGCGCCTATTCTCCTGGAATGAATGCTACATTTGCCCGGTTGAATTATACTTTTGCAGGTACACTCATCAACAACACGCTCATCAGTGATGGCATAGAGAGCATGAACGTATGGTACAAGGGTTAAATACTTCGAATCTTGATGTTTTTGAAAGATACTCCCTTATTCCAATCTTGAAGTGCTATTTGTCCTTTGGTGTATTTACCGAATTCAGGGAAATTTACGAAGCCGGTATTTTTGATTGAATTTTTCCAATTCTCGGATTTGAAGTCTGTTTTAGCTGTAATTACTCCGTTTAGTTCAAATTCTATGTTTCCATTCTTTTGCCTGATAATAGAGTGGTTCCATTCGCCGAGGGGATTCAACTTTACTGTGTTCAGCTGTGGAGTAAAATTATACAGGCAACCAGCGCGTTTCAATGTGTTCGCCTGGTCATGATGACTTTCTTCTAATAGCTGATATTCCGGGCCGGATGTCCAGGCCGTTGGTATATCAGCTCTCTCCAGGACATTTACAAAAACTCCGCTGTTTCCTTCCTTGCTGATCTTCCAGTCAAAGATCAATTCGTAATTTTCAAATATCTCATCCGTAACCAGATCGCCATGGGTGGCATCTGATTCCGCAATGCATTGCAATTCGCCATTCTTTACGGTCCAGGTAGACGATATCTTACCTTGATTATAGATATGCCATCCATCTAGGGTCTTGCCATCGAAAAGCAGTCTGAATCCATCCTGTTGTTCTTTATGGGACAGCTCGTTATCTCCTGCTGTTTTTAAAGTACACGCTTGTAATGATATTAGTAAGCCAAAACAAATGCTGGCAATATATAAAATAGGTTTTCTTTTCATGTTGTCAAGGCCCAGGAGTTAAAACAGTGGATGTTCTTATTCAGTAACTATACGAATATATACTTATTTACTTTTAATTGCAAAGAACGAAAATGGAATGCTTAGAAAACTTTTGAAAGCGCGTTTTGAAGTAACATTTATACCTAAAAGTAAATATTTACTTAAAAAATTTGCTGTTTCACAAAATACATACTACATTAGTGTATTAATTACCTAATACACTATAGCATGATAAGAATTAACGATCTGAACTTTGGATATAGCAGCCGACACCTGCTTTTCAAAAATCTCAGTATGCAACTCAATGCAGGCCATATTTATGGGCTGCTGGGAAAGAATGGTGCTGGTAAATCCAGCTTATTGAAAAACCTGGCCGGATTGGTCTACGCTTCGAGCGGGAAAATTGAAGTGATGGGACATGATCCTGCGAAAAGGCAGCCAAGTTTACTTAGGCAGATCTGTTTCATTCCGGAAGAATTTTACCTGCCTTCGGTAAAAATTGAGGCTTATGTGAAGACCAATGCCACCTTTTATCCAAACTTCGATCACAAATATTTCAATGGCTTGCTTGCGGAGTTTGAAATTCCGGTAAGTCAGAAACTTGTAGACATGAGTTATGGTCAAAAAAAGAAGCTCATCATTGCTTTTGGTCTTGCTACGCAAGCGCAGCTGATCATCATGGACGAACCCACCAACGGACTTGATATTCCGTCCAAAGCCCAGTTTCGTAAGATCATGGCTGCCGCTCTGACCGACGACCGTTGTATCATTATTTCAACGCACCAGGTGAGGGATCTGGACAATTTGATCGACACAGTGATCATGATCGACGATAGGGATATTGTTTTGAAAGCATCAGTAGAAGAAATTACTCAAAAACTATGTTTCAAACGCGTTAAAGAACTGGATAATATGGCGATCTATTCAGAACCATCCTTGTTGGGTTACAATGTCCTGTTACCAAATTACGACAACGAAGACAGCAAACTTGATATTGAGTTGCTTTTTAACGCGGTACTGTCAGAAAGAACTAAAATAAAAGCAGCATTCAATTAATTCTAAGTAACATGAACAACACATTCGACATACAACGATTTAGCCTCCTGCTTAAAAGAAAATGGTTGGAATTTGGAAAAATCTATTTGATCACGCTGGCGGTATCTTTAGGAATTATGCTAATCAGTTATACGATAGCATTCTGGTCAATCATCACAAACCTGGAGACTTTTTCAGACAACACTCTCGACTTTAGGGAACCCTTGTTCTTTTGTTTTGGCTTTCTCTTCATTACCGTAGTTGCAAGTACCTATTTTTCGCACTTGGGTCATAAACCAAAGACTATAACTGATTTACTGATCCCTGCTTCCACCTTTGAGAAATTCATGGCAGGCATCTTTTTCACGGGCATAATGACCACGGTCAGTTTCGTCGTGCTTTTTTTCCTAACTGACCTGGTTTTTGTTTCTAAATTTCGCATTGCAGTGCCCGGCGAAACTGGTTTAAATTCCTTCAGAGATGCTGAGGGTGCGGTCACCGCAATAACAAACAAAGGGGTTTATTTCTTTGCACCTGATAGATTAAACATCTTTATGCCCTTGTATTTGGTTCCATTTTTTGTGACCAGCATATTTTTATTGGGATCCATCTGGTTTAACAAATATCACTACATCAAAACGACACTGTCAGTCATGGTGTTTGCCGGAATATGGACAGCTATTGTTTTCAAAACCGGGGAAATATTGACTGAAGGTCGGCGCGCAGTTAACCATTCCAGACCAATATATCATGCTGCTAATGACACCATGGAATGGATCATTACATTACTGCTCCTTATGGTTACAGTGGTAATTTGGACAATCACCTATTTTCGTCTGAAAGAAAAAGAGGTATAATTTAATAGAAATAGAGAGATGGAATTTACAGGCAATAAGGCAATATACCTTCAGATCGCAGAATACGTCTGTGAGCGCATACTATTGGGCAAATGGAAGCCTGATGAAAGGGTTCCCTCGGTAAGAGAGATGGCAGTGGAACTTGAAGTCAACCCCAATACAGTAATGCGTACTTACGAATTGCTGCAGAATAAAAACATCATAAACAATAAAAGAGGAATTGGATTCTTTTTGGCGGAAGATGCGGTGAACAATGTAAGGGAATACCGCAGAAGCGAGTTTATGAACGATGAACTACCCCTGTTCTTTAGAAATCTTTACCTCTTAGATATTGGTTTTGACGAGTTACAGACACGGTACAACACATTTGTTAAAGAAAACTTTAATTCATAGAAAATGAAAACAAGTAATAAATTATTAATCGGCTTTGCTTCAACGCTGGTATTGATCCCTGTTTTGGGAATAGCGATCATTTCAAGAGTCTTTTACGAGGATCTAGACAACTTTGCCATTGAAATTGCAGAAAACGACACCTTCAAGTTAGCTTCCAAAAACATGGTGACCCAAGCTGTAAGCGAACCCTTTCAATCGGTGAACATCACTGGTCTAAACGATTTGTACCTTACAGTCAGGCTGGTTAGCGATGAGAATTCTGGAATTAAATTCACTAAGAACTTTAAAGGGCTGATCTCTGCTAAAGTTGACAGCAATGGTTATTTGCAAATCGTACTGGAAAAATCAGATAAACAGCAGGAGAATTACGCTAACATCTGGATTTACAGCGCACCTGTCAAACGGCTCAGGGTTAAGAATGGAAGAGGGATGAACCTGGATGCGAAATTGGATTCCCTCCAACTTGAACTGAGTCAACTAGGCTCGGCAAGTTTTGGTGCTAATACAAAGATCGGTTGGTTAAGTGTACATACAGAAGATGTCAATGTCATCAGTTTCAATGATGCCGCGACAAGGTCGGTGAATCTGGCGCTCAACGGAACCAACCTAAAGAGTGAAAAAAGTTCATTCGAAAATCTTTCGATCAATGCTATGGGAAATTCGGAAATAGAACTGAATGGGGGATACGACGAAAAGACCAGTAAAGTAATTGGAAATCTGACATTGAATACCCACGGAAAAGGAAAGGTCAGAATCTCAAACATGCAAGTCAATCAAAGTTCGGGTAAATTCTCCGATTCCACTCAGGTAGAGATGCCGGCGTTGACCATTAAACAGATGTTCAATTCAAAATAAAAGAACAAATTATTTCGAATGCCACCTAATCGAAGATTCGGGTGGCATTTACTATTTCCGTTATTCTGCTATAAAACTATGTTCAATAGTATTCTTTGCTTTCTGGTGAAAAATTACGGTCTGGGTACTTTCTTTAGTAATGATCATTTCGAACTCCGGATCATTAGGGTCTGTAGTTGTAATTTTAACATTTAAGTTTTTCCATTTTTCAGCAGAAAGTTGAAACGATGTTGACGCATTGGACTTTCCCTCATGTACTCTGAAGAATTCCGAGGTGTTGCCGGTCCTGTATACAGTATAGGATACCCCATCTTGCACATTGATGGCTACTGTGAAGTTAATCATTTCTGGTTTATCCTTCTTACACCCCATTGTTAGTACTAGAAGCAGGTATAATGTTGCTGTAATTTTATTCATGAACTATTATTCAACGTCTTGATTTTCATTTATAATTTACGAAATAATACTAACTTATGTAAAAATCATGATAAACAGGTCATTGAATAGGAGTATTGTGCCGGCAAATATTGAGGTTACATCCTTAGCTGCACTAGAAGTTGTAAATCTTTGGCGAATATTTTCGGTAATTTTTCAAATACAAAAGTGGAACTTTTGATATTTAATTTCCTAATCAGGTAATTACTGATATATTGGCTGTTTAAAACGTTTGATGCAAATCACATCTGTTAAATATTAAAAAATGAAACTATACCTCTTTTTAGCTTGCTTCATGTTTTTTGGAATTTCCCTGTCGGCTCAGGAAAAAGAAACAACTTCTAAAAATCCAATATTTCCCGGTTGGTATGCAGATCCGGAGGCAGCAATTTTTGGGAAAAAGTACTGGGTGTATCCTACGTTTTCTGCCAAATACGAAGCCCAGACCTATATGGATGCATTCAGTTCTAAAGACCTGATCACTTGGGAAAAACACCCGAATATATTAGAGAAAGCCAATGTCAAATGGGCAAATAAGGCGATGTGGGCACCTTCCATTACCAAAAAAGGCAACAAATACTATTTGTTTTTTGGCGCAAATGACATCCAAAACGACAAAGAGATTGGTGGGATAGGAGTTGCGGTATCAAAAAATCCCGATGGACCCTTCATCGACCACATTGGTAAACCGCTGATCGATAAGTTCCACAATGGGGCGCAACCTATAGATCAATATGTATTTAAAGATAAAGACGGTCAATATTACTTGTATTACGGAGGATGGAAACACTGCAATGTGGTGAAGCTCAGTGATGACTTCAAAAGCGTCATACCTTTTCCAGATGGAACAACCTATAAAGAGATTACACCAGAAGGCTATGTGGAAGGTGCATTTATGTTCATTCGCGACGGTAAGTATTACTTTATGTGGTCTGAAGGGGGTTGGACGGGGCCGGATTATTCTGTTGCCTACGCCATAGCAGATTCACCAATGGGACCTTTCCAGCGCATCGATAAGATCCTGAAGCAGGATCCTTCAATAGCAACCGGCGCAGGTCACCATTCCGTAATCCAAAACCCGAAAACAAAAGATTATTTTATTGTCTATCATCGCAGGCCGCTGGAGGAAACCAATGGTAATCACCGGGTAACCTGTATCGATAAGATGGAGTTTGATGAAAATGGTCACATCAAACCGGTAAAAATCACTTTTGAAGGCGTAGCAGCCAGCCCGTTAAAATAACGGGCTGCTGTCTCAATACTGGTGAAAAGCATCGGTAACAAAGTTCAAGACTTTCGGCAATGAGGCGCGCCAGTATGTCCAGGTGTGTCCGCCGTTACGCACGCGGTACTCATGAGGTATATCCTTCTTGCGCATGGCTATATGTACCAGGGCGTTTCCTTCATATAGAAAATCATCATCACCGCAGTCGATATACCAACGTACGGCCTTTTTTTGTTCATCCGGCATATTGTTTACCAATGGCAGCACACTATAACGGTTAAAATAGTTGGTAACAGTCGAATCTGTTAAATCAGTATTGTTCCTCAACATCATCCTTTTGGTGTCCTCTAAATTGAAGGGTCCTACATACGCACTCAGTGGGCAGGCTGAAGAGAACATTTCGGGATGGTGCAGGGCGTAGACAAAAGTCCCACCACCACCCATCGATAGACCTGCAATTGCCCGTGAGCGTTTATCCGTTTTCGTACGATATTGTTTTTCTATATATGGGATGAGTTCTTTGAAAAAGAAATCCTCATAATTCCAGTCTCCTTTGATATCATTGAAATAACCTTTGCGTCCAGTATTCGCGTCTGGCATCACAATGATCATAGGCGTAGAGGTGCCTTCAGCTATGGCTTTGTCGGTAATATTCATGACTTCACCAAATTGTACCCAGCCGGTCTGGTCATCTCCAGACCCATGTAATAGATATAAAACCGGATAACTGCGGTCCGAGTTTTCATAATCTGGGGGGAGGTAAATGGCATATTTGCGGTCACTCTTCAAGATTTTACTTGTCAAAGTAAGATTGTCATAAACTTTTCCGGTTGTCTGAGCCACACCAATATTCAGGCCCATAACGAAATAAGCAATTGCAGCTAGAAATAATTTTTTCATTTTTGATTACGTTTAAAAGCAATATACATCATTATAAAATTTTTTCCAAACTTGTTCTGCGTCATCTTGTTATAGAGATAACAATCTAAGCGCTATGAATTTTACCATTACAGGATCATTAGGAAACATCAGTAAACCATTAGCGGAAAAACTAATCGCTGCAGGCCACCAGGTCACCATCATCAGCCGCAATGCGGGAAAAATAAAGGAAATTGAAGAGTTGGGCGGAATTGCCGCGATCGGGTCTGTTGAAGATGCAGCATTTCTCACGGAAGCATTTAGCGGCAAGGATGCCATCTATACCATGGTGCCACCTAATTTTTCCGCTTCAGACATCAAAGAACATATCGCGGGAGTCGGAGATAAATATTTCGAAGCGATTCAGGCCTCTGGTGTCAAACGGGTGGTTAACTTAAGCAGCATCGGAGCAGACCTGGAAAGCCGTACCGGTCCCATTTCCGGATTGCACAAGGTGGAGCAGCGCTTAAGCGAACTGAATGGTGTTGCTGTAAAAAACCTGCGTCCTGGTTATTTTTATCTCAATTTCCTGGGAAGTATTGATATGATAAAACAAGCAGGCATATTGGGTTCCAATTACGGTCCGGAAACCTTATTGGTACTAGCACATCCAGATGATATTGCAGCGGCTGCAGCCGAAGAAATGCAAACAGACTTCCAGGGACAAAGTGTACGGTATGTAGTCAGTGATGAACGTACTGCCGCAGAGCTCGCCAGCATTCTGGGTGCAGCCATTGGTAACCCAGAGCTTCCATGGATAGCGTTTAACGATGACGATGCGCTAAAAGGGATGGTGCAAGCAGGTCTGCCAGAGGAAATGGCCAGAAGTTATGTAGAAATGGGAAATGCGATCAGAACCGGCAAACTATTTATGCATTATTTTGACCATAAGCCATCTTCCTTCGGAAAAATCAAGCTAGAGGATTTTGCCGTAGAATTTGCAAACGCTTACCGATAATTCGGTTCGGAATGTTTCGGCTTTTTAGCAATTCAACTACGCAATACTCAAAAAATTCCAGTAAGTGCCAATCAATGTAGTGAATCCGGTCGCTCTATTCACCCATGTTTTCTAGTCTTGCCCTCAGCTGTGGAGCGAAATCCAATCCCCATTGATCTATTGCTGAAATTAGGGGTAAAATAGATTTTCCCGATTCAGTTAAATGGTATTCAACTTTTAAAGGGATTTGAGTGAAGACGGTTTTTCCTATTACACCGTGAAATTCCAATTCTTTCAATTGTTGCTGCATGACCCGCTTGCTGATGCCATTTATAGCAATGGCAAGATCCCGGGGACGTTTAATTCCCTTAGAGATTTCATCTAATAAACAAAACTTCCATTTGGAACCAATTACTTCCATTGCTACACCAAGGCCGCATTCGTAATCAATAGGTATCTTTCGTTCGTACATACGCGTAATCTTTACTTGTAATAATAGATAACCTGCTGGTTATCATTCAGTGATTTAATTATCACCAGGTGATTAATTGAACCCATATTGCCCATTGAGTTTATGAGTTCGATATTTGTGGGGCAAAATAAATAAAATTAAATGAAGACCCTGATCATTCTCATTCATTCTGATCTTAAAAATTCAGCAGTTAATAAACGCTGGATAGAAGAACTTAAAAAATTTCCAGACAAATATGTAATTCACGATTTGCACCACTTATATCCCGATGGAAATATTGATATATTAATGGAACAACGTCTAATGGAATCTTACAGTAATATCATATTTCAGTTTCCCTTTTATTGGTTTAATTGTCCGCCTCTCTTTAAAAAGTGGTTGGATGAAGTCTTGACCTATGGCTGGGCTTATGGCAGCAAAAGCGGGTACAAGTTGGCCGGTAAAAAAATAGCTTTAGGCATCACTGCCGGTATTAATGAAGCAGATTATAGTGCATCCGGACGATATAAATATACAATGGAACAGCTCACAGCGCCGTTCGAGCTTACTTTTGACTATATAAAGGCAGATTACAAATCATTTTTTACGTTTTATGGGGCCGAACATAACGCAACAACAGAAAGAATAGAAAAAAGTACACAAGAGTACATTTCCTTTATTGCGCGCTTATAAAAGCAGGATACCCAATTATGGCCGTTTGTCAAAATTATTCGTCTAATTGACGTTTTTTTGAGTATATATGCTACGGGCTAACCATAAACCTGTTTTCCTAACCAAATAATGCGTGCTGTTCAGTTTCCTATTTTTGCTACTTTTCTATTTTTTCTTCAATTTCAGTTAATCTTGCTCTATGCCCAAGACAGGCCAGGCGAGAACCGAAAATCTATCTACGGCAATTATGCCCTTAAGACGTATACCATAGCCGATGGATTACCGTCAAAAAATACAACATCCTGCCTCAAAGACAAACGGGGATTTATTTGGGTTGGTACAGAGAATGGTCTTTGCCGTTTTGACGGTTACACCTTTAAAATATTTTACCATAAAAAAGGCGACAACTTCTCTATAAGCAACAACTACATCAGTACCATTGTTGAAGATCGAAACGGTCGTCTATGGGTTGGAACGATGGATGGCTTAAATGTACTCGATCCGCTTACTGAAAAATTCCAGCGTTTTTATCATGATGAAAATAAACCGCTGTCTATCAGTCATAATAAAATATGGTCGCTGCTATGTGACAGGGAAGGAATCATTTGGGTTGGCACCGATGACGGATTCAACCGTTATCATCGTAAGACCGATTCATTCACCAACTATCAGCCAAATTCGAAAATTACCGGCGCTATGGTCGGCAAATCGGTTAACGCGATTGTGGAAGACAAAAGTGGTAATCTTTGGCTGGGAAACTGGAGCGGCGGGTTAAACCGGTTCGATAAGCGGACACAACGATTCAGCAACTTTCAACAGCAGCAATTACCAGGGCGTAAAAATCCAAATGATATTTGGACACTGTCTTATCATACAGATGGAACAATCTGGATCGGTACTTATTGGAACGGGCTTTTTAATTTCAATCCCAATACAAACAGCTTTAGGGCTGTTCCTCCTCCCGATAAATTCAATACAAGTATCTACAGCATCCTGCCTGTGCAAAACCAGACCTTACTTATTGGTGGTAACCATGGGTTTTATTGGTTTAATAGTCAGAATTACCGATGGGAGCATATTCAAGATCTGAAGAATCATGCCTTTGGCGATGCCTATAAAGATCAGGATGGTATCATTTGGATCAATGCTAAAGAGGGTCTTTGGAAGATCGACCGCAGCCAATACAAGTTTCGTTTGTCAGAACTGATGTTTGATGATGCCGAAGTGAGAAGCATTGCGTGCAGTGAGTCCTCGCTTTGGATCGGCACAAACAACGGCTTGTTTGTACTCGATTATAAAACTGGGAAAACCACTGTTTTTACGAAAAATGGCGAAGCAAACAGTCTGACCAGCAACGACATTACGAAACTTTACTTTGATTCAAAAGGTGTGCTATGGATCCTTACGGAGAACGGGTTTGATAGCTATGATCCTGAACGAGGCCTTTTTGCGCACTATAATCACCATTCCGCCTTAGGCAGTCTTTTCAATGAAGATGTTTTTCGTGATATCCTGGAAGTGGAGCCCGGTATTTACTTCCTGGCCACGGATGCAGGACTTAAGGTTTATAACAGCAATAA
>JAPSHM010000260.1 GCA_031179845.1 Pedobacter sp.
CAATTATTTAAACAATAAATATCCGTGAGAAGCGATCAAAGTTGCTGTTGCGCACGATAGCCGGAACAATTCAGACTTTTTTGCGAAGATCACTGCTGATGTTTTTTCGGCCAATGGTATTCAGGTCTACTTCTTTTCTGAATTAAGGCCAACACCAGAATTGTCATTTGCTATTCGTCACCTGGGCTGTAAAAGCGGCGTAATGATTACGGCTTCACACAACCCTAAGGAATACAATGGCTACAAAGCATACGGTGCGGATGGCGGTCAGTTCACTGCACCTGATGACACCCTGGTTATGGATGAAGTTGCAAGGATTAAAAGTATCGATCAGGTTAAGTTCGACCGTGTAGCTGATCTGGTAGAGTTGCTCGGAGAAGAGATCGATCAGTTATACCTGGACAAAATTACTGCACTTTCGGTGTCACCGGAAGCGATATCCCGTCAGAAAGATCTTAAGATCGTATTCTCTCCTATCCATGGTACAGGAATTACCCTGGTTCCTAAAGCATTGGAACAATTTGGATTTTCTAACGTAACTGTTGTCGAAGAACAAAGTAAACCCGATGGAAATTTCCCGACTGTAGTTTATCCGAATCCGGAAGAGAAAGATGCACTTACTTTGGCCATAAAAAAAGCGCAGGATCTAGATGCCGACCTGGTACTGGCTACAGATCCGGATGCCGACCGCGTAGGCATAGCCGTAAAAAACAATGACAATGAATTTGTACTGCTAAATGGCAATCAAACCGGCAGTTTGTTGATCAATTACCTGCTCACCGCATGGGAAGAGAAAGGGAAATTAACGGGCAACGAATATATCGTTAAAACCATTGTGACTTCTAATTTGATAGAAGCTGTTGCCAAAGCTAAAAATGTAACGTATTACAACACACTTACTGGTTTTAAATGGATTGGGCAACTGATGACCCAACTGGAAGGCAAACAAACGTTCATAGGTGGCGGAGAAGAGAGTTATGGCTATCTCATCGGTGATCTGGTAAGGGATAAGGATGCAGTTGTTTCCTGTGCGTTCATTGCAGAAATGACTGCTTTTTACAAGGATAAAGGAAGCAGCCTGTATGACGCGCTTTTAAATATGTATGTGGAATATGGCCTGTACAAAGAAGAGTTGGTTTCCATTACTAAAAAAGGAAAAACAGGTGCGGAAGATATTAAGGCCATGATGGAGAAGTTTAGGAACAACCCTCCCGCTACGCTTGGTGGCTCAAAAGTAGCAACGTTGAAAGACTATGAACTCGGTGTGCAGACTGACCTCAAATCAGGTGAGAAGTCAGCCTTGGAATTACCTAAATCGGATGTCCTGCAATTTATAACTGAAGATGGCAGCATAATTTCTGCCAGACCATCAGGAACAGAACCAAAAATCAAATTCTATTGCAGTGTTAACACCGGATTAAAAGATAAAGCTAGCTTCAAAGAAACCGATGCTAAACTTGGTGAAAAGATAAAAGCAGTAATGGACGACCTGCAAGTGTAATTACCTCCAGTCCAATTATTCTTTTAAAACCTGGAAATACTGATCAGCGATATTTGCAAAAGCCTCTAAATTTAGAGGCTTTTGCAAATACGTTGCAATTTCAGAAAAACTGGAAGCATGTTGCGCATCATCTGGATTTAATGACGTGGTCAGCATAACTACCACAATCCTGGCTTTATGTCTTTCGTCCAGTTTCTTGTATTCTGCAATAAAATCCCAACCATTCATCCCAGGCATATTGATGTCTAAAAAAACTATCCCAGCTGTCGGGCCAGGCGCAGGTTCTTCATCATCTCCAGAATTCGTCAAATAATCCAGCGCCTCCTTAGCAGAGGTAATTTCCTTTATCGCCACATCAATTTGAGCATTTTGCACAATCCTGCGATGGATGAAATTGGTGGAAATGTCATCATCGACCAATAACACGCAGTCCAGATCTTTATACTTCTTCATGAGTCCTATGTTAATATGATTTCAACTTCATCTAAACTTTTATAGAAAATTTAAATGTACTTCCTTCATCCACAATCGATTCCACTTCTATATTGCCGCCATGCAGCTCCACAATCTTTTTACAATGAGAAAGACCTATTCCATAGCCTTCGTAGTCCGTTACATTATGTAAGCGCTGAAACATAATGAATACTTTTTCTTTATAGCGCTCATCAATCCCGATCCCATTGTCCCTGAATTCAAAATGCCAGAAATTATCCCGTCCAGCTACTGAGATATAGATCTGAGGAACAACTTCAGGTCGCTTAAATTTTAATGCGTTACTCAGCAGATTTTGAAATAACTGTCTCAATGCCGTTTCAAAGCCATAAACAATTGGAAGATTCTGATAATGGATCAATGCGCCTGCGGTACTGATACTACTATACAAATCGTTTTGGAGACTGTCCATTAGCGCATTACAGTCAACCAAAGCTTTGGCTTGTTGTCCGCCAAGCCTTGCGTAATCAAGTAATCCTTTGAGCAGGTTCCTCATCCTTTCCGTGGAGCGGTCGATGAACTGTAAATAAAGCTTTGCATTGTCATCAAAAACATCTTTGTACTCATCTTTGAAAAGTTCGACAAAATTCTTGACCGTCAGTAAAGGTTCCTGCAAATCATGTGAGGCGATGTAAACAAATTGCTCCAACTCCTTATTTTTTATCTCTAACTCACGGGCATACTCCTCAGTCGTTTTTTCCAGCTGTCGCTTTGCCGTCAGGTCCCTTACAAAATTGGAGAACCCTACAACGACATTCCCAGCATCATAGATCGCTGAAATGGTTACGAACGCCCAGTATAATTCCCCATTTTTCCTAACTCGCCAACCTTCATGCTGTGCCCTGCCTTTACGTCGCGCCTCCTCAATAAGCAGTTCCGGAAACTTGGCCATACGATTATCCTCAAAATAGAATATACTAAAGTTACGTCCAATGATCTCATCAGCCTGATACCCTATGATCTTTTCGGCTTCTTTATTCCAGTTCTTAATATTTCCTTGTGCGTCTAATAAAAGAATGGTATAGTCATCTATTACTTCCAGCATGCTCAGTAAGCTATTTGATCTCAAGTACTTCAGTTTAATTACGTTTGGCGGAGTTCGTAACAGATATTTTCAAAAGTCAAGCCAAAGCATTCCGGCTGATAGCAGTCGAATGGAGCTCATTTCGGGGAGATCTATCGCAAGACCTGCTGTAGATTTTTCCCAAATAGGGGAATTATGGCGCAATGATTAACACCTTTTCAGTGAATTAGCGCGTCTGACCTTCGCCCCTAACCACCCACTTTTCGGTTACTAATTTTTCCAGAGCAAAAGGACCGCGCGCATGCAATTTCTGTGTAGAGATCCCAATTTCAGCTCCGAGACCAAATACTTGCCCGTCCGTGAATCTCGTCGACGCATTTAAGTAAACAACTGCAGCATCCACTTCATTCAAAAATCTTTCCGCTTTTGCAAAGTCTTTCGTTAGAATGGCTTCCGAATGTTTGGACGAGAAGTCGGCAATATGCACCAACGCTTCCTCGAAGTTACCGACAATCTTTACAGAGCATTTAAAATCAAGGAACTCCCTTCCAAAGTCCTCACTTGTGGCTTGGTTCAATTGAGGGTAATTCAGTTCCTGAAGGATTGGAAAGGATTGATCATCGGCAAAAATTTCCACTTCATATTTGGCTAATAACGGCGCCAGCAGGTTCAGGAACGTTTTTGCAATCTCCTGGTCCACCACCACTGTATCTAAGGCATTACAAACGGATGGCCTTGACACCTTGGCATTTACAACAACTGCAGCTGCTTCACCGAGGTTGGCTGTCGATTCCACATAGGTATGGCAAACCCCCGCTCCCGTCTCAATAACAGGAACAAGTGCATTTTTCCGAACAAATTCTATCAGTTGATTCGATCCACGCGGAATGATCACATCTATGTATTTCTCTGCCTGTAGAATTTCAATGATAAACTTTCTATCTCCCGGAAGTTGCTGCACCACATTTTTATCCAATCCATGGGCAATTAGAACACGTTGGATCAGGGAAACGATAAAAAGATTGGTATGATAAGCATCTTGTCCACCGCGTAACAAGCACGCATTGCCAGACCTGATGCACAGGGAAGCTACGTCTATGGTCACATTTGGACGAGATTCATAGATCACGCCGACAACACCAAGGGGCACTGTTTTCTTTTGAATAAATAAACCGTTTTCCAATCTTGTTTCCGACAAAAGTTTATTAGCGGGATCCTCCAGATCGGCAACATCATTTAGGCTGCTTGCAAGATTAAGTATTCTGGCTTCATCCAACAACAGGCGATCTTTTTTGGGATCTGTATCGGGCATCTTTTCCAGATCTTTAAGATTCTCAGAAATGATTTGAGCCGTTTGCGCCTTGATAAGCACAGCCAGATCATTGATCAGGTTTTTCTTCCCTTCGTTACTCAACGAAGAAATTGACGCCTGCGCCTTTTTTGCATTGATAAGCTGTTGTTGAATAGTTTCCATTATTTAAAGTATTACGATATCGCTTGCATTTGCAATTTCCAGGTTATGTTGTTTTGAATTTTTAACGATTGTTTCTGATGAAGTCTTAGCTCTTGCTACTGCAACAATATTTTCCTGCAGGTCCGTAATCTCAAAGATCTCGCCATCGCTAAACTTTTCGATCACCGAAAGGACACCAACAGCCAATAGACTTTTGCGGTTCCTGATGGCTTCACAAGCTCCGTCATCAACCAGGACCCTGCCGGTAACCAGGCTACCGCTTGCCAGCCATTTGTTTCTGGCAGAAATGCTGCAAGCTTTGGGGATACAAACAGTTCCATTTTTTTCCTTTACAGCACCTAGAATACCATCTGGTGTCCGAACACCGAATATGATCACTTTAATACCCATAACTGAAGCCAGGTGGGCAAAGGTCAACTTGGAAATCATTCCTCCTAAACCCAAATCTGATTTGTTTTTATCGGCAAGGGAAAAAATGTCATCATTGATGCTTTCAATTCTATCGATCACCTGACCAGATCTGTCCAATACACCAGGAACCGAAGTGCCCAATAAAATGACCGACGCACCGAAACCAACTCCGAGTAAAGTGGCGAGTTCGTCATTATCAGAAAATTTCAATTCCAGGCTGCTGACTACATCGTTCTCATTCGCAATTGGGATCACCTCATTCTTCCAGAGTTCTTCATAAGTTTCCTTGAGCTGTAAAAACTGTTTCCTGTTTGAGAAATGCTGCCGCTCGCATAGACTTTGAGCAATGGATATTCCGTATGGCAAGAAGTGTCTGGAGTACGTGTTCAATAACAAAGGATTTCCAATGGAAGCAGCAGCTTTGCGTTCGGATATTTTTCCTTTGTAGTTTTTGATGAATCCTTTTCCGGCACCAACAGCGCCTGAAGAAACGAGGATCAAACGATATTCTTTAGCAATTTCAGCAACCTGCCTGGCTACATCTGCAATGACCTGCTCATCAAGTGCTCCAGTTACCGTTGTGATGGAAGCGGTACCTAATTTCAAAACAAGTATTGGTTTGCTCATTATGGTTCGGGTTCTAGATATAAATTGAAGACCCGAAAATAGCTAAAAATCCTCCTGCTATGAAATAAACAGGAGGATAATTGATAGATTTTATAGAAAATGTGGATTAAGCCAGAGCAGCTTCCAATGTAATGTCTATGCCATAGGCCTTGCTTACCGGACAGTTCGCTTTGGAACTAGCCGCAATTTCTTGAAATTGTTCATCAGTGATGCCTGGAATAGTTGCTTTTACAGCCAAATGGGAACCAGTGATCACTCCATTTTCAAGTGTAATCGTACCTGTGGTTTCCAGCGTGTCCGGAACAAAACCAGCTTCGGTAAGATCACCACTTAACTTCATGGTAAAACAGCCAGCATGGGCCGCTGCCATTAACTCCTCTGGATTGGTTCCGATTCCCTCTGCAAACCGGCTATTGAAGGAATACTGAGTTTGTTC
>JAPSHM010000036.1 GCA_031179845.1 Pedobacter sp.
AAAACTCTCTTTCAGCTGTTCTACGTGCCCGGCATAATGCCGCTTGAAAGCTGGATAGCCAGCTACGCTCAACATCAGGTCATACCAACTATGGGACTCGCCCAAATTAAAAGTCACCTTCAGTTCTGCATCCTCTTTTTTCAGGTGAATAGTGCGGTCATTGTTCTTGTAGCCTTCATCCCTTACCTTCAAAACCATAGCTTCACCTGCTGCGAGTCTTTTGATGTACAATATTACATTTCCGGTAGGCTTACCCGCAATTTGCTGATACATTAGTGCAAGCGAGATCTCCGGATCATTTTTATCGCCCTGATACTGTCTGAAGTATCCGTTTACACTGTATAGTTTTACATCGTATTGCTGTCCTTTGAAGTTGTTCAATGGAATGTTGTACCGGAGTGTGTCGCCGGCAGCCACCGTAAACGCCAGGCTCTTGCCCATGGCATAGACGTTGAATCCGATACCACTGGTTGACTTACCGAAGAAAGTATCGCCGGATTTCATCGCAAGTTCCAATTTATCCCTTTCCTTGTTCAACCTGGCTTCTGCGTAGGCCTCGTAAGGAATAGAGTTAGCTGGTTTTAAGCCAGGCTCCTGTTTTGGAAGCACTGCGCTGTTGGCCGGGTCTTCACTGATTTTGGCGATCTCGTTTGCTTCGAGTATTCGAAATCCATCGGGTAACCTGGCAAATTTTGCTTTGTGAATTTCCTCCAGAAAAGGCTTCCGATCAAGGCTGGCAGGCATGGCGATCTTTTCCCCATTATAGGGTCTGAAAACTGACGTAAGGTCTCCGCAAAGGCTCCTGCGCCAGGAGCTGATGTTGTCTTCAATGAGCTGCTTTCCAGTTTTTTTACTCAGAAAGGTTTCGAGAAAACGGATGGTGGAGGTGTGATCAAAGACCTGGGAATTGACATAGCCACCACGGGTCCATGGAGAGACCACAACCATCGGAACTCTGAAGCCCAGACCAATTGGATTTTCTTTTTCGCTGTGTTTTTTTGCCGCAAACTCTGCATTGATGTCTAATGATTCGGAAACTATTCCCGTCGACGGATCCTTAGGATTTGGTGCCACAAAGGGAGGGACGTGATCGAAATAGCCATCGTTTTCATCATATGTTAAGATAAAGACGGTCTTCTTCCATACTTCCGGGTTCTTAGTTAGTATATCAATTGCTTCTGATAAATACCAGGCACCATACCATGGTGAACCCGGGTGATCAGAAAAATGAGCGGGTGCTACCAGCCAGGACACTGCAGGCAGTTTGCCATTGTCAACGTCTGATCTGAACTGATGCAATACATCTCCTTTTGGGATTTGAGTCGTTCTTTCCGTGCCATTGTCATTGTAAGTAACGGTTTCCAATTTATGGTAATCCGGATCGTTGCGGTTCGTTACAAAGGCTCTTTTATGCAAATCCTGCTGTGCTTTTGTCAGCGTATCTAAAGGGTTCTTCTCTAAAAATTCGATGTCTGCGACCACCTTGTTCAGCTTCTCCTGCATTTTGGGATCAGCTTTCTCACGGAGCTGCTTTTCGATAGCGGGACGGATTTTCTTGAGGTATACCAGGTGTTCCGGATGTCTTTTAACATGATATTGTTTGAAGAATTCCATGTCATTGTCGGTAAAATTGGCCAGCCAATCTTCCGCCTCACCTTCGAAATCTATGCCTACACTGAGTTCATTCTGATAGATCTTCCAATCTATTCCGTTTGCAGACAGCCGTTCCGGAAACGTATTCCAGGAAACGCGTTCCGAACCATCAATATCGCCATTGGACAAATGAGGTTTGGAGTCGGCGTTCTGTTCTTCCCGGATTTTCCCGGTCCAGAAAAAGCACCGGTTAGAGCTGGTCCCGGTAAGTGCCGAGCAGAAGTTATGGTCGCATACCGTAAAGGCATCTGCCAATGCATAATAAAATGGGAGATCTTCGCGGTCATAATACCCCATCGTAAGCGGCATGTCTGCATATTCCTCGTTGCCAGAGCGTTTAGCATCTAACCATCCATCATGCTTGCCGTCATTTGCGGCAGCGATCTGGTTCTCCCAGGAATGGGGCAGGGCACTCATCCAGGTGGCTTTTGTATCTTTAATATTTAAGCGAAAAGGGGCATAGGTTTGCCCCTTTTTATTTGTTTGTAACCACACCGGGTAGTTGTTCGGCAAAGATATTGCCCTTGGGTTGTTGAACCCCCGAACTCCCTTTAATGTGCCGAAAGTATGGTCGAAGGATCTATTTTCCTGCATCAATATCACCACATGTTCGGCATCCATATACGTACTTCCTGTTGCCGGGTCTATTGCCAGTGCACGTTGTATTGCAGGTGGCAGTACACCTGCTATTCCAAGTGCACCGCTAAGTAATGATGCTTTTTTTATAAAATCTCTTCTGTTTTCCATACCCTGGTCTTTTATCAAAATTACTATTTAATCCACCAAACCTGTTGGTTGATCTTGTCGTTACCTGCGCCAAACTGTCTTTCTATTGCTGCGGCAACGTTTTCCCTGTTGTTGTCATATTCCGACTGAGGGTAGATCCACCTGAATGGTACGTTTACGCCTGCTTGTCTGCGAAACTCCGGAAATCCGGTCCTCAGGTGGTCATAGAACGCACTCCAACCCGATTGGAAAAATGTCCGAAGGTATTTCTGCGTAATGATCTGGCTAATCGCCCCAGCTCTTGAGGCAGCCAATAATAAGTTGTTCGCTGGTAGATTTAGATATTCCTCGGCTTTCGCCTGGGTCACGTAGGCGGCATATCCTTTTGCATAGGTCTCGTAGAATTTGAATGAAGCCTTAACACCGTTTTTGTAATGGGCGTTCTCGTCACCTGCAAGCCAGTTTCTTACGATGGCTTCTGCGATGATGAATTCCTGCTCAGCATAACCCATTAATACCATTGGTTCATTGGTCGGGTCGCCCGGAAAACGGTCGTTGACCTTCGAGACCATACCTTTGGCGGCTTGGAGGTTAATGTCAGCATACGGTGCTGCCGGGTCGCCTCCGTCATATGAACTGAAATCGTTGATCGCCATTCCTGCTTCTTTAGCAATTTTGGTTTGGCTGCAAAACATAAATAAACGAGGGTCCCGACGTTCTTTTAGTGCATCAACAAAGGTTGACGACATGTACATACCTGATCCAAAACTACTGGAATTGAACTCCGGGTATCTATTTCCTTCGCGGTCCAGATATACAAGTTGGCCATCTTCGCTTGTGTTTTCAAACAGGAGTTCGTTCTGTACGATATTCGCAAATTGCTGTTTGATCGCAAAATCAGTGTCCGCTTCCTTTTTAGATAAGGTCATCAATACTTTCAATCGGAATGCGTTGATTAATTTACGCCATTTGATCACGTCACCTTTATAGATAATATCACCTTCGATCTTTAGGTTTGGCGATTGAAGCATTGTATTTGCTTCTTCCAATTCTTTAAGGATACCCAGGAAAACTGATTTCTGTGAATCGTAGCCTGGTGCTTTGTAGCCTTCAGGTGATTCTCCTTTTAGCGCCTGTGTATAAGGAATATCACCAAAAGTGAGTGTGAGGTTGTAAAAATAATAAGCTCTGAAAAATTTGGCTAAGGCAATGTAGGAGTTTTCATTGATCCTTGCTGCCTCTTCAGTCATTTTGGTGACATCGCGAAGGGAAGAATATGCTGCAAAATTGCCACGTCCCCATTTGAAGTATTGGCCTTCACTTTCTCCATCAGTTTGTACCAACATTCTTGTGGCATATAACGGGCTTGTTCCACCAAAGTTCTGAAAAAGGTTCCATTCTACTTTAGTAAGCTGAAATTGTGGATGGGTCTCTCTGGCGTTATTTGGGTCTATATTCATGAGGTCCTGATCTTTGCAGGAAGTCAGCAACAGCGTTGCAGTGATTAGACTATATATAATTCTTTTCATTTCTTTTTGATATTTTAAAGTACAGGAGGTTAAAGTTTCACATTAAGAGATAAGCCAATGAACCTTGCAGATGGATCCTGTAGATCGTTATCATTCCCAAAATCGGGATCAAGTAAAGGCATTTTCTTCCACATCAGTGGGTTGTAGCTGTATGCCGAAACATAGATTGACTTAAGGTTGCCAACTTTAACGATGTTCGTCAACTCATAACCTACAGATATCCTCCTTAACTTAATGAAGGAACGGTCGAACACGTTAGCGAATTTTTCATTTTCTTCTTCGGTTACCTGTGCCTGATACGGATAGATCTGGCTCCAGGTTTGCCAGTTAACAGCAGTTGTATTTTTTGTGTAGGTACGGGTGTCTGACAATACGTTGCCATTCAGATCACGTTTCAATTCTCCGCCTGTTACCACAACTCCATTTGGCACATAAATTGGCTTTCCGGCAGCATACTCAGCATCTCTGAATTCAACAGAGTTAGGATGTTTGCCACCCCACCACATTTTCTCAATGGTTACCGAGCGAATCACACCGCCCCAGGCACCGTCTATGTCGATGTTAACATCAAAGTTTTTGATCTTAAATTTGTTTTGAAGTCCGAATCTCCAGCTTGGATCGGTATGCCCCAGGTTCGCTCTATAATCGTCTTTTGTGGGTAAACCGGTATTCGCATCAAGGATCACTTCTCCCGCTGCGCTTTTCTTCCATATGTTGCCATAATAGCTATCTGCTCTGTCGTTCAATTGTAGATCGCCAAATTTCGGTAGGTTATTATAAATTTCAATTAACCTTTTTTCGGAACTGGTCCAGTTTGCGGCAATGTCCCATTTGAATGATTTGTTGCTTACCGCGTTCAAATTTGCCATAATTTCAAATCCTCTGGTTCGGTATTTGTTGCCATTCACTTTCCGTGTTTTGAAACCGGAAGCTTCAGAGATACCCAAATCCAGAATTTGATTTTCGTCTTCTACATTGTAATAGGTGAATTCCAGACCCATTTTTTTAAATAGGGAGGTCGACAAGCCCAGTTCATAAGAAGTAGATTTTTCAGGTTTGATATTATAATTCATCAGGCCTTGCGGATAACCCACGGATGGCTTTGAATCATAAGTAACGTCTTTTTTATAGGTGGCCTCGAGGCTGTAGGGATCAAGGTCGCTTGAAACTTCTGCCCATGAGGTATAAAGTTTTAAGAAATCAATTCCTGCAGGCATCTTAAGATAGTCAGATATCATGGTGCTTAATGAAGCAGAAGGATAAAAATACGATCTGTTCTCGCTGTTCAATGTTGAAGACCAGTCATTTCTCCCGGTAACGTTTAAGAAAATTGCGTTGAGAAAATCGAAGTTTGCTGAAGCATAAACACTGCGGATTGATTTCTGCTGCAAGGAGTTGGTAGCCAATGGAGTGCCAAAGGTATTGTTCAGGTTATAAACAAAGGGAACGATTAGCCCGTCACTTGATGCATACTCCTCCTTAACGTCACGATTGAAAGTTGATGCACCAGCATTCATGACAAAATCGAAGTCTTTTGTAATTTTTTGGTTGAAGGATGCCAGGAAGTCAAGATCCACATTCAATTGATTCTTGTTCCACATTTTATAATCTCCGTTTCTTGAATCGCCGTAATTCATGTACGACTTCGGACTTTTCATATCTTCAAATGTCTGGCGTTCCCGACCGGATGCCCTGGCCTGAAAACTCAAATTAGGAAGCGCCTGCCACCTCAACCTTGCTTGTCCATTCATTACGTTCCTATTCAAACTTTGCTCCAATTCATAGGAAGCAAAATAGGGATTGTTGTACCATGCGTAGTTGTAATTGGCCTGTCTGTAGCCTTCCAAACCTGGCACATACATATGCTCCTTCAACTCTTTTCCGTTAACATCGTCTCCCATCCAGATCAATATGGTATACATGTGATTTTTTGGGCCATATCCATAACGGGGATAGTTAGGACTCGACACTTTATTGTAGCTCAAGGAAGCGTCCAATTGCAGATCTGAGGTCAACTGAAAGGAAGAGTTGAAATTGGCACCGCCAGTTGTTAGCGACGTATTTGGTACCTGGCCGCGCTGAAAGGAGTATTTTCCTGATGCGTAAAACTGAGCTTTGGCACCTTTGTAAGCAACGGAGAAATCATTGTTGGTCACCAGGCCTGGTCTAAGGAATTCATTTAAGTTGTCATGCCTTACCCAGTCGGTTGGTACTCTTTCATAAATAGATTTGTCGTCGTATTTAGTATCCTTTACATTACCCCACCAAGGGATAACCTCTCCGGTTTGTTTGTTCCTGATTGGACTGTTCCACTGTGGTACTTTAACACCGGGTGCAAATTTTGGTCCCCAGATCATATCTCCATCAGATATTCCCCCGTCTTCACCATCCCAGAATTCATATTTCCCGTTTGATCCATTCCCATATTCGGTTTGCGTTTCAGGAAATACGGTGAAGCCTGCGGTGACCATATTGTTCGTACTCAAACCGATTTCCAGACCTTCTTTTGTAGCATTCTTGGTCGTGATCAAAATGGCCCCGTTCCTGCCTCTGGATCCGTAAAGAGCTGATGCAGTAGTACCTTTCAATACGTTAATGTTGGCGATATTGTCGCCTGAGACATCGAAGAAATCTGTTTCAACAGGAATTCCATCAATAACGATCAGGGGGTTCTTTCCTCTAAGAGAGAACGAGGGCGCCTGAAATATGCCTGTGGGATTATTAACCGTAAGTCCGGCTACCTGACCTGTTAACGCGTTTCCAATATTCATCGTCTTGGCCTCGGATAAAACGTCTAGTTTAACTTCCTGAGTGGCATAACCTAGTTTTTTCTTTTGCTGTTTGATACCGATAGCAGTTACGACCACTTCTCCAAGTGTTTTGGAGTCTTCAAGAAGGATAACATTTATTTGGCTGTTGCCGTTACTGTTGATCTCCTGGGTTATAAACCCAATATAGGTAAAGGTAAGTATGGAGTTTTTAGCTGCGTCAATACTAAACTTGCCTTCAAAATCAGACAAAGTGACTTTGTTACTTCCTTTGTCGCGCACACTGACTCCGGGAATTCCGCTTCCTTTGTTGTCCTTAATGGTCCCTTTGATAAGGTCTTGAGCCATAGCAGTAACACCTAGAAAAAGGCTCATTAGACCCATCAATAGTAGTTTTTTTCTCATATACATCAAATAAAAATTTGACGCAAATGTAGCCTCGTACTGTAAAATGAGAATAACGGGAAGGTTATGGAATCATGAGCGAATTGACTTAAAAATAGAAAGCGATACCCATCTGGCGACAGGTACCGCTTTCAAAATTAACGCTCTCAAGGGCAATGATACGAAAAATTCATAACATCACAACAATTTATTAATATTTTTTTAACAACTAGTTGTTGAAGATGTCATTTTTAGACGTTAGAATTATTGGTTTATCATCCGTAATCAGGATGGTATGCTCGTGTTGAACGCAATAACCGCCTTTATCTCCAACTAATGTCCATCCGTCTTCCATCGTCTCTGCATAACTGGATGTAGTGGAAATAAATGTTTCAACTGCTACTACAGAATTCTTTCTGAATCTGGTTTGATTAAATCTATCGTAGTAATTGGCTATTTCATGAGGTGCCTCATGCAGACTTCTGCCAACGCCATGTCCAGTCAGGTTCCTGATCACTTTATAACCATTTTTCTTCGCCAGGGTTTCTATCAATTTTCCAATCTCTGAAATCTTTACGCCGCCTTTAATCTGATCAAGTGCTTTCTGCAAGATATATTTTGAAGTGTTGATCAGCTTTGCGTGACCATGTGTATCGGCGCCCAAAACAAAGGAACCTCCGTTGTCCGACCAAAACCCGTCCAGTTCTGCTGATACATCGATATTGATCAGATCGCCTTCTTTGATCATGCGGTCTGATGGAATGCCATGTGCAATTTCATTGTTCAGGCTGATACAGGTGAACCCCGGGAATTTATAAGTTAGAAAAGGCGCAGAATTGGCGCCAAATCCTTCCAATAGTTCCCGACCGTAATCGTCCAGTTCTTTGGTGGTCATACCCGGTTTGGCATAATCCCTCATCTTTTTTAGTGTAACTGCAACAGCTTCACTTATTTTCTGAATACCTTCTCGTTCCTGTGGGCTTGTGATTGACATACGTTCTGACTTTTTTGACTAATCTTATGATTGGTGCAAATGTCGTAAAAATACTATCCTTTTCTTAATGTAGTTTCATAAATGACCTTCCCGGTATGGTTGATCATCTTGGCGTTTAATCGGCTCTTGTCGATGGAAAAGTACATGAAGCCATGTTCAGCAGCCTCAAATTTACTATACGCTACCCCGGCTGTCACTGGTGTGATTTCGGATCCGGACCCAGAAATGAAATGGTGTGTAAAGCCATCTGTTTTCAGGTGCTGTAACGAATGATCATGACCGGACAAATACACATCAACCTTATTGCGATCAAAGATATCCTTAAGGACTTTTCTAACCGCAAGTGTGTCGTAATTTTTAATTCTCGGACCAACGGTATAGATAGGGTGGTGGCCAATGACCATTTTCCATTTGATATGCGGTCCGGCATTTTTCAACGTTTCATCTATCCAGGCCAGTTGCTTTTCCGGATGTTGATTTTCAACAAAAGGAGCGTACTCGGGATTGGCATGAAATTCAGGAATCAGCGGGCAGGTATCGATGAATATCATCAATACTTTGTCGCCATTTGAGCCTCCCAGGCTAACTTCCTTCGAGTAATGACGTGCCGGCATTTTCCATCTTCTACTCACTTTGCTATACCGCACCTGTGCATCCGGATCACTCACGTAATCGTGGTTGCCCAGGATGGGGTACCAATCCCACTGAAGGGAAAAGTCAGTATAGATATTTTCGAAAGAATAGTGCCACAGTGGATCATTTTCACTGGTAACCCCTCTGGGATAAAAATTGTCACCCAACGCCAGAATAAAATCATTCCGGTTTTCTGTTGTCCATTTTCCCATTTGCTTAGCTACAGGGATCTGGTGATCTGCACCATTACGTCCCCAATCACCGAGGGCCACGAAATGCAGCGGGTAATCATCTTTCAATGCACTACGGGGAGAAAGGTCGTCACTTTCCAGATGCGTCTCTGACTGCACCGAATCGGCAGCCAGAGATTGCAACGGAGAGATAATGCTGGCGCCAAGAGCGGTAAGCGCCGTGTTTTTTACAAAGTCTCTTCTTTTCATATTTAATAACCCTTATTCTGCTTCAAATTTCCATTCAAGATCAATTCTGTTGCAGGAATAGGGAACAGTTCGCGATCGGCACCTTCGTTACCGGCTTTGAAACCCCATTTGCCTTGATATTTTCCAAACCTGATCAGATCATTTCGGCGCCAGCCTTCCCAGGCAAGTTCTCTACCACGTTCGTCAAGCATCTGATCTAGTGTTATTGCCGTAAGCACTGGTGCTTTTGCACGCTCTCTAACTTTGTTTACCAAATCCAATGCATCGCCATTTGAGCCTCCGCTTCTTAACAGTGCTTCAGCCTTCAAAAGATATACATCAGCTAAACGGAAGACCGGCATGTCATTGTTCTGGTTCCGTGTGCTGGGGTTTATTTTCGGGTCTGGATAGAATTTAATGGAACGTACACCACGGGAAACCCCGTTTACTTCCGGACCTACATCCATCGTTTCTGTATTGGTTAAAACAATTTCAGGTGTAAAATCTAATTGACCTGTACCATTCATGATCGGTGTCCCGTCAGTCAGGGATTGCTTGCCAGCCAGCCAGTCATTGTTACGGATGTCATCTGGTAGATTAAAGATGTTATAGAACTCCGGTAGGGTACACATGGCATTACTAGGCGTAAATGGTAGGTTGTATTTTGCCCTTAGTGTGCCATGTAAGGCGTATCGTGTTATGGCATTTCCAGGAGAGTAATCCGCGTCGTATGTAGCAGCGAAGATGGTTTCAGAGTTAGGGCCGTTATCTGCTGCAAATAACGAACTGTAATCGCTCACAAGCTTCATAGAAGAGCCGGTAATGATTTTATCTGCATATTGGATAGATTCCAGGTACATGTTCTTTCCAATATATTTTTCTGCGTTTATGTACAGCTTTTGAAGTAGTGCATACGCCATCCACTTAGTAGGGCGGCCATAAAATTTTTGGGTTACGGTAGCAGGGGCAGACAATCCTTCCGATATTTCCAATAGTTCTTTTTCAATGTAATTGAATACTTCTAAGCGGGTTGATTGTTTAGGACTCTCTTTTGTTCCAAAAGTGGTTATCGGTACATTACCGAACATATCCAGCATATAGAAATAGTTGAGGGCTCGCATGGCACGTAGTTCTTTTAGGTAAAGCTCTTTAAGTTCACCTTCTTCAGCAGAAGCTAGCAAAGCCAATATTCTGTTACAATCACTGATTCCTGCATATCCCCATTCCCAAACGCTTTGTATAATTGGATGGTCAGGAGCCCAATTGTGTTTATGTAAAGTTTGATATCTACCTTGGTCGTAATAACCACCGTTTCTTGCCGTGATAATGGCTGCATCGGTGGTCAATTCATACATCCTCCAGATGTCAACGCCAAATTTGGAATTGAATTTTTGATAAACGGTGCCAGTTGCGGCGAGGTAGGCCTCTGCCGTTTTTGGGAAGTTATGTTCTGTATATTTTGAAACAATGTCGACCTCCAACTTGGTACAGCCCACAAGGCTTGATGCAATAAAAATTGCTGCTAATATGTTTAGTTTCATCAGTATAAATTTTGTTTTTTTTGATTTTGATTTTTGCAATCTTACGGTTTGCTTTTCAGGCGGTAAGCTTGCATCTTTCATTTTTTTTGATGTTATAGGCTGAATCTAAGTCCGAAGATTGCCGACCGTGTTTTAGGATAAAAATTTCGATTGTCAATTCCTGGGGTTTGTCCTGCCATGTTGATCTCAGGATCTACGCCTTTATAGTTGGTAATGATGAACAGATTGTTTCCTGATGCATAAAGACGCAAAGTTTTGTTGCCTTTAATCTGGAAGGTATAACCTAGAGTAGCATTGTCCAGACGCAGGTAAGCGCCACTTTCGAGATACCTGTCTGATACGAACTGGGCTTTCTCGTCAGTGATAGATTCTGACAAAGTCATCACTGCAATATTGGTCTGTAATGCGTAGATAGGGGCATTCATGTCAGCCAGCGTTGCGTTTAAAATTTTGTTGCCATAAACGCCACGAATAAAGAAGTTGAAATCGAATTTCTTGTATTTGAAACTGTTGTTCCACCCATATAATAGTTTTGGTTGAGCAGATCCCGTTACGGTATAATGTTCGAAGCCAGTATTTGCGGTGGAAGCATTTCCATCCTTATCATAGAACATTGATTTTCCGGAATCATCTTTGCCGGCATACCTTAACGTATAAAAGGAACCTAAAGGCAAGCCTTCTTTGATCACCTGGTACCCACTCGCGCCCGACTGTCCTCTACCTCCGATATTTGCGGTGTAAAACTCGGATTTAGGAAATTCATCATTAGAAATTGAAGTGATGGTGTTTTTGTTGTGTGAAAAATTGACCGCTGTTGTCCAGCTAAAATCTTTTGTTTTAACAGGTGTTGTATTTAAGCTCAACTCTATACCTTTATTGACCATTGTCCCCACATTTGCGGTAAGTAAGTTTGAAGGGTATATTGTTGTAGAAACAGTATAGGGTGCAATAAGATCGGTGGTCTTCTTATTATAAAAGTCAATGGAACCGGAAAGTTTGTTTTTAAACATGCCGAAATCTAAACCAAGATTTGTTGTTGCTGTACGCTCCCATCTCAGGTCACGATTGTTATTCTGCAATGGACCAACGGCACGTAGCCATCTACCGTCATTGTAGAAATAGGAGCCTGTTGCCGTTCCATAGGTGAGCCTTGCCGTGTAGGCATCAAAACCCATTGAGTTTCCGGATACGCCATAACCTGCACGCAGTTTCAGGTTATCGATAAAATGAATATTTTCCATAAATGCCTCACGGTCTATATTCCAACCACCAGAAATGGATGGGAAAAGTCCCCATTTCTCGTTCTGGCCAAATGCTGATGATCCATCATAGCGTAGGGAAGCTTGCAAAAGGTATTTTCCCTGGAAATCGTACATGGCCCGACCGTAGAACGAGATAAGGCGTAAGATGGAAAGGTAATTATCTCCATAGTTTACTAAGGTTGTTCCATTTCCATTGGCTAACGCGATGTTGTTCCATAGCAGGTGATCGGATATGAAATCCTGTCCTGAGGTTTGGAAGCCATCCCCATTCTTGTTTTCCTGGAACGAATAACCACTCAATAGTTTAACATTGTGATCTCCGTAAGTTTTATCATAGTTGAAAAACCCTTCGATTACTTTTTGTGTGTTTTTAACGGATGAACGTTCTGCATAGCCATTTAGACCCTGCTTTAGCATAGAGTACCTGTTGTTATATTGATTTGCGGTGATCTGCTCGTTCTGCAAAGAGAGCATTGCTGTAAAATCAAGGCCGTCAATAATATTTACTTTTGCCGAGCCATTGACTAAGGTTACATTGCTTATTCCCTCTGTTGTATTGTTGTAAAGCAAGGCTACCGGGTTGTAATATCCACCAGTACCCGTAGTACGGGAAGGGTCTTCAAAATAACTTCCGTCTGGTCTTTTTACACTAACAGTTGGAAGGTAAGTAAACATGTTGTTGTATACCTGAGTTGGGATACTGTCCGTTGTGGTATTGCTATTGGTTATATTAAGATTAAGTTTCAATCTTTCCTTCAAAATGCGCTGCTCCATATTGGCTCTTACAATAAGACGCTCCATTCCTGAGGTCCTGATAATGCCCTGGTTGTTGAGATAGTTTACACTACCACCATAGCTTGAATTCTGACCACCACCAGTAAGGTTTAAGTTATGGTTGTGCGAAAAGCCTGTTTTGGTCACCTCTTTCAGCCAATTGGTACTGCTGCCATCGTCATTTATACCCTCAAGTTTTTTTCCGTTGTCGCCCAGGTAAGTTCTTAATTGATCAGCGCTTGCCATCTTGATATAATTTGAGATGTTTTCGCTTGCGGCGTATGCATTGTAAGAAAGCCGCGGGGTACCACCAAAGGTATTCCGGGTGCTGATCATAATCACTCCATTTGCTGCTCTTGATCCATAAATGGCTGTCGATGAAGCGTCTTTCAATACGTCTACGCTCACAATGTCATCTGGTGCAATAAGGTCAATTGAAGCTCCCGGAACTCCGTCAATTACATAGAATGGCTCTTGAGCCCCTTCCCTAAAACTGGAAGGCCCACGAAGGATAACTGCCGGTTTGTCGGCTGGGTTTCCACTTCGGGTGATGTTGAGACCTGCCACTTTCCCCTGCAAAAGTTGCCCTACAGAGCTGATTACGCCACTGTTGAAGTCTTCCGGTTTAATGGAAGTTATAGAGCCGGTAACTGCATTTCTTTTACTTTTTCCATACCCGATCACTACCTCCTGAAGATCAGTTGGCTGATCTTTAAGCTTCATATTTAAAGCAATCTGTTGTCCGGTTCTAACTGTGTAATTTGATAATGTATCAGTTTGGAATCCAATAAAGCTAAATATGAAGCGATATGGCCCACCAGAAGGAAGGTTGCTGAAGCTGAAAAGCCCATCAGCATTCGTTCTTGAATGAAAGGCTTTACCGGTTTCCTGGTGTTCTGCCTTAATGCCGACTCCCGGAAGTGGTTGCCCCTTTACATCCTGTACCAGACCTTTTACCGGAAGTTCCTGCGCAAAAAGCGGACCTGCCAAACCTATCATGCCAAGGCATAAAAATCGTTTCAGGGTTTTTAGTGTGTTTAAATGCATCATAATTGTTGTGAAAACTATTGAGTTTGTTTATTAGATTTTTGAATAATAAATTCTTGTTCGGAATTCTGGATATAGCTCAGGCTGTTGATTAAGCAAATGACATTTAGCACTTGACCGATTTCCTCCTTTGAAGGGTCGACCGTCCCGGTATAAGTAATGTGGTCAGTGTCCTTGCCAATGGCGGTTATGTTCACATGATAGGCTTCGTTTAAAAGTGCAATTACCTTTGGCAACGGGATGTTTTTCATGATCATTGCAGTTCCTACGCGATGAAAAGAAGTTTCCGCAACCGGCTTGCTTTTTACAGGTGCTTTGATCAGTTCCGCAGTTTGTAGCGCCTGATCAAACAATAGCCCCGCTCCGGGTTTGGAAATGTATACAGGTTTACTCGCACCTACATTTACGCGCACTACGATTTTTCCTGTATGGAGAACCACCGATGTTCGATGATTTGATGCAGCAGTATTGATGGTGAACGTTGTTCCTAATGCGGTAGTTTTTAGTCCGCCAGCATGAACACTAAAAGGTCGGTTCGGGTCTTTTCTAACATTGAAATGTGCCTTTCCGGTAAGGAATACATCTCTGAATTTCTTTTGGAAGCTTCTTTCATATCTCAGCGTTGAATTTGGCGATAGATCTGCAACAGAAGAATCGGGAAGTTGCACAAGGCGATTTTGGGTTCCTGTATTTCGGAATTCCTTCCAAATGGTCTCCAGTTTAGCCGTTTGCGGATTGGAAGATACAGGCATTTGAGTTGGAGCGTTCTTGACCTTGGGCGAAACGAACCATAAGGACAGTCCTATAAAAATGGTCACGCAGGCGGCAGCAAGATACTTACCGGTATAAAGCACTTTTAATCTGAAATTATCCCTGTCTTCTTCTTTCTGCTTAAGCCCTTTGATCTTTCCCGCAATGAAATCGTACATCCTGTCGGAAGTCTCCTGAGGGATTTCCTTGACTTCCTTAAAAGATTCCCACTCTTCATTGCTGAAAAGTTTCTTAATAAGCTGCTGATATTGCCGGAACTTCCAAAAATCCCGTTTTGATGCCTTCATACAAGTAATACGTATGCCGGCGGCCTAGCCCCTGCTAGTTAACAATTTGTTAATATAGCTAGAGTAGAACTGTATACATGTATTGCTTTAGCGTGGTTAACGCTTTTGAAATATGTCCCTCAACGGTTCTGGATGATATCCCCAGCATTTCCGAAATTTCATGGTAGGAGAGTCCGTTTTTTCTGCTCAGATTGAACACCATTTTTCGCATCGTTGGCATCGCTTCAATTTCCCGTTCAAAGTGTTGGAGCAGGTCTTTACCTTCAATCATTTTCATGAGGCTGTCGGTATATGGATATTGTTCAGATTGACTGTTGTATTTTAGCCTGGTTGCTTCTTTGCGAAGTTCATCGATCATTACCTGGCGTGCCATCCCAAAGAGTTGAAGTGGTAAAGCGGTTTGCAAGGAGAGGGAATTTCTTTTTTCCCACAACTTGATGAAGGTAAGTTGCACCACTTCGGTGGCAATAAATTCAGACTGGGTCTTATGAAAAATAAAACCATAGATCTGCTTATGGTAAAGCTGATATACTGTGTTGAAGACAGTCATGTTGCCTTCCCGAAGTTCAGATATATAGTCAGTGTCCATTGCTGGACAAAATTATCTCCTTTAATAGCTATGTAGTTTAACCTATTATTAACATTATGTAAACCTTTCGCTTAAGATTTTTTTCTGTTTTTTCGTAGCCTTACAGTGCTTGGCGCGGGTATATGGTAATTTATTAAAAAAAATATTAGTTTTTATTTGGAGATATTCAAAATAAATGTACCTTTGTATCGAGAGCGTTAATTTAAACGGGAGTAGTCTTCGGATTATTCCCGTTTTCTTTTTAACAACATTTCTTTGAAACCCTTTCAAACTATCTTTGTTCTTCAATTCAAACACGGTTTGATTGAGTAGGACAAATAGAGGACGAATCTTATAGATATACCTTAAACTGGACAGTGTGCCTGCCAACTAACTAAATTTTCGGACAATTTTGGCAATACTTGACTTTGAAATCTGACGGGTATGATTACTTTTATACTAAATTCACTTCTTGATCAATGAACAACTCTTTAGAACAGTTGATGTATCCGATTGGCCGTTTTGCACCGGCAGTTACTTATAATCCCGATCAACTTGCCTCCTGGATAGGCGGCATCAGATCGGCACCACTGCTTTTCGATTATTGCATCGAAAATCTTGACGAAGCACAGCTAAACACTCCTTATCGGCCTGGCGGCTGGAGTATCATACAAGTCGTACACCATGTGGCGGATAGCCATATGAATGCATATATCAGATTGAAACTTGCATTGACTGAAGATAAACCTGCAATATGCCCATATAATGAAAAGCTGTGGTCGGACTTGCCGGATGTCAGTCTTGTTCCGCTGAATGTTTCTGTTACTTTGCTTCATGCTTTACACAGGAGATGGACCTCCTTATTGGAGAATTTGAAGGAAGAAGACTGGGCGAGGACCTATTATCATCCGGGAAATAATGAATTTATGCCCGTGTGGCAAATGACCAATCAGTACAATTGGCATGGGGCCCATCATGCGGAACAGATCATTTCGCTTCGCAAAAGAATGGGACTGGCATAGTTCATGTATTGAATTGCTGCTAATAAAAAATTAAGCTATTAAGATATTTTTATTATTACCTATTTTATCATTTTAGTCACAACCTAAAATTGAGAGTTTATAAATACTTTGAAGTTTTGTATGGAGGATATTGGAAATTTGCGTGAACAACTGGTTGGATATCAGTCCCGGGAAAAGGAATTGGAACAGCGTTTGGAAGAACTTAAGGACTTCATTGACAATGCTGCGACGCCCCTTCATTGGGTAGACAGTAACGGGATCATCACCTGGGCAAACCAAGCTGAACTGAGCTCGCTGGGCTATACTTCAGAAGAGTATATCGGGCACCACATCAGCGACTTCCATGCGGATGAAAAAGTGATTGAAGACATATTGAATCGTTTAGGTAGGAATGAAACAATCAGAAATTATCCGGCCCGACTAAGGTGCAAGGACAATTCTATCAAACATGTGCTAATTAATTCTAACGTATTATTTAAAGAGGGCAAATTTATACACACCCGGTGTTTTACCCGGGACATCACAGAGTTAAAAAAGGAGGAAGAGCGGAAGTCGGAATTGCTGATGCGGCTTGAGCATAGCGAAACCCGGATGGCCCTGCTCATGCAATCCATCAACCTCGGAACCTGGGACTTTGATCCGGATACTAAAGGGCTATCCTTGTCTAACGAGAGCAAGAAAATATTTGGACTGCCTAATGACTTTACAGTAGATTTTGACCTTTTCAAGCAATCTATATATATTGAGGATAAGGACCGGGTATTGCAGGAGATCCTTCGGACGATTAATAGCAAGGAATCGGATACCTTCGACCTTACCTTTCGAATTGTCCGTTTTAATGACAAGTCTCTTCGTTGGGTGAAATCCCAGGGAAAACTTTATAGAAAACCAAGCCAGGAAACAGAAAGTTTAATTGGGACTATTGTAGATATTACCTCTAGTAAAACTGCAGAAGAAGCACTCATCAAACAGCGAAGACAACTTTATTCAGTTTTTATGCAAGCACCAATCGGAATTGGAATATTCCTAGGGCCAGACTATGTTGTGGATCTGATCAATGCGCCGATGTGCGAACTTTACGGCAGAACAATGGAAGAGTTCACCGGGAAGCCAGTGTTTGATGTGCTTAGCCATGCCAAAGGGCTTGGATTTGAAGAGATATTGGATAATGTTCGCCTGACTGGTGAGCCATTTGAAGGAAATGCATTGAAATTACCGGTATTCAGAGAGGGAAATCTGGAAACGGCTTATGTCAATCTTATTTACGAACCGTTCCGGGAGTCTGACGGATCGATCATGGGCGTGATCGTTGTAGCTACAGAAGTAACGGAGCAGGTGAGGGCCACACTTGAATTGGAGGAAGCCGAAGAACGAGCCAGACTAGCTATCGATGCTGTGGGGTTAGGAACGTTTGACGCTAACCTGGAAACCAACGAAACAGTCACTTCGTTGATCTATGCAAAAATTTTCGGTTTCGAAGCTCCGGTGCCCGACAAGGAATATCTAAAAATGATTCATCCGGACGACCTCCTCATTCGCGAAGAAGCATATGAGATCGCCATCAAGTCTGGGAAGTTGTTCTACGAAGTCAGACTGATCTGGCCGGATGGCAGCATCAGATGGGTTCGGGTTGAAGGTAAATATTTTTATAAAAAAGGGAAACCAATACGGCTATTGGGAACGTTGCTGGATATTACACAGCAAATGCAGATCAAACAGGAACAGGAAAAATTAGTTAACCTTGTTGCTGACCGCGAAGAGCTGTTGTACAACATCACTTCTGCGACCCCCACAGGTTTATGGATGGCGGATGCGAATGGATCTTTTACTTACCTGAATCAAACCTGGATAGATTGGACTGGTCTTTCTGCTGAACAGCAATTGGGCTCCGGTTGGGTGAATACCATACTTCAGGAAGATCGTGAGCGAACGATGACCAGATTCCAGACGAACCTGGCTGAAAGGCATTTTCATGACCTTGAATTTCGCTTCGTGCACTTAGATGGCCTGGTTCACTGGGTTGCTGCAAATGGTAAGCCGCAATTTAACAATGAAGGAACGTTCATAGGTTATATTGGTGCTTTTGTAGATATCACAGAACAGAAAAAACTTCAGCAACAAAAGGATGAATTTATCGGGATTGCCAGTCATGAATTGAAAACTCCAATAACCAGTATCAAGGCTTATACGCAGATTCTGGAAAAAATGCTGACAAAAAGCGGAAATATTCATGATGCGGGTATGATGCGAAAGATGGATGCCCAGATTAACCGGCTCACCAGTCTGATCGGGGATTTGTTGGATGTGACCAAGATCAATACCGGTAAACTACAGTTTAATGACCGTTATTTCAACTTTGATGAGCTTTTAGCCGAGCTGATGGAGGATTTGCAACGAACCGCGGGACAGCATACCCTTATTGCCAGCGCCACTCCGGTGGGTGAGGTATTTGGTGACAGGGAAAGGATAAGTCAGGTCATTACAAATTTGGTTACCAATGCAGTTAAATATTCTCCAAAGGCTGATCGGGTGATCATTGATGTTAATCTGGATAACGGAGCGCTTAACTTCTCTGTACAGGATTTTGGGATTGGGATCGCAGCAAAAGATCTGAATAAAGTTTTCGACCAGTTCTACCGGGTTAGCGGGGATACACAAAACACCTTTCAAGGTCTTGGTCTTGGCCTATATATATCGTCGGAGATCATCAAGCGCGAAGGAGGGAAGATCTGGGTGACCAGTATGGAAGGTGAAGGGTCTACCTTTTACTTTTCCTTGCCGGTAACTAATTCATCTCTTTAAACTGAAGCTGGCCCGGTAAGGCCGCGTCCAGTTTAATTTGCTTTGAATGGGCGCCGCATATATGCATTACCGAAGCGCCTGCATCCTGATTGAAGTCGCTTTTTGGGTAGGCGCAAAAAAGGCAGAGCGCTTCAACAGCGCAAAACTTGTTCCATAGTACTTCCAATTCAATGGTAGCGCTGCTGTTGCCACGTTGCCAGAGTAGTCCTACCATCTCGCCAAATGCACGAACAAGCTTGCCGTTCTTGCGGGCTCTTTTCGTGATGGCGGCAATGGTTTCCATAAAGTAGTGCTCGTCTGGTTTCCCGTTTACCATGAACTCAGCCAATGTCTGTTCCGCGTCTAAGGTCAGGTAACGATCATTGCTGATCAACAGGTCCAACTCATATCCCATGTCCAGTAAATTTGCTGTTAATGAACTTAAGTGGGAAGCGGTACCGATAACGATGATGGAGTCTCCCGCATCGAAGCCATCAGCGGCAAAATCAGTTAAGGTGTTGATCAACATTTCATCAGTGTCATATAGCTGAACAACATGATCTCCGGCTGCAATTTCGCCCCAAAATGTTCTGGTGCTGCATTGCCGCCATTGCTTATGGTGTTCATTATTCGTTCCTGATGGGCTCATCTTTGCTTTTTGTGTGCTATAATAAAGATTCTCAAATATAGAAATTTTAGTTGATCTTTTTTTTGACAACAGCCGGGAAGATGAATTGTTAGTAAAAGATGCAACTAAATTTGTATCGTCTAATATTCGTAAACACTTTCTTGATGATTCTTGTTGTCTCTGCAGCAGTCTGGTATTTCGTCAGGCTACAAGACCAGGAGGTTAATTATGAAGAAAATTCTAATGATACTGACATCACATCAACAGCTGGAGAATACGAATAACAAAACGGGGCTGTGGCTAGGAGAGTTTACTGAACCTTATTATGAGTTTATTGATGCTGGTTACCAGATCACGCTGGCAACTCCGTTAGGTGGTCGTCCCCCTGTTGATCCGATGAGTGAGCTCACGGAAAATGTGACTGGTTCTAACCGCAGGTTCCAGGAAGATGTCATTGCAAAGACAGCCTTCGAACGAACGAATGTTTTGAAAACGATTGATGCGGCGGACTATGATGCGGTATTTTATCCGGGAGGACATGGGCCACTTTGGGACTTGGCGAGCGACGAAAAAAGCGGCCAGTTGATTCTTGACTTTTACAATTCAGGTAAACCTGTAGCAGCAGTATGTCACGGTCCAGCTGCGCTGATCAAAGCTGAAGAGCTGCAGCCTGGTTTTATAAAAGGTAAACGAGTATCAGTTTTCACCAACACTGAGGAAATGATGGTACGCAGAAAGGATAATGTACCATACCTGCTGGAGACAAAGATGAGAGAATTGGGGGCAGAAATTCACGTCGCTCTGGTTCCATTTATGAGTCATGTAGAAAAAGACGGTCTATTGATTACTGGTCAAAACCCCTTATCTGCCGGTCCTACGGCAAAAGCGCTGATAAAATTTCTGGAGCAGTAGCAGTAGAGATTCAGGTAGACACTATTTCTTTGTTAAGCTGTTGGAATCTATCCAACGGCTTTTATTGTATGGACTATTTGCTAATTAAAGCTGTAGTATATCTTTGGTGATTAAGTTGCAGCTGTCGCAATTTTCTACACTTTTCCACTAACCGGGCAATATAATTCGCGTAACTATTCTGTTACAGAATGTTGATAAAAGTCGCTTGAGGTTCTCAAAAACCTGCTTTGACGTTGTTTTTGCATGTAAAGTCTTTCTATAACTACACCACGTCTACATTATCATACATCCGAATCTAACTAATACTACAAACCCTTAAAATTTACCACCGTAGTTTTATAAAAACGTTCTTTTCCGGCCCGAATGGCCAAAAAGAAGCACTTTAAATTATTTACCCAGAGTGTTACCTTGTTAGTATACCTATGAAAAAAAACTTACTTGATCTTTTGTTAAGTCTCCTTAGCAATAACGCAAAATTTCATAAAAAATTATCTTTCAGCATGATCAAAATAAATAAGGGAGTCCTTCTGGCGTTCCTGGCGCTTTCTTTATTTATGGGTCAGACGGCGTATGCTACCGACTTCCCGGTTACCAATACCAATAATTCAGGGCTGGGTTCATTGAGGCAGGCTATTCTTGATGCAAACGCAGGAGGCGTTGGACCGCATTCGATAGTGTTCAATGTGCATGGGCAGATCACGATCCAAACTTCGTTGCCCACCATTACGGCTAAGGACCTTACGATAGACGGGCAGAACAGGGTCATCATCAACTCTACGGGCACCAACAGCGTGGTCAATCCTTTCGTCATCAACGCCGACAATGTGACTATCCGTAATTTTACTTTAACGAATAACGGACACTTTGACTTCGAAATACATCCAAATACAACAGGTATTACCATTGAAAATATAACGGCTTACAGCACAGTCGGCAATTTCCTGAACGCTTTGGTTTATGTAGGGGGAGCGTCCACCAATTTAACGCTTAGGAATATTTCATCTTCGGATATAGAGCCTTGTACCAGTGGTAATGCTATTATTGGAAGGGCAATTTACTTTACCGGGGGGGTACAGACCAACCTGGTGATGGATAACATTCAAATCCGTTCTTTAAACAACACAAGGGGCTGTGAAGGTATCGTATTTCGAGACGCGTCCGTAAACGGCTGGCAGCTGACTAATAGTGATGTCAGCGGATTTCTTAACGGTATTGTACTGGATAATACGGGAGGCGCTGTAGAAACAGCCAATA
>JAPSHM010000261.1 GCA_031179845.1 Pedobacter sp.
CACATTGGGAAAGGGGAGCTAAAGAGCAATCTTCTTTCATTTCAACCTCCGGAGAAACAGTTCCAATGGCTGTTTGTGCCCTCGGTGGGTCCATCGCTACCAAGGGTACGTTAAAAGCCGGGGTAGTGGAGGTGAAGACATGGGAGGAACTGTCGGCTTTAAAAGACGAAGAGGTCAGGGGTCGCTTTGTATTTTTTAACAGGCCTATGGATCCAAAGGAGATTGAGACGTTTAAAGCATATCTCGGCGCTTCAGACCAACGGTACAAGGGGGCTATTGAAGCTGCAAAACGAGGTGCAGTCGGTGCGTTGGTCAGGTCATTAACACTGGCTAAGGACAATGTTCCACATACCGGTGCGATGAGTTATGAGGCAAACGTCCCAAAGATTCCTGCGGCTGCATTAAGTACAGCAAGTGCGGATAAGCTAAGCAGTGAGTTGCGTAAGAACGCAAATCTTATTTATAGTCTCCAGATGAATTGCCTTCAATTACCAGATGTAGTAAGTTACAATGTGATCGGAGAAATAAAAGGTTCAACTTTTCCGGATGAGTATGTAACTGTCGGTGCGCACCTCGATTCCTGGGATTTGAGTGAAGGAGCTAGTGATGACGGGGCGGGAGTGGTGCAGACCTTGGAAGTCCTTAGGTTGATTAAAAATTCAGGGTCAAGGCCTCAGCGGTCTGTACGGGCAATTTTGTATATGAATGAAGAATCCGGTGCTCACGGCGGAATTGCCTATTCTAAAGCGGCTAATGATGCAAAAGAAAATCATATTGCTGTAATAGAGTCTGACGCCGGAGGATTTACGCCCCGTGGATTCAGAATAGATGGTAGTCCCGAAGTTACAGCCAAATTCAAGAATTGGTCTTCTCTTTTCATTCCTTATAAAATTTCTGATATACAGTCAGGTCAACGAGGAGTTGATCTTGTGCCAATGAAAGGACAAGCAAAAGCCCTCATTAGCCTTGATTGTGATGATCAGCGTTTATTTGATATTCACCATAGTTCCCTTGATACGTTTGATAAGCTAAATATTAGAGAGGTGCAGTTGGGTGCCGCTGCAATGACAGCATTAGTTTCACTTATTACTAAATATGGACTTTAATCCTCAATGATATGTCAATTATAAAAAATGTCTCATTATTAATCTTGCTTTTCTATTTCTGTTCTGAAGGGTATGCGCAGAATTCACCGGCCAAACTTAAGCCTTTTAGTGATTCTGTCACACGCGGCGGTCTGGTATTTGTATCAGGACAAATCGGGAGCAACGCACTTTCTGCTGTTGATCATTCCTTTAGCGACGAAGTTAAAGCTGCGATTGAGAACGTGTCACAAATTCTAAAAAAGAGTAACCTTTCACTTAAGGATGTCATCAGCGTAAGTGTTTACCTGAAGAATATAAAGGACCTGGATACTTTCAATGCAATCTATATGGCTTATTTTAGTCACCCGTTTCCGGTACGAACCTGTGTGGCAGTAAAAGATCTTGTTTTAAATGCCAACGTCGAAATTACTGTTGTTGCAGGAAAAAAATAATAAATACCTATCAATTGGCGCTACCAGAATTGATTTGTCCAGTTTCTGGTAGCGTTCTTAAAATTGAATTAACATTGGCTTCTTAGCTTTGTAACCGAAATGGGTATAGAAGCAAACGTGCTACTGTCTAAAATAAAGAATGGCGACAAGTCAGCCTTTGGCGAATTTTTTGATCAGTACTGGGATCGTCTTTATACCGCCGCATGGGCCCGTGTTAACGACAGCGAGGTGGCAAAAGATATCATTCAGGAGCTTTTCATTAGCATATGGAACCGCCGGGAATCCCTTTACATACAATCATCTGTAGACGCCTACCTGCACACAGCGGTCAAGCTTGCAGTCATCAGCCATTTCAGGAGGAAATCCAAAGAAGATCTGCATTTACAGGATGCTGCTACGCGTTTTGACATCATTTCAGAACAGGTTGGCGAGCTGGACGATTACCTTGAACTTGAAAAAGTAATAGCCGAAACCGTTAACAAGATGCCCACCCTGTTACAGCAGGTGTACACTTTACGAAACGAAAATAAAAGCATCAGGGAGATCGCGCAAGAGCTGGGCATAGCAGAGCAAACAGTTAAAAATTACACGATGGAGGTGCTGCGCAGATTAAGACTCGTTATCGCAGAAAAATATCCTGAAAAATATGCCTCTTATATGTCAGCACTTCTGATATTGCTTAACAATTAGTTAATCGAAGCTTAACTTAAATTAAAAGTACTTTGGAGCGTTTTTGACGACTTACAGTCAGAAACATGAATAAGAGTATAAAAAAGTTTAAAGATGCGCTGAAGCGGATCTCCACAAAGCGTAACAACGCCAAAAACAATGCACTGGTTGAAGGTTGGTACAACTCCTACCAGGTACTAGAGAAATACGCATTTAACGATGTGGACAAAGATGCACTGAAAAGTGAGTTAAAGCATCAAATTTTTAACAACATTGGTCAGTCCAGAAGATTGTGGCTCCAAAAGTGTGCTGTAGCAGCTACCATCGCTGTTGCACTATCCATCGGTGTTTGGATGGCCAGCCACGAAAGACCTCAGCGGCCTTTGGTTTTTCGAACGTCTGTTACCCAAATTGGCGTACTCAAATATTTGTTACTTAGTGACAGTACTGAAGTTTGGGTAAACTCCTCCTCTAGATTCTTGTATCCCGAAAAATTCGCTAGTGCGAAGCGGAACGTACTACTACCCGAGGGAGAAGCCTTTTTCGAGGTAAAAAGAGATACCCTCAGACCCTTCATCGTTAATGCCGGTCAGTTAGAGATTAAAGTACTGGGTACATCATTTAACATCAGTAACTATTCCATGTTGCACAATCAGGTGATCACGGTAAACACCGGAAAGGTGCAGGTTTCCAATGCCAATAAGGTTCTTGCCTTGCTGGAAAAAGGCAAACAGATCACTGTTCATAAACAAACTGGGCAGTTTGTAGTGTCTCAAGTCAACCAATCTAACAGCTTTAGCTGGAAAGATGGCAAAGCCACCCTTACTGACGCAGATTTTATCCAACTGGCACAAGTATTTAAGAGCTGGTACGGGCTGTCACTAAAAAGTATTATACCACAAATAAACGGGTTTCGCTACACCCTGACCATCCAAAGAAATATTTCAGCTGAGGAAAACCTGAAGATGATTTGCAAGATGCATCACATTCAATACAGAAAGGAGGGCGATGTTGTAGAATTTTATTAGACTTTAAATTGACCTCAACTATTACCATTCAAAAATATTACAAATCTAACAATACACAATGATCATCAAACAACACATATGGAGGCTTTTTATGAGAACTACATTGTTGATATCCATATTTTACATCAGTCTATTCACCGTCAAAGCTTCATCGCTCAGGGCGCAGTCATTAGATGACAAAATTAGCGTGCAAATTCAAAAAGGCACATTAAAGGAGGCCATTACTACTTTGCAGCATGCCAGCAAACTTAACTTTGCCTATGACGACAAGCATCTTGCCTTCACCAAGGCTAAAGTCGATTCCAGGACCTATAAGGAAAAAACAGTGCGGTTCATTCTTTCAGAATTATTACAGGGCAGCAACGTAATTTTTACTCCACAAGCAGGAAACATTGTACTTCATAAAAAGGTAATCGGTGTAGTCAAAGGGGTGGTAAAGGATGAAAGCGGATCTACACTTCCCGGAGCTACAGTACAATTGCTTGGAACAGGTGTGCGAACCACAGCTAATGCCGACGGCTACTATGAAATCAGTGCGCAGGAGGGAGTCTATACTTTAGAAATTAGCTTTGTAGGTTTTGAAACCTATAAACAGGAGCAAGTTACCCTTACCGCTGGCAAGCCTGTTGTAGCGAACGTTGTTTTACTTGCTGGCAAGCATTTAAAGCAGGTGAACATCAGTTATGGTACCCAAAAAGCGAAAGAAGTAACCAGCTCCATTACCGAAATAGATGCCGGTGAATTCAAAGATATGCCGGTCATTCAATTCTCGCAAGGACTTCAAGGCAAGGCGGCCGGTGTGCAGGTAGCGCTAAGCAGCGGACAGCCCGGCAGAGGTATTGAATTCAGGATACGTGGTGCAGCTTCCCTTTATGCCAGTAACCAGCCACTTATTGTGATAGACGGGTTGCCGATCACCGGAAGTATCAATAACATTAACCCCAACGAAATCGAGTCCTTTTCCGTATTGAAAGATGCTTCGGCCGGCGCGCTCTATGGTTCACGTGCAGCCAACGGCGTAATCCTGATCACCACTAAACACGCAAAAAAAGGAGAGTCCCAAGTCGAATTTCATGCTAACTACGGTCTGCAAAAAATCCCGATGCGCAACGTCCCTGATGTAATGACCGCCCGGGAATGGGTAGAGTTTCAAAACGAATACTATCAGGACAAAGTGAAATACGAAAATTTTACGGGTAAACTGGACCCGTTGTATGAAAACCCTGAGCGCTATGGCGATGGCACCAATTGGTTCGATGTATTAACCAGAACAGCACCGATTCAAAGCTATGATCTTACACTTCGATCAGCAAAAGAGAATTCTTCTACAACTGCAATCGCAGGTTATCAGGAGCAACAAGGTGTACTGATCAATACAGGTACCAAGCTGTACTCGCTACGCTTAAATCACGACCTTCGCCTTGCCAATAATAAAATCAAATTAGGTTTCAATCTGGCACCAAGTTACCGGCTCGACCACAATAATCGCTTGTCCACCGATGGTGTTGGCGGTTTGTTTGAGCGTATTTTTGAGGCGAGTCCGCTTTTCGAACCTGTAAAC
Source organism: Pedobacter sp. (assembly GCA_031179845.1). Taxonomy (GTDB): domain Bacteria; phylum Bacteroidota; class Bacteroidia; order Sphingobacteriales; family Sphingobacteriaceae; genus Pedobacter. Next base: position 4,796 of record JAPSHM010000261.1, read on the forward strand.
CCTGATGGAAGTTACAGCAAATACGTTTCTTCACCGCCCATGGTGTTGTACTTTAACCCTTATGCACAATTTATGCTGGCTAAGGACGACTACACAACCACAAGAATACTTGGAAATGGATACTTCAATTATGAATTTATAAAGGGACTTAGTCTGAAGACCAACTTCGGCGTAGATAAGGGAGCAGAAACCCGGAAACAGTTTTCGCATTCGCTGATGACCAACAATGATGTGGCTACAGCACTTTCAAGTTCAGTAGATAATTATTCCTGGACCGCCGAAGGAAACCTGCAATATGAAAAGGATTTCAATGGCGGGCATCATTTTGATGTCCTTGGGGGTTACGCTATTCAACGTTTTGAGCAGTATAGTAATTCAGTAACCGGAACCGGTTTTCCTAGTAACGATATCCCATACATCAGCGCCGCAACTGTAATAAGTGGAGGTTCGAGCAATACCACCGACTATGCGCTGCTTTCTATTCTGGGGCGCATGAACTACAATTATAAAGGGAAATACTTGTTCTCGGCAGCAATGCGGAGAGACGGTTCGTCGAAATTTGGAGCGAACAAAAAATATGGGAACTTCCCTTCAGCTTCTGCCGGCTGGGTGATGAGTGAAGAGAATTTTGCAGAAGATTTCAATTGGCTAGACCTATTAAAAATCAGGACAAGTTACGGTATCACCGGAAACAACTTCTTTTCCAACAACTACGCTGCTGTTTCTACGCTTGGCGAAGCCAATTATGTGTTAGGTGGTGCACTGGTACCAGGAATAAACATTAATACCCTGGGAAATGACGATCTGGCCTGGGAGCGGGTGAAACAGTTCAATGTGGGACTGGACCTGGCAATCTTAAATAACAGGATTTCTTTTACTTATGATTATTACCACAAGAACACCGAAGGACTGATCCAGGACAGACGTATTCCAAGAGCATCGGGTTTCAGTACGATCAAATATAACGTGGGAAAATTTGCCATGTGGGGACACGAACTTACCCTAAACACTCAAAACACGACAGGTGTTGTAAAATGGAATACCAATGTAAACGTGTCCTTCGACCGCAACAAGATCAGATCGGAAGAGCGACGTGTAGGGAAATACAGAAGAACTCGGG
>JAPSHM010000262.1 GCA_031179845.1 Pedobacter sp.
TAAAGGATTGGACGTATTTGCCGGCAAGCCATTAGTGAGCTCATAGGCATCTACCAGGTTCTGTGTTGGGGTATTTCCTGCCCATCCGCCATAGCCATTTGGTCCGTTTGCAATTTCGAGGTGCACATGATTTGCATTTCTGGTATACAGGCGTTCAAATATGACCTCTTCACTTTGGTTGATCAGGAACATGTTACTATACCCTCCCTGATATAGCTGATACTTGTTGAGTTCGATTACTTGCCGGGCTGCTGTAACCGCAGCTTCCCAGGTGCCTGCGGCATATAATGGGCTTGCTGCATACAGCAACAACCGGGATTTTAATGCCAGTGCGGCACCTCGGGTGGCCCGGCCCAACAACCAGCCATCGTTGTTGTTCAACGGCAACTTTGCCGCCGCATCGTCAAGTTGGGCAACGGCGTAATCTATTCCTTCCTTGATTGTTGCCCGCTTAAATAATGTCGGATCCTGAAGATTATCGGTTAAGCCCAGCACCCTATCGCCCATTAATACGACTTTGCCATAGTTCCTGATCAAATCCTGATAACGAAAAGCACGAATAAATTTCAATTCCCCTTCGAGGCGGGTCTTACGTGCTGCACTCATTTCAATCTTTGCCAACACATCTAGGGCATAATTGCATTCGCGGATGCCGCGGTAGCTTCTACCCCACAGCACGCCAAGTGCACCCAGGTTTTCAGGTGCGAGCTGTCCACGCTGAACCAACCAGGTATCATCGTCATTATTATAAACAGACTCATCTGTTATCGAACTAAACATGCTGTATTCAAAGCCGCGGCCGAACCCGGGGTTGGTCCCGTCTGCTTCCTTGTTCTGAAGCTTAGTGCCAATGTAACTGTTGACAATAAAAGCTTCAAGAACGGCTGTATCTGTCTCGAGTGTATTTGTTGGGATCCGATCTGTTGCAACTACATTCAGGTAATCTTTTTTACATGAACTCAATGCCAGTAAACCGCCCAATAGAACGATAACTGGTATGCTATATATGTACTTCATTTTGCTAAAATTTAACGTTTGCGCCTAAATTGATGATTCGCTGCTGCGGATAGAACTGTCCGCTTTCACTGCTGCCTTCCGGATCATAATCCTTTACTTTGGTGATGGTAAAAAGGTTGAATGCACTGGCAAAGATCCTTAGTCCTGATATTTTGATCTTTGAAAGGAAATCGCCTTTCAGGTTGTAGGCCAGTTCCACGTTTTTTAGGCGCAGGAACGCAGCGTTATTTAACCAAAAAGTGTTTCTGTAGCTTCCACCACTGATGGAATTTGAAGCACGTTCCGTAACTTTTGGGAAGGTGCCATTAGGATTGGAAGGACTAAACCTGTTGTTTGCCCAGCTGCTGTAAAAGTTTCCGACACTGCCGGATTCCGGTAACACGTACTGGCTCACCTGTGCCTGTCCGGCGAACAATACTGAAAGATCGAAGTTCTTATAGGCCGCATTGAAATTAAAGCCATAAGTGATCTGTGGGATGTTGCCATATTTTGCGATGGTCATGTCATCCGCATTCAAAACACCATCTTTGTTATAGTCTTCATAGATCAAGTCGCCCACCTTAGTACCAGGAACATGTGGGTTGTTATCCAGATCTTCCTGTGTCCGGAAAATTCCGATGCTGTTGTAGAGCAGATAGCTGTTTAAAGGCCCGCCGGTTATCCGCTGATGGGGCAAAGTACCTGATGCCTCGTCGACAAAGATGATCTTGCTCTTCGCATAGGTAAAGTTTCCGGATACGCCCCAGTTGAATTCTGATCCGCGTCGACTGTAACCTAGTGTACCTTCAAAACCTTCACTGTTTACCTGACCTATATTTTCGGATGGAACAAGTGGATTATAAGTTGCGGACCTGTCATTATATGGATTAACTATTCCAGATGATCCTGGAAGTGAGGCATTTCGTGCGGCAAGAATATCTTTACGCTGTTGTTTGAAATAAATCGCTTCTAATGAAAAATGCTTAAGAAAAGTGGTGTTGATTCCAACATCCAGCTTTTTAGCCACTTCCCAGGTAATTTTTGGATTGGCGAGTTTGGACAAACCAACACCTTGCTGGATGGTGGTTGTGCCGTTTTCGGTTTGCGCGACAAAGCCATTGCCTACTAAAATATAATTGTCGTAGTATTGGAAAGCATTCACATTGTCATTACCCAGTGAACCATAAGAGGCTCTCAGTTTAAGTTCATCAAAGAAGCTTACATTTTCACTAAACCATTGCTCTTTGTTGATGCGCCAACCTGCCGAGATCGAAGGAAAGGTTCCCCACTGCTGGCCTTCCGGAAAGATGGAAGAACCATCCCTGCGAAGCTGTCCTTCAAACAGATATTTATCGTCGTAATTATAGGCTAACCTACTGATGATACTTCGTCTGGTATAGTTTGAACTAAATCCTGAATTCCTTGAGTCTGCTGCTGCTGTACCACCTTGCGACAATTCTGGTAGTTGGGTAGACAAATAATTGAACCGTTCAGCATCAAAATATTCGATGTTGTTCTTGCTTTGCTCGTATCCAACGAAGGCATTGATGTCATGGCGTCCGAAACGACGAGCGAAGTTCAGTTTTAGGTTTGAGGTGAGCAGTGACTCCCGCCTTTGCGACTCTTTTAGCGTTGCTTTGTTGTTATTTCCTCCGTAAATCCCTGAAGTATAGCTATCCGAGGAGGCCTGGTATTCATACAATAAATAGGGTTTATTGAAGGTTTTCGCGAATACGTTTGATTTATCTACAGAGAAAAATCCATCTGCGGACAGGCCTTCGATCCCTGGAATCTGGTAGCTGCCTTTCAATATGGCATTGACTACTTGCGTTGGATTGTTGCTTGTACCTCCCAGATCGGTTACCAATACAGCCGGGTTTAAACCTTCAATACCTCTTGTCGGCATTCCATTAGGGTAAAATGCTGCGACAATAGGTTTTGCGCGATAGATTGACCTAAACAGATCTCCTGCACCGGTAATCGGAAACTGTCGGTTCTCCTCCCTCCCGGCTAAAGACAACCCTACTTTAAGCCGCTTACTTACGTTTGCGTCGATATTAGATCTGAAATTATATTGTTTATAGCTGGTAACGCCATTTTTGTAGAGTCCATCCTGGTTAATGGCACCAAGTGAAACGTAATACTTTACATCGTCTGTACCTCCGTTAACGGATAAACTGTGTTGATTTTGTGTTGATACCTTTTTAAGTACCGTTTCGCTCCAGTCCGTATTCGGAAAAAGCAGGGGATCAGAACCGTCCCTGAATTTTTGGATCTGTGCTTCTGTATAAGATTGGTTCAAACCGCCGGCAGGATTCGAATCATAGTTGATCTCGTTCATTAACTGCGCATAGGTTGCGGCATCTGCCAGTTCAGGCAGGCGGGTCGGTGCGCTAAAACCTTGATTGAAACTATAACTAATCGTTGGCTTACCTACTTGACCTCTTTTGGTGGTAACCAGGATCACTCCATTTGCTGCCCGGTTTCCATAAATGGCCGCGGAAGCATCCTTTAATACGGATACACTCTCTATGTCGTTTGGATCCAGACGTTCCAATCCACCAATTTGTCCGGGTACACCATCAACGACAACCAGAACGCTATTGCTTCCGGTTGTCGCTTGTCCCCTGATCGTTATGTTTGAACCATCATAGCCCGGCTCCCCTCCTCTATTGTTGATCACCACTCCGGAAAATCGTCCGGCGAGTGCATTGGAAAGGTTGGGTTGTGGGCTTTTTACCAGTTCAGCGCCTTTAACCTGGGAGATTGAACCTGTTACTGTTTCTTTCTTTTGGGTTCCATAACCCACAACGATCAGTTCAGTCAATGATTGGGCATCTGGAGATAATCTGGCATTCAATACCGTTTTTCCTGCGGTGGCAATTTCCATATTTTTGTAACCAACATAAGTAAAAACGAGTACCGCGTTATTACCGGTTACATTGATACTGTACTTTCCTTGCGTATTGGTTACAGTCCCTGTTGAGGTTCCTTTTACCTGGACACTTACCCCAGGCAATGCGGTACCAGTTTCATCATAAACCGTTCCCGTTACCAGGGTCTGGCGTACATTAAGCGTTGATGCTTTTGTCTTCAGTATGACAGAAGCCTGGGCCGCCTGGGCGGAGAGCAATAAAGCATGGATTGCGGTTACCGCAATCACCTTTTTTGTCGCCATCCAAAACGGAGAAGATACATATGGTCTAATTTTTCTCATATCGATTTATATTTGGTTTGATCATAATTCCAGTTTGAACTTGTGTACCCGAGTCTTTGAACAGTTAGGTTCGTCGTGCTGGCAGGTGCATAGCTGTGCTTGGATTGTGTATGCTAAAGTCGATGGATTTCGCATCATTGGAAGGGGGTAAACAGCCAATATTAGCGGGGTAAAATCCCTTTTTTCACTTTTTCTTGATCGTCCGGTTCAATGTAAGTTGATTAGAAAAGTTCTTACGGTACTTTTTGATATATTCGGAGGGGTTCATGTCAAACAGTTTATGAAACTGTTCCCTGAAGTACTTGATATCATTCATTCCTACCAGGAACATCGTTTCTGAAATGGTGTTGTCTGTATTGATAAATATTTCTGCGGCCTTTCGCAAACGGATGAAACGGATGAAACTATTGGACGACCTGCCCGAAATCGATTTAATTTTATTGAACAGGTTAGAGCGCGACATGCCAATCTCGTCCGCCAGGATCTGGATGTTAAAATTGGGATCAGTAATGTGACTTTCAACAATTCTGATACAATTCTGAAGGAAGTCTTTATACTCCGCGGAGATCCTGGAGTTACCTGGATTCAAAGTGATCTCGTTATAGAAATATTTTTGCAGTGTTGTTTTGCTTTTAAGAATGCCGGCAACCCGTGCGACAAGCAGATCCTTGTCGAAAGGCTTACTAATGTAATCATCGGCACCACTTTCAATTCCTTTCAATTTAATTTCTGGAGATGCGCTGGCCGTGAGCAACACGATGGGTATATGACTTATTGCTGCATCTTCTTTAACCAGGTTACAAATCTCTATTCCACTGATGCCTTGCATCATTACATCGCTAATGATAAAATCGGGAACATGTTCTCTGATCATCCGGATGCCTTCTTCGCCATTTGGCGCTACATACAGGTGGTATTGAGGTTTGAAAACTTCAATGAGGTAATCCCTCATGGATTTGTTGTCGTCTATAATAAGCAGTGATTTTCTTTCTGAAGCCAGCGCGCTGTCGTATTGTTCAACAGTGATATCCTGTTGGTCAATTACTTTCAGTTGATCTTCCTGCGCCAGTTCCATCAGTAATTCGGAGCTTGTTTCCGTAGCGGGAATGACCTGATCGGGATTGATATGCTGTTCTCCTTTCTTCAGGTGGATTGAAAAGGTTGTCCCTTGATTCTCCTTGCTTCTATAAGTTATTGAACCGCCATGCGCTTCAATGAAATTTTTGACGAGGAACAGTCCGATACCAAATCCGGTTTTTAGTGAACGGTTGTAATCCGGTTCCTGATAAAATCTGCTGTAGATCTTTTCACCGGCCTCAGCTGAAATGCCGCAACCCGTATCCTCGATTTGTATCGCTACCCGATCGGATGTATCCGCAATTGTGATTTTAACTTTACCATTTTCGGGAGTAAACTTGATGGCGTTTGACAACAAATTGAAGATGGCAATTTCGATCTTTTCACGGTCTGCATAAATGTCAATGTGATCCTGTTGGGCAATAAAGTCGTATTGAATTTTCCTGGTGCGTGCCTGATGAGAAAAACACAGGAACACTTCCTTACAAAGGTTAACAATGTCGAGATTCGCCGCTTTCAATTTGTCTGCATCCGAATCTGCTTTTCTAAAAAGCAGCAACTGGTCTACAAGGCTTAGTAGCCTTTTCGCATTTCGGTAGACGATATTCAAGT
>JAPSHM010000263.1 GCA_031179845.1 Pedobacter sp.
TTCGGCTTTTTAATTCGCTGCAATCTGCCCAGCTTTCTTTTTCCAATTGAGCGGAAGACGAGGTTCGAACTCGCGACCTATAGCTTGGAAGGCTATCGCTCTACCAACTGAGCTACTTCCGCTTCTTTAATGGTGGGGGGAGAAGGATTCGAACCTTCGAAGTCTTGCGACAACAGAGTTACAGTCTGTCCCATTTGGCCACTCTGGTATCCCCCCGGTCTCTCATTTTCAATATTTCAATTCCAATTTCAGATCTTACGAACTAAAATTTTCCTCTTCCTATTGAAAAGAAAGAGCCTCCTATCGGGATCGAACCAATGACCTACTGATTACAAGTCAGTTGCTCTACCAGCTGAGCTAAGGAGGCTTATATGATCAATGCTGATAACCTAGCAATGATTCTTATAATACTAATCTTTCACAGAACATCCCGCTTTCTTTAAAGGCCTACGCCCTCTCTGAATGGGAATGCAAATCTACAAGAATTTCCATACGAAGCAAAATTATTTTAAAAAAAAAACTGGCAGAAATTAATCTGCCAGTTTCCCGCTAAAAAGCCTCGAAATATGTACCTAATAATCAGATACTTCGTCGGCATTTAAAAATGCCTTATGTTCACTAACTTTTATTCTTGTCTTGTCTTTATGTTTCGTTATTTGCTTTCTTAATGATTCTATCGCCAGATCCGTAGCCTCTTCAAAGGATTTACACTGCTCTTTTGCAAACATGGTACCACCTGGTACAATTAGTTTGATCTCACTGATCTTATTCGCTTCATCATCTACATTTTCCAATTTTAAATAAACCACACCGCTGATAATCTGATCAAAATACTGATCCAACTTATCAACTTTCTTCTGAATGAAATCCAACAACTTCTGGTCTGCACTGAAATGGATCGATTGAACTGTAATTTTCATGTTTCCTCCTTTTTTACGCCTTTGGATGGGCCTGTTTATATATTGTTTTTAATCTTTCTACTGAATTATGCGTATAAATTTGCGTAGCCGCTAAACTGGCATGTCCTAACAATTCCTTTATAGCATTGAGATCCGCTCCCCTGTTCAGCAAACTGGTTGCATAAGAATGGCGCAACACATGCGGACTTTTTTGATCTTCCGATGAGATATATGTCAAATAGCGCTTAACGATCCTTCGTATGAACTCAGGATAAGCAGCGGCGCCTTTATTTGTAACGAATAAGCCGATCGTTTTGTTATCAAAGTTTTGTAATGTTTTAAGCGCCACATATGCTTTCAGCTGTTGTCCAAGGGTTTGATGAATTGGAATTACCCGTTGCTTATTACGTTTACCTGTTACGCGTAAGGTTGAATCAAAGAAATTAATATCTGCTTCTTTTAAAGAAAGTAGTTCTGCCAAACGCATGCCAGTTCCAAACAAGGTCTCCAGGATCAACCGGTCGCGCACCGACGGGAAGCTGTCATCAAAGAATTCCACAGAATCCAGCAGCGTGTCCATTTTAGCCTCATCAACAAACACAGGAAGCTTCTTAGGTACTTCTGGCGCTTTAACCAGACGCATCGGGTTAGAGACGATAACTTCCTCACGAAGCAGGAATTTGTAAAAGCTCCGTAACGTGGATAGTTTTCTGCCGACCGAATTTGCAGATATTTGATCTTCCATCAACCTGACCATGAATTCCCGAACATGTTGATACTTTACCTCCGGTAGCGACAACTCAAAGGTCACCTGCACAAAATCATCAAACTGGAGTAGATCTGTTCTGTAAGATTGGATGGTATGTGAAGAATATCTCTTCTCGTGCTGTAGGTAAATTAAAAATTTTTCAACAGTCATAGAAACTATTTGTATTGCTCTCTAAAGTGAATATACAAAACATTATCTTAACTATTCGGTAATTTCAGACAAAAAAAAAGCGCCACTGGATATCCAATGGCGCTTTAGTATGATATTAAACTCTAAGTACTAAATTGTTCCTTCAAGTTGCATATTTTGCTTATAAATAGCGTGCTTAACAAGCGTACGACGAGCTACAGATTTTTTCTCATAAGCTTGGCGGCTACGTAATTCTCTTAACACTCCAGTTTTTTCAAATTTCTTTTTGAAACGTTTTAACGCCTTATCTAATGATTCGCCGTCTTTAATATTGATAATGATCATAACGTAAAATACCTCCTCTCGTTGTTTTTAGGATTGCAAAGATAACCCTTTCATTCGACAATCGAAAGAATATAAAGAAATATAATAAAGAATAAAAGAAATATAATAATCATCATCCCCATAAATGAATAAATCCGGGTATTTTTCAATACACCGGACTTACCAGTTTTATATTTGGTTAGTTTAATGGTCTGAATCTATTGGCTATTATGCTTTCATAATTTCCCTGGCAATGACGATCTTTTGGATCTCAGATGTGCCTTCTCCAATGGTACACAACTTACTGTCGCGGTAGAACTTTTCAACTGGGAAATCCTTGGTATACCCATATCCACCAAAGATCTGTACAGCTTCAGTAGCGCACCTGACAGAGACTTCAGAAGCGAAATATTTGGCCATGGCCGATTCTTTTGTCATTGGCAAGCCCCGATTCTTCAGGTCGGCCGCTTGCCTGATCAGCAATTCCGCTGCTTCTATCTCTGTGGCCATATCTGCCAGTTTGAAACTTATACCCTGGAAGCTTGCGATCGGCTGTCCAAATTGATGACGCTCTTTAGCATAGGCCACAGCTGCTTCATAAGCACCTCTGGCAATTCCGAGCGACAATGCTGCAATGGAGATCCTTCCACCATCCAATACTTTCATGGCTTGTTTAAATCCAGAGCCGATCTCACCCAACAGGTTTTCTTTTGGAACGCGGCAGTTGTCGAAAACCATCTCTGTAGTTTCCGAGGCCCGCATACCCAATTTATTCTCTTTTTTACCGGCAGAAAAACCTGGTGTCCCTCTTTCCACTACAATAGCTGAGATGCCTTTCGCATCACCTTTTTCTCCTGTTCGCACCATGACAACGGCGATATCACCACTTTTGCCATGGGTAATCCAGTTCTTAGCCCCATTGATAATATATTCATCGCCATCCAAAGTAGCGGTAGTCGTCATTCTCAACGCATCAGAACCGGTGTTCGCCTCCGTTAAGCCCCAGGCACCAATCCATTCGGCGCTTGCAAGTTTAGGTAACCATTTCTGCTTTTGCGTTTCATTTGCAAAAGCCAGTATATGTCCGGTACATAAAGAATTATGTGCCGCAAGAGATAAACCTATAGAGCCGCAAACCTTTGCAACCTCTACAATTACATCCACATATTCCTGATAACCAAATCCAGATCCGCCATAAACCTCAGGCACTAAAACACCCATTAGGCCAAGTTCACCCAATTGCTTAAAAACTTCTACAGGGAAGTGCTGAGCCTCATCCCACTCCATTAATTTTGGCCTGATATTTTTATCGGCAAAATCCCTCACCATCCTTTTGATCATCTCCTGATTCTCAGAGATACTAAAATTGTATCCTACAGAATTATCCATCGTTTCTAACATATCTTATTGTTTGAATTTAGGCAATGATAAACAATTAAAATTATAGCACCACCAGTTGAAAATTCGCCAAAAGATAGAACGAAATGGTATTTAGTTCAATAACCCAACCCTGTCATTTTAGATAAATCAAATGCCCTAAATAAAGACTTTCTTTTTTTTGAAAATAAATAGTGGAAAAATAGATCTAAACCAATTCACTGGCAAAATCTATTTCTATTGTACGCTTATTGCTTCACTAACGGCTTTGGGGTTATCTAGTATCAAAGGCGTCAATCCGGGACATATCTTTGCGCTATTCATTGTGCTTTCAAAATCTGCGGCTTATTTTCTTTACGTTAAAAAGCAAGGGAATAACAAATTCCGTATCTATGAAAACTTTCTTCTTTCCTTTAGTTTCTTCCTGTCCTTGGTTCCTACTGTCAATGAAACTTTTACCCGTGTCCCAATTGGGCATCCACTAGCGAAAGCACCTTCAGACCCATTGATCGGTAAGACACTTCTTCTCCTTTTAGTGTTGTTTATTGCAGGTTCTGTTTATCAATGGAAAAAGCAAAAAACTATTAATGAATCAGTATAACCTGACAGGCAGCCCTTCGGACGAATTAATAAGATGCGAGCGAAAGTATCTTATCACAATAAGGGCCGATCCTTTCTCTACCTTTTAAAAAATCCAAAGCTATAATAAAGGAATATCCGGCAATTTCAGCCCCTACCTGCATCACGAGTTTTGAAGCTGCTACAACGGTGCCACCTGTGGCCAGCAGGTCGTCATGAATCAAAACCTTCTGGCCTGCAATCAAGGCATCTTCATGCATTTCTATGGTGGCCGACCCATATTCCAGGTCATAAGATTGTTGGATGGTTTTATAGGGTAGCTTACCAAGCTTTCTGATGGGGACGAAAGGCACACCCAAAAGCTGGGCCAGCGAAGGTCCAAACAGAAAACCCCTGCTTTCGATACCGGCTACTACGTCAATGTCGATTCCCTTTAGCTGTTCGGCCAAGGCCTTTATAATTTCCCCACACAAAGCGGGATCTTTCAGGATGGGCGTAATATCTTTAAAAACGATACCGCTTTTAGGGAAATCATTTACATCGCGAACGGTAGACTTTATTTTTGATTCGATCATAATTAAAATTCGAGATAAGGCGCCAATCTGTTAATCGTTTCCTGATTTAAAATTATCACTTTTTTTAAGTCTGCAATATTACTATAATTTCCATGCTGTTTCCTATATTCAATTAAAGCATTTACTTGTTTATACCGCAAATAAGGGTGACCTCTGAAGTCTTCTACAGATGCAATGTTTACATTTATTTTCTTTAATCTGGACAGATCGACCCAAACCTGGCCTTTAATCTCGATGTATTTTGCTGAATCGAGTCCAAAGACTTCCATCAGCTGTTCTTTTTTATAGAAACCACCTATGCGTTCCCGGTAAGTAACTATACGCCGGGCAAAAGTCTGCCCAATACCTTTGATCCTATCCAATTCCGCGGTATCCGCGCCATTAAGCTCTATGAACGCTGGCACAGGCTTCTGATACGCTGGTTTAGCATCAACGTCTCCTTCAAATCCATTTCTTTTTAAAACAGCCGTTGAAATGTGGACATAGGGTGACAACCTGCTGTACTGGGCTTTGCTTATGGTATACATTTTTCTCAGGTCTTCTGATCTTTTAAAATAGCCTCCCGCTTTTCTGTACTTCAATATTGCCTGGGCTTGTTTGGTAGACAAACCCAACTGCTCCCAACCAGTTTGATCAATTGTATTTGGATCGAAAAAAAAGAGATCGGACTTTTTCTTTATGGGATATCGACTCGTAATTCTTCCTGATGCCTGTTGCGCAATCTTTTGCTTTTCGATCAATGCTAGTTTTATGGCGGCTAACAGCTCAGCTTCAGTGACAACTTCTTTTGATTTGAACAAACTATAAGTGTATGGAAAAGCCGTAATTGAAACGATCAGCACGAGTAGTACAATTAGCCCATTGTATTCATTTCTACTAAAACCAAAGCAGGTTTCTAACCATCTTCTCATCGGCTAATTTAGTCAAGATGTGGCTGACCATCCACATCGTTTCATTAATCAGGCATCCTGCTTGGTGTACCTGGCGCTGGTTGCAGATGTTTATTCCAAAAAAATCGTCGGATAGTCTCAATAAAGGGCCATTGTCAAGTGATTCCAGGCCAATGGAAAATCAAGTCAAGTAAAATCAGTAAAACCCAATAATTAACACTTCAAATTTGTCAAGTAATTTCAGTGTAAGACACAGTGTCGCGTCCTAAAAAAACTATACACCAAACTTATTAATACTTAATAGTACTTTGGAGTATGTCAAAAGAAGTGAAAGGCAAGAAATTTGGGCGTTTGTAT
>JAPSHM010000264.1 GCA_031179845.1 Pedobacter sp.
TGTTCCAATACTTTGCTAGCAGTGGAAAGGTGACCTGAACCTTCTTTAATTGTGCCATTCCAAACGGCTGTTGCGTTACGTTTCATCTTTGTTTTCTTAAAGGTTATTGATTTATTAATCCAAATATAATTCTTTACTTGCTTTCTTCGCGGTTTCTGTTCAGTTTAATTTTAATCTTTCCATCTTCTCCATCGGTAGCCAGCAGATGCAAAACAATGCCTTTCATCCGCCTGAGTTTAAGCTCCTCCCGGTCCGTAATATCATCGTCCTTTTTGGGATTTCTCAATGGGATATCAATAGCAATATTCGTTCCTGTTGTTAAAGAATAAATTCCGGCAATATCCATGTTCAATAAACTGGAATTGATCTGCATCGGTTGGATCGTAATCTTCTGACCATTGATTTGGAACTTTCCTTTCAAATTATCAAATGTAATGTTGTTCAGGTCCCTAAATGGAAAAGCAAATTTACCGACGTTCATGATGGGTTCAAAATCTTTCAAGGCACCGTTATTAAGGTTAAAATCCAGTGTGCCCGACAGGGAATTGGGCAATAGTTTTCCCCGGTCTGAAATCCCTCCCGATAAGTTTGTTCTGGAGTACAGGTATCCGCTCAAATTTTTTGAGGTCAGACTCTTCAAACCAAAATCCTCAAAGGCGTAAAAGAAATGCTTGACATCTACCTTATTTAATACCGTATTGATATAGAACCGATTGATATTGCCTTTTTGGATGACCTTACCATTTAGCCTAAGCGATCCCCCGGCATGCTTAACGCTTGCGTTCTTAATCTCGATGCCTGATTCGGAAAGTGTTAGCTCAGCTTTGGCGTTAGTGGCTAAGAATTTATTGTAATAGACTTTCGCAACGTTTAGTTGCATATTTACTTTGCTCTTTTCAAACATTTCATTTAGGTCTTCGGAGAAAGTTGTTGTGCTTTTATCTTTTCGTTTGGCTTTCACAGCTTGCTTTCTACTACCAAGGAAACCTAGAAACTCACCTAAATGTATTTGTGGGCTTCTTATTTGCCAGTTTAAAATGATTTTCTCAGGTGCAGTATAATAGAGGTTCAAAAAGTTTCGAACGGTCCCGTCCATCATAACCACGCTTTTTCCACTTTGCAGCCGTATATTCCTAATAAAAAGATCGTTGTTTGTAAAGTTCAACAGTATTGCGGTATTGCTAAAGCTGAGATTTCTCGGAATATATTTAATGTCTGCATTTTTCAGCTCTATGTTGCCCGACACGAGTGGCTTGACCAGCTGCAAGTTTACGATTGCTGCTTTGTATGCAAGGTTCACTGTAGCCGTACCTTTACCAAATTTCAGCGTTTCATCTCCTACTACCTTATTGAGTTTGGACAATTCAAATTCTGACCTGAAAATACCTGATGCAACAGGCGCATCAAGGTTATGAATAAACGCGGTGTCGATCGAAAAGGGAATATCATCATACGTACCTTTAAATGCATAAAGTTTAACGGCAGAATTTGGATCCGAAAAGCCTTTTCCGCGGATATAGTTATTGGTAAATACACCGTCGAAATTGCATTTTTTAATTACCCCTCCAGGTGTAGTAAGTACATTATCTTTTATGGTGGTCTGCACATTGATCTCAGGATCACCGCCAGGACCCATGTGCCCATTAAGGGTACATTTAACGGCTATTGGATTGGATAAATTGAATTTATTAAGTTTTGATGTGATATTTGGCGTTAGTAACATTGATGCATCTTTCCATAGTATATTTGGCGCACTAATATTAATCTTAAATCCGGTATCTTCTTTTGACGTATCAAAAGTTGCCCCTATAATAAAGCGGTCGTTTCCAATTTTCAATTGATTTGGGGCGACATCCAGAAGACCACTGTCATCGTGGTAACTCAATTTGAAGGGGCCATCCAAACGCTTATTTTTGATAAAACTTCCTTTCCGGGTGTTAAATGCCAGACTTTTTGCAAAAGCCTTCAACTTGACCTCGGCATCCCAGCCTCCAAGTAAATGGTGATCAATTTTCCCTTTGAATTCGTCGATTACAAAATGAAACAGTTTATGACCTTTACGGTTGTCGACCACAAAATTCACGTTGTTCAATAGGATCCTTTTAACTTCTGGAGGCGCCGATTCATTCTCGGGAACCTTGTTGTCAGGCTTGCTCTTCTTAAATATACTGGTATTGCTGTACCCATTGCTGTCGGTAAATAAGTAGATGGTAGAAACATTTATGCCGATCTTTTCAATCTCAATGTCGCCTTCCAAAAATCCCAGTAAGTTTACTGATACGTCTAAGTTTTTGGCTTCTAAAAGGTTGTGTTTGTGATCGTGCCACAAACTGTCCCTTATGATGACATTTTTAAGCCCAAGAGAAACTCCAGGAAATCCCTTAAGAAAAGTTGGATTCATGCTTTCGATGGTCATACTCCCATTGAAATTCGTGTTGAGTTGTTTGGTTACTGCTGCCAATACAGCCTTGTTGTTGACAGTAACATAGACGGCAAAAAGGACATATACGAGAAGGATCAACCCAATGAGTACGCCGAATGACTTGACTGCAATATTTAACCAACGCGGCATGTTCTTTTGATTAGGAGGGTTAGCGTACTGATCGACTTACGTTGATAGTCCAATCTAGTTGTTCAATTATTATACCAGTTCTTTAGACAATCCGGTAATTCCTAAGTATACAAATAAAAAAGGTCACCTGATTTAGATGACCTTTCAATATGATTCAATAACAATTGGTTATAATCCTAGCGCATGTGTTGTTTGCGTTCTGATGTTTTCTGTAAGCTGTGCATTGCCATTTAGCGATTCCCCGTAAGATGGAATCATTTGTTTCAGTTTCTGCTGCCACTCGGGAGTATTGATCCGATCGGAAAAGCAACGCTCCATTAAGGTGATCATGATGGAGACCGCTGTTGACGCTCCCGGCGAAGCACCAAGTAACGCAGCGATAGAACCATCTGCGGCCGTTACTACTTCAGTACCAAATTCAAGGATTCCTCCATGTATTTCGTGTTTCTTAATCACTTGTACACGTTGTCCGGCTGTTTCCAATTCCCAATCTTCCATTTTTGCATCTGGAAAATAAGCTCTTAAGGCAGTCATCCGGTCTTCAGGAGACTGACGCACCTGATCGATAAGGTATTTAGTCAACGGTAAATTATCGAGTCCCGCCGAGATCATGGGGCGGATATTATTTGCTTTTATAGATAGTGGCAGATCAAGCAATGATCCGTTCTTCAGGAAACGCGTTGAAAAACCGGCATAAGGCCCGAAGAGCAATGCCTTTTTTCCATCTATCATTCTCGTATCCAGGTGTGGGACCGACATTGGAGGCGCACCTACAGAGGCCTTGCCGTATACTTTTGCGTTATGCCTCTCAATGATATCAGGGTTGATACACTTTAACCATTGTCCACTTACCGGAAAACCACCAAAACCGTTTCCTTCCGGAATACCAGCCTTTTCCAGCAAAGGCAGCGAACCACCGCCAGCGCCAATAAATACGAATTTCGCATTTACCGTTCTTTTTTGCCCGCTGGTTTCGTCTTTAACCTTTACCTCCCAAATGCCGTTTTTCTGCTTCAACTTTTTCACATCGTGGTGAAAATGCAGTTTCACATCAGGTCTGGACTGAAGTCTGTTGAACATCATCCTGGTTAAGGCACCAAAGTTTACGTCAGTTCCAAGCTCCATCCTCGTTGCGGCAACCGCTTCATTTTCATCACGTCCATCCATAACCAATGGCATCCATTCCGCAAGTTGTTTCGGATCTTCAGAATAGACCATTCCCTTAAACAGTTCACTTTCCTGTAGTTTTGTGTAACGTTTCTTGAGGAAATCTACATTTTCATCGCCCCATACAAAACTCATATGTGGGATGCTTTTGATGAATGTTTCCGGACTTCCTACCAATTTGCTTTTAACAAGGAACGACCAGAACTGCTTCGATACTTCAAAAGATTCAGCTATTGAAACTGCTTTCTGCGTATCTACTGATCCATCTGCCGCCTGCGGTGTATAGTTCAACTCACAAAATGCCGAGTGACCAGTTCCTGCATTGTTCCAGGCATCTGAGCTTTCAGCCGCTGCTACATCTAGCCTTTCAAATATTTCTATTGTAAGATCCGGTTGGAGTTCCTTGAGCATCATTCCTAGGGTTGCACTCATGATACCTGCTCCAATTAAGATAACATCGACT
Organism: Pedobacter sp.; assembly: GCA_031179845.1. Taxonomy (GTDB): domain Bacteria; phylum Bacteroidota; class Bacteroidia; order Sphingobacteriales; family Sphingobacteriaceae; genus Pedobacter. Next base: position 4,203 of record JAPSHM010000264.1, read on the forward strand.
GATTTGTCCGGATTACTTTGTTTTAGGGTCATTAATTTGAAATTTTCCGCAAAAGTACAACACAGATTTATATTTTACACGAAATCTTTGAATAATATGCGTTTTTTAATGAGTAAACCTGGCAAAAGTTGCCGATCATCTAAAGAAGTTTGACAACTTGCTTATTTAAATTACAAAAAAATGATTTTTATAATTTGAATTTGTGGAATTCTATCCGCCAATAAGTGAAACAGCGCGTTTCAAACAGTTCCAAACTATTTATCTTCATTTCATTTACATAAGTAATAGTGCTTGCCTGTTCCGGACAAATTACAGAATTATGACCTTCAATTTATCAATATAGGTAGCTAACTACGTATACTTGTACATAAATTATTTGATCATGAATAACGCTATTTCCGGCCTCCAGATTACTCAACTTAACAATGCCTATTGCGAAAGGATCATTAACCTGATCTTGCCGATACAGCAAATTGAATTCAACGTACCTGTAACACTTGAGGCTCAGCCGGATTTGTTAGATATAGAAGCAAATTATCAACACGGAGGCGGTAATTTCTGGGGTGTTACGCTTGGAGATGAATTGCTTGGCACGATCGCATTGATCAATACCGGTCACCAGGCATGTGCCTTGCGAAAAATGTTTGTAAAGAAAGAATACAGGGGAAAAGAGTACCAAATCGCACAATTACTGTTAGCGGAACTTCTGGACTTTTGTAAGAAAAACAACATCAATGATATTTACCTTGGCACGGTAGATCTGCTAAAAGCCGCTCACCGATTCTACGAAAAGAACGGTTTTGAAGAGATAGACGTCAATTCGCTACCGGAATACTTTCCACGAATGATGGCCGACAATAAATTTTATCACCTGCAAATATGAATGTAATAGACGAATCCGGAATTCTTGCCATATCGACAAGGTTGCAGCGCCTTAGTGAGCAATTTAGAAAAGATGGTTTTCAAATCTATAAAGCAAACGGCATAGACTTCGAACCAAAATGGTTCCCTGTGATTTATACCCTGCATTTCAAGCCTGTATTGAGTGTGGTAGAGCTTGCCGGCGAAATTGGCTACAGTCACCCTTCCACCATCAGTCTTTTAAAGGAACTTGAAAAAGAAAAGTTAATCCGTTCTAAAAAAGATAAGAACGATGAGCGTAAGCGTTTGATCATTCTTACGGATAAAGGCAAAAGATTACTTGAGCAAATGCAACCAGTTTGGCAAGAAATGGTTCAAACTTTAACCGAACTGACCAACACCAGCAATAATTTGATGTTGGCCATCTCGGAAGTCGAAGCAAAACTGAAGGAAAAAAGCTTTCTTGAACGCACAATTTATGGGCTAAAACAAACTTAGATCATACCTGTCGCCTTTAACATCAAATTATGGAGATCTGTGTTCTTTACAAATGGTTTTAGCAATTCGCTGCCGGGCCCAAACATGGCAAGTTCAACATAATCGCCGGAGTGTCCCATGGATCCCCAGGAAACAGAAGTGTGTTTCACCTGTAGCTCAGCGAGCAGTTTGAATGGCAGTTTTTTAGGATTATAAAGCCCCACACTATCCATCGCCCGGTAATGCCCTAAGATCTGGTCGGCTTCGGCCTGAGTAAACACCAGTCTTTGTGCAGATTCGATCCTTTC
>JAPSHM010000265.1 GCA_031179845.1 Pedobacter sp.
TAAATACTTGGTTTGGTTGTAGGTCAGCTCCCCTCTCGAATTCAAGGCCGTATAGCCTCTTAACCTTGGGTAATATGCATCCGGATTTTCTGGCGACCACATGTTCTCCACCACATCTTTAGGATGCCAGCTATATGGCCGGTTATACGGGCCCCAGAACAGTGAATTATCAGACTGAGGCATCCAATCCCGCTTCCCTACGCCTTGGAAAAATGCGCCAACAAAGAAATTGTTCCAATTGAAATTTGCATTAAAGCCAAACTGGTAGCGAATACTGCTGTTTCCAATGATCTTTTGATCTCCTGGGTCAGCCAGCGTTTTAGTCCCCTCATTAATGATCCCATCGCCGTTTAGATCTCTGAATTTTATGTCTCCGGGTAAAAGTTTATTGGCTGCAGATACGCGGATCAAGCTTTGGTCAGCATGTGTTGCAATATCATTTTGATCTACAAAGTATCCATCATTTACAAATCCCCAGATCTCGCCTACCTTCATACCAGGATAATAGGTTGTGATCAGGTTCAATGGATTATTGAAACGTTCGATCGTTGCTTCGCTATCCGACAAGGTAAACCTGAAATCATAGCCAATTGGCTTGCTCGTATTGATTTGATCTCTCCAACCTAAGGACAACTCCCAGCCGGTGGTTTTTAAGTCGGCATAATTCCCTTTGGGAACTGCAGCGCCGAAGGTGGCAGGCAAAGGAAGTCCAACAGTGAACATGTCCGTTGTTCTTCTGATGTACCAATCGAAATTCGCAGTAAGTCGGTTTTGGAACATAGATAGATCTGCACCTAAGTTCGTAGTCGTTGCCTTTTCCCAGGTCAGACCAGAAGGTATCACATTTGGCAACTGCGTGTAATTTGGTCTGATACCACCAAGCATCATCGCAGATCGCGTAACTCCCATTGTTTGGAGGAACTGATAAGGATTAATGTTTCCATTGCCAAGGCTTCCATATGATGCACGGAGCTTAAATTCACTGATGGTGTTTTTTAATGGTTTCCAAAATGATTCCTCAGAGACTCTCCATCCGCCAGAAAATGAGGGGAAGAATCCGTATTGCTGACCGTTAGGAAATTTTGAGGAACCATCATACCTGCCATTTACTTCAAACAGGTACCTGCTGTCGTAATTATAATTCAGACGAAAGAAGCCGCCAAGGGTGATCCATTTGTTGCCGCCTCCGGTGATGATAAAGTTTTGCCCATCAACCAACGAAAAATCCGGGAATGCAGGGTTGATCAGGTTGTCCCGCTCAACAAATTTATTTACTTCCTGTGATTGTTCGTAGTTATAACCAAGAAGTGCTGTAAAGTTGTGTTTGCCAATATGATCTGAATATTCTCCGTAGGCATTGAAAGCAAGATAAGTGGCTTCCTCAGTTGCATCGTTCATTTTATTAATTCCACGCTCAAGAGAGTTCCCCGGAGCAGTACTGTAGGGAACCGGTGTATAAATGAACTGGCGGCCAAATGAGGTTTTATCGAAAGTAAAGTCACCATTTATTTTCAACTTATTGTCGAGAAAGTTCGTGAATACACGTGACGTGTTCCGGGTTTGCCTGTTCGACTCGCTCATGAGGTTGTTACCTGAGATAAAGCTTCCAAACACAATGGATGCATTATCCGTCAATGTGCCATCCGGATTTCTCAGCATCGCAACAGGAAATGCTTCATCAGAGATCCGGCGCCATACCGGCGTATTACTGGCATGATTCAGAACCGGGAAATAGTAATTCCGCTGGTTATAAGTAATGTCATTTTCAATCTTTAACCAGTCTGTAGCTTGAATACTACCTTTTGCCCGAATGTTGTACTGATTGAACTTATCAGGGTTATACCTGAAGATTCCACCTTGGTTATTGTATCTTCCCGAGATGTAGAACGAAGTTTTATCGCTGCTACCAGAAACACTTAACTGCTGTTCCATGGAAGGCGTACGATCTGAATAGAGTTCATCCAGCCAATCGGTACTGCCATAATAGGTGTATTTTCCTGTCGCTGGATCGATATCTACCGACGCCTTATTTCCTGATTCATATCTTTTTTTAAGTTCCTGAAGGTATTCTTGCGACCACGGAAATACACTATTTGCTTTCTGCGGGTCTGCACTGTAATCGTTCCAGGAATTGAAGGCATCGTTGAATACCTGTGCCCAGGGATATCCCTCTGTTACCAGATCTGGTCTAATTGTGTGATCATTCAGGGAATAACCTGAACTGTAATTGATGACAGCCTTTTCCTTATCCGCTACCTTTGTGGTAATCAAAACAACACCAAAACTACCTCTTGCGCCATATATAGCCGCCGATGCAGCATCTTTTAACACAGTTACACTTTCAATATCATTGGGGTTAACCAAATCCGGATTTCCCGGTACACCATCGATTAAAACCAGCGCTGATCCACCAGCCCCGATTGAGGTAGTTCCCCTCACATTATAAGAGGAAGTTCTGGTCGGCTTACCATCCGTCATTCTGATATTTAAGTTAGGAATGACCCCTTGTAATCCTTTTGTCGTACTCGTTAACGGTCGATTCTGAAATACTTCCTGTCCTACCTGATCAACTGCACCGGTAAGGTTCACTTTTTTCTGTGTTCCATAACCAACTACCACGACTTCTGACAATTCCTGTAGTTCTTCAACTAATCTAATGTCAATCACGGTTTTACCATTTACAGAAACCTCCTGACTTTTAAAGCCTACATAGGTAAATACCAGCGTTCCTTTGTTCGGTACTTTGATGGTGTAGTGACCAGATGAATTTGTGGTCGTGCTTATTTTGGCTTCTTTATGTTTGATCCCAATACCAGGGAGAGGGATTCCTTTGGCATCAACCACCTGACCGGATACGGTTTTCAAGGTGTCTGCAAGGCTGCGTACTGCTGCTGGTTTTGATTGGATGACAATGGTTTTATGTTTGATGGTATAGGCCAGGTTTCTCTCCGAAAGGATCCGATCCAAAATATCTACCAATAAATCGTTTTTAGCCGATATATTGATCTTAGATTCATCGTCAAATTTTTCCGGAGGCCAGACTATGTTTAATCCGGTTTGTGTGCGGATCGCTTTGAAAAACTGTTTTAGTGTTGTATTCTTTTGTGTTAGGGTAATTCTTTGTGCATATCCATTCGCGCTAACATGTACAATACATGCGATGAGGATCAGGACAGTAAGATTAAGACGCATAATTATTCTTCTTTTGTTAATTGAATTGATCCGAAAGAAATTCGGGCGCTTGATCTGCAATACTAATTTCGGAACATAGGCTTGCAGCCCAACTCTGAATAAGTTGTAAAAAATCATATATTTGATACGTTGGTTTTTATAAATGAGTGTAAATGCAATATTTATGATGAAGCCAAAGGTATCCGGGGGTGTTTGCCGCACTCCCGGCTTTTTATCATCACGCTAAGTAGTTTTATAACATGGCGATGATCCTCCTTCCTTCTATTTTAAAATGAACTAAACCAGTGAGTTCCAATACGGAAAGTACCTGGGATGCGTTTTCAAATCGGGATACATTGCCGCTAAACAGCTGGTTCTTCACCTTGTTATCTTGATAAACAACTTCAACATTATACCATCTCGAAACCTGACGCATAATGGTTTCCAGATTGGTGTTACTAAAATTAAAATATCCATTTTTCCATGCAACTGCCTCTTCAGCATCTACCTGGTTAACAAGCAGGTTGTTTCCACCAAACAGGGCCTGCTGACCCGGTCTAAGCACCTTGTTTTGATTGGTCTTGGTGACGGAAACCCGGATCGATCCCTCCAATAAGGTAGTTTTTACATTAGGTTCGTCCTCGTAGCTGTTGATGTTAAAATGGGTGCCAAGCACCTCAACTACTTGTTTACCGGCTAAGACTTTAAAGGGTGATTTTTTATTTTTTGCGATCTCGAAGTACGCTTCACCCCTTAATTCAACAACCCGTTCCTTTGCTGCGAATGATATAGGGTATTTCAAGGACGAATGGGCATTAAGCCATACCGTACTGCCATCGGACATGAGGATCTGATATTGACCACCTCTGGGTGTTTCAATAGTGTTGAACTCCTGTTTGGAAGCAAGAATAGGATCCTGAAGTTTATAGACTATACGTCCATTTGCGGTTTTTGTAATTTGAATACCGTGTTGCGCCGCAACATTTCCTTTCACGTGATCTAAAACTATTTTGGTGCCGTTTCCAAGGGTGAGTACGGCGGTATTGGTTCCAGGTTTGAGTTCTTTGACTGTTGTAGCGATCTGATCAGTTCTAATTTCAGGTTTGCCCTTGAAGAAGTAAAAGCCAATGGAAAGGGTTAGCGCCAGGGTTGCTGCAATGGCGTATTTGATCCAGTTGTTCGGCTTAATTTTTTGACGTTCCGGAATCCCGCCGACCATTTTCTGATAGATGTGCTCCCATTCCTTCGTGGAATGATGTTCTTCCGGCTGGGCGTCCTCCCATAATGCCTGAAGTTCATTGGTTAAAACGGTTTCATTTTCATTACTGCTCATGAATTCAAACAGTTCCCGTAATTCGCCCGGGCTGCATTCGTTGCTAATGTAACGCTTGATTAAAAATGAAATTCTTTCCGTGTCGTCCATACGTGTAGCCGTTTAATAGCCGTTTCCAAAAGGATGACGAAAAATATGGAAGTCCGGCCTAATATGATTCGGAATATTTTAAGAAAATGGTGATACCCAATAAGATAAAATCAGCATGCGTACTGATATGCCGGCGAATAAAATGCAGGGAATCGAAGATGTGGTTCTTTACTGTGCTTTTTGATAACTGCAAATGGGAAGCAATCTCGTCATAGGTCATATGTTGTTCGCGGCTTAGCCTGAACACGGTTTGCCTTTGCGGAGAAAGTTGTTCTATCGTTTCATTGATCTTAGATTTTAACTCGGTCAGGATGATTCTTTCATCAGGTTGATGACCACCTTCCCTGTTGTTTATCTGATCTAAAATCAATTCCGTTAAAACACGATCTTTTGCAGCGCTGCGAAGAAAATCGAGCGATTTGTTCTTTGCTACATGGAAGAGGAAAGCGTCGAAGTTTTTTATTTCCGTAAGTACCGTTCTACTTTGCCATAACTTCATAAAGACATCCATGACAATTTCTTCAGAAGTTTCCCGTGATTTTGTTACTTTAAAAATATAGGCAAAAAGTTTGTCGCGATGTCGTGTAAATAAGGTTTTGAAAGCCTCTTCATTGTGACTACTTATTTCCAACAACAAATCCTGATCACTTAAATTCATGTTTAACAACTTAGAAATGAATATAAAATTAGAGAATATTCTTCCGAAACGTTGTTCTATGAAAAACTTAACGATTTAATTTTATTAAATTAACGCAGGTGATGGACAAAGTCGACCAATCCAAATGATCATGGATTGGTCGATTGAAATAGAAAATATGTCTTTAATCAGAGATTGTATTGCTTTAAAACATCAGCAGGTACACCCTCCCATTTATTCGGAACATTGCCTACATACCCCAGATCTTTGATACCAATTTCTGTAGTGAAAAATCCCGAGGCAGTGAGAGATCTCATCAGGTTAAAGAAGGCAACACCTTGCTCCATACCCTTTTCTGCCCGGTTAGGGTAGGCGATCAGATCCAGTATTTGAGTTTGTTCTCTCGGAGCTGCATCTATGAACGTTTTTTGATAGCGGTTTAAGCATTGAAGATCAAGCCATTTCAATCCACCACGCATGGGTAATTGGTGAGAAGGAATGTCCTTAACAATGAATTCAATGAATTCCGTTACCTTGGCATCAGAAGCACTTCCTGAC
>JAPSHM010000266.1 GCA_031179845.1 Pedobacter sp.
ATCAGCGATATGGTGCCATCAAATTTTCTATCAGAGGTAGAGATATGGGTAGTGTGATCGATGAGGCCCAAAGCAAAGTGAAGGAACAGATCAAACTTCCTGCCGACTATAAGATAGAATGGGCAGGTGACTTTGAAAATCAACAAAGGGCAACCAGTCAGCTTTCTATAGCAGTCCCTATCAGCTTGTTACTGATCTTTTTTATACTCTTCGTGTTGTTTGGAAACATCAAAGATTCCTTGTTGGTATTGAACAATGTTCCCTTTGCAATGGTTGGTGGTATTTTGGCCATTTTGGCAACGGGCATTAACTTCAACATTTCTGCAGGGATCGGTTTCATCGCCTTATTTGGGATCTGCGTGCAGAACGGCGTGATTTTGCTTACCAAATTCAAAAGCAACATCACGGAGTTGAAACATCAACCTGACTTTACGTTCGCAGATGCAATAAAAGATGGCGTATCCAGCAGAATGCGACCGGTGATCATGACGGCATTGATGGCAGCGATCGGTTTATTGCCGGCAGCATTGTCTACCGGCATAGGTGCTGAAGCTTCCAAACCACTCGCAATTGTAGTGATTGGTGGACTAATCACCAATACCTTGTTTTGCCTTTTCGTCTACCCAATTGTATTTTATTGGTCCTATCAGAAAAAGGTGAAACAGCTAAGGCCTTCGGAACCCATTTAAGATTTTAAAATTAAAGGTCAATTTTTTTACCTGACTTCACTGCCTGGTAAATGGCATCCAGGATTTTTAAGTCTCGCAGCCCTTCTTGTCCGTCAACGGGCACGAGGGGCTGTTTGCCGTTAAGAATTATATCAGACATTTCTTCCATTTGTACGGTTTGGTGAACAACAACCGGTTGGTTCAACTCCCCTTTATGTGTACGTCCTTTGATGGGACCATATCCTGTAGAGGGTTGCATTTCCGCAAAACCCTTGTCTCCATTAAGAAAGAATTTGTCGAGATGATTCATATTATACGTTGATAAACAAGATGCTAACGCTCCACCAGGAAAGCCGAACTGAAATTGGATGGTCTCATCGACTCCCGGTTTAAATTTCCCGGTATCTGTTTTCGTTTCCTGAGCAGTTACCCATATTGGTTCTTCTCCTACCATATAACGGGCACCATTTACGGCATAGATGCCGATATCCATCAAAGAGCCGCCTCCTGCAAGTTCCTTGTTTAATCGCCATTGGCCTGGGTCTCCGATCCTGAAACCACAAAGTCCCTGAAAAAAACGAACTTTACCGAAATCCCCTGCTTCCCGCATCCGGATTACCTCCAGCGTATGCGGCTCGAAATGCATCCGGTAACCAACGAGCAATTTAACATTGGCATTATTACAGGCATCAATCATCTCCTGTCCCTCTTTTGCGTTCAGTGCCATTGGTTTCTCACAGATGACATGTTTACCAGCTTTAGCAACCCTGATGGTTTGGTCATGGTGTAATGCATTCGGAGTGATGACATAAACAGCATCAATATCTGGGTTGTCTTTTATCTTATCGAAGTTTTCGTAGTTGTAACAGTTCTTTTCAGGAATTGAATACTTCGCTTGCCAGTCTTTGATCTTCGAAGGCGTACCACTGATCACGCCGACAAGCTTTGCTTTCTTACAAGCTTGCATTGCTTCTGCCACTCTTGATCCGTAACTACCGAGACCCATAATGGCTACTCGCAATATCGGGCCGTTATAGGGTTGTTCATCAGGTATGCCCGAGGCCTTAGCCAGACCAAGGTGAGGTATAACAGTCATTGCTAACGCAGTCCCTGTTAGTTTTTGCAGAAAATGTCTTCTCGAATTCTTCATAATATTGATCTAATGATGCTGAAATCCCCCACAATTTCTATACCCAAGATACAACAGTTTTCTATAAATCAAAGAGATAGATGGTTATCCTTATTGCAAAAGCTGTCTTGCCCATTAAGGACAAGACAGCAATTAACTATTAATTTTGATTGGAAGGTGGCGGAGTTTTAGTTCCCCAATTCTCATTTGGGCTGCTTCCCATCACAAATTCCAGCGTTCCTCCTTTCATCAGCTCATCCCGGTAAAGCCAGCAATTATCCAACACTTGTCCGTTGAACTTGGCAGATTGGATGTATAGGTTGTCAGTGGAATTGTTAATGGTATTGATGGTCAGCAGGTTCCCATCCCCTAGTGTAATGATCGCTTTATCAAATAAAGGACTGCCAATCTCAATTATAGGTCGTTGATCAGTAAAACCTTTAACGTCAAATAAGCCTAACGCATTTATAACATACCAGGAGCCTAATTGTCCCTGATCTTCATCCTGTCCGTAGCCATAACCATGAATTGGCCCGGTGCCGTAGAAATCCTTTCCGATGAGCCTTGTCCACTTTTGAGTTAACCATGGTTTTCCTGAAAAATTAAACAGCCAGCTGATGTGAAGGTTGGGTTGGTTACCATGGTTATAGATTGAGTTGATCCCAGCGAAGGCGTCAATTGTTTTTCCTCCGCCAAATCCCTGTTGCGCGGAAATGTTAAATATACTGTCTAATCTTTTGTTGAAACTGTCCTTGCCAATGGCCTCGATCAATCCTGCAGGATTGTGCGGTACATAAAAGGTATACTGCACTGAATTACCTTCCTGAAAGCCCCTCCAAGGTTGATATGGATCAAACTTTTCAATGAAATTTCCTTTTAAATCCTTAGGCTGTATGAGTTTATTTTGAGGGTTGAAAAGGTGTTTCCAGCCATTAGACAAAGAAGTAAACTTATTGTAATCGTTTGTTTTACCCAACGCTTTCGCCATTTGTGCCGCCGCGTAGGCACTGAAACTGTATTCCAGGGTATGTGAACCTGCGAAGTTTGACCCTGTTGAATCTGTTGTGAAATCACGGCCCGTTTGTTCGAAGAAGGGAACATAACCTTTTTCTACAAAAGCTTTTGTATCTAATTTTCCTGATCCTACAGGCCTGTTGACATAATTCAATTCATTGCCTTTTACGGCTTCATAGGCGAGGTCCACATCGTAATCCCGAATACCAGAATTATAGGCGGCAGCGATACTCAGGCCAACGAAGTTAGTACCTACACCTGATACGTACTGACTGTTCGCCATGCCGTCACTTAACCAACCCCTATCTTTATAGAACTGTAATTGTGTACTTACAAAACTGTTATACCATTGTGGATAACTGAGTGCCCAAAGCTGTGTAATGTTCCAAAAACCACCCCATATGGCATCTGTATTGATAAATTCAGTTTTAAGCCCAGTAGTTCCTGGTATCGGTAATTGGCCAATTTTGGCCTGGTGCTTCGGATAGGCGCCATTGACATCGCTGGCGATACCGCGACCTAATAACGCGTGGAAAAGGCCGGTATAGAACTTTGTTTTATCTTCCTCGTTTGAACCTTCCACCTTAATACGGCCGAGTTCCTGTTGCCATATTTCCTGCGCATCAGCTTTAGCCTGATCGAAGGTTAAATCCGTTGCTTCAGCAATAAAATTTCCTTTAGCATTAGCTACGGAAGTATACGACAGACCGGTCTTTACCTCAATGATCTCGTTTTCTGATGTCTGAAAATTTAACGCCAATCCGGCACCTGCACCAGTTGCCTGGTTTCCTTCAGCAGGAGCTTTATTGTTGCTGAATGCAGTAATACTCGACGGCTTTTTGCTAATCTCCCCATAGATGTACATCGCTACTTTGCCTTCCGGATCGTAGATCTTCACATACTTTGGATACGTCATTACATAACCTTCAAAATGGGTATCATCAATCATTTTAATACTGGCATCCGTCACGATATCACTTTCCCCCTGCTTGTTGCCGATATCCAGAATTACGTGCGCTTGTTCGCTTTTGGGAAAGCTATAGCGCTGGAACCCTACTCTTTTAGTAGCAGTTAGTTCTGCCGTAATTCCATAGTCATTCAGAAGAACCTTATAATATCCGGGTTCGGCGATTTGATTCTTTTTGTCGAATCTTGATCGGTATCCAGCTCCCGTACCATCAAGCTCGCCCGGCTTGATCTGAAGTGCCCCGGTAGTAGGCATGTAACTTACTCCACCTACCTGCCATTCGTGAAAATGTACAAAGCCTTCAATAGAATTATGCCGGGTATCATACCCTACTGCTTCCCATCCGGAGGCATTTCCATAGTGACCATCCGTAGACGGTGCGAGTTTGGCCATGCCATAAGGCAGGGCAGCTGGTGTATAAAAGAACCAGCGACTATGCGCGGTACCAATTTCCGGATTCACATATTTCAAAACATCTGGCTGCTGGACACGGCAGCTGGTGAATACGGAAATGATTAAAATGCTTACAATGCTAAGTTTAGTTTTCATGTACTGTATTTTAGAAGAGCATCAGCTCAAAGTTAGGTTATTTATCAATTGTCGACATTAGTGCCTGGATTCTCTGCATCCATGCCTGATCTACGCCCTCAACTTCCGGAGAACGATTGTTTCCGTTGAAGCTGGCGAAATAATAATAGGCATGTGTATTCGGATCTCTGGTAGCTTTGTTCAATGCGTTGATGTTATTACGCGCATAATTGAGCCATTTTACATCCTTATCTTGTTCATACAACCTGATCATCCCCTGAGTTCCCCAGCCGCACCAGGCGGGATTAACCCGGCTCTGAGTTGGATCAGTGTTGAAGATATAACCTTTAGACGCGGAATTCCACAAGATTATATTCATGGCATCTCCTATAGCCTTCGCTTTAGCCAGGTACTTAGGATCGTTAATTGCCTGCCCGAAAACAATGCTTGCTTCGAGCATAATTGCGTTATCGTAGGTGAACTTTTCAAAATGCCTGGTGCCAGATCCTGGTCCATTAATTCTCCAGATATAAAGACCACTTGTGGAATCGAACATGGTATTGCGTAACCAGTTGTCTACCTTAATCGCCCACTCTTTGTAAATGGCATCTCCTGTTACCAAATAGAGCTTAGCGAAAAGGTGCATGGCCAGTCCATTTGATTGCGAGGGTTTTTCCGACTTTGCAGTGCTCCACCAAAAACCACCACCATAAGTATTGTCCCACAGTCCGCTATTGATTAACCAGTTCGCACAAGCTTTAGCCTTTGTAAGGTAGGCTGCCCGGTCTGCGCCTGTGGTGATTTCATAGGCTTCCAGGTAAACTACACCGGTTAAACCGTTGTCATCTACAAATTTGTCGCCCCCTGCCCCTGTACCGTCCAATTTAACAGCAGCAAAGTATCCTCCGTTTGGGTCTGCCTGATCCCAAAAACCTTCCATAAACCGGAAAGTATTATTCATATAAGGCAGAACACTTGCATCGCCAGCGACAAAGAGTGCCGCATCAGCATAGATTTGGCTGACATTGTACCATTGATGACATTCATTAGCTTTTGTGGTAGTATTGACCCGATAGCTAAAACTGGAAGTTAATAAATTATTACTGATGAACGTGCGGGTTTCTTTAGCAAGTTCCAGATAGCTCTTCTGTGCCACAGGCGGTAAAGGTGGTTTTCCGCCATTTTCCTCCGGATCGCCTGTATTGCTTTTGCTGCAAGCTGCAGTCACAGTAATCACTATCGTAAATAAGCCTAACAAGAACTTTTTCATTTTATCGAATTTTATCACTGATGAGCATTTATAGAACTGTTATTTTGTGGGTATAGAATTCAGGTTGAAGAAAAACATCAACTTTTACCTCTTTTTTATCGGCAGAAGGATCGAATTTATAGGTATTGTCCCATTGTGAATCGCTTACTGGAATCAGATAAAAGTAGGATGCCGGCTTACCTACAGGTGAACCGTT
>JAPSHM010000267.1 GCA_031179845.1 Pedobacter sp.
GAGTTGCTGATGGTGCGCATAAAAAAGCTCACTGAAAGCATTTACATCTCCTTCAGCAATAGCTTTTAATAAAGACTGCTCATTCTGCATTTTTACAGGTTGTTTGGTTTAAGTGTGAAGATAAACATCAAATAGCTATTCTCCAGATCAACTTTAACAAAATTAGTTAATGAAAATTAATTAAGTGCCCAAAATATATTTCTTAATATAGAATTAATTGTAATCGAAGCGACCTCGTTTTAGTAAAGTGAGGAATTCAGCCGTTATTGACTAATCTGGGAACTGGAGGGTAGGTCAGGAGTTGCCATATACTCTAAAGATAAGAAGTGTGGCTGACTGTTGGCGAAGTAAGCGTCTGATAATTCACTAAATCGTTGATTATCAGACGCATTAATGGTTTTGGTGGAGAATATCGGATTCGAACCGATCACCTCTTCACTGCCAGCGAAGCGCTCTAGCCAAATGAGCTAATCCCCCAAATCCCCTTTGATTATCGAAATGATTAAAGTGAGGCAAAAGTAACTAAATTTAGAAGCCCTGCAAATTAAATGTTGAAAATTTCATGAGTTAAGGCAGACGTTCCACTTATTCTGAGCGTTAATGTGTAAATTCAGTCGGTTTATCAAATTTTAATGTATTCAAAAGATCAGGCATCACAATTAAAGCAGGCTTTCTGGACCGCATTTGGTCAGTATATAGCCCCCCATCTTTCTGCGGATCAGGAAAAGGTCAACTGGATCAATTATAGAACAGGTGTCAAACACATATCTTTTAAAATGCAGGCAGACCAAAAGGGGGCTTCCGTCGCTATTGAAATTTCTCATCCTGACAAAGAGATAAAAGAACTGATCTTTGAACAATTTAAGGAGTTCAAAAATATTCTTGAATTTCAGTTGGGCGAAACCTGGACTTGGGAACTTTCAGAAGTAAATGAATACGGCAAAGAAATCAGTCGCATTTATACCAGTTTGCCAGGGGCGAGTGTATATAAAAAGGAAGATTGGGCTTCGTTGATATCATTCCTCAAACCTAGAATAATTTCGCTTGATGAATTTTGGAGCACTGCAAAATACAGCTTTGAATTATTTAATTAATTGGGCTATATTGTGCAGTTACAGTAGATTTTCAGGTTCATTATAATATCAAATTTCTTTATTTAGCTTTGAACTTTATGAGTCCGTTTAGATCGTAGATTTTCTACTGTAATTAACTTAATTAAATTTATGGCAAAATTGTTGCTGTGAGAAAACAGAATTAAAACGTAAACAGAATTAACTATGATCAAAAGAATTCACGTGCTTGAAGATGATGAGGATATCAGGTACATAATTGGCGTTTTACTAAAGGATGAAGGGTATGAATTGCAGCTTTCATCATCGTTTGGTGAGCTAAAAACTAAATTAAAGGACTCCGTTCCTGATTTATTTATATTAGACGTAATGTTGCCCGATGGGGATGGTACTGACATTTGCACGGATTTGAAAACTGATGTGTTTACCAAACACATTCCGATTATTGTAATGTCCGCCAATGATAAAAATAAAGACAAAAGTATTGCTGCGGGGGCTGATGATTACATTAGCAAACCTTTTGATATTGATTATATCGTTAATCGGATCAATAAGTTTCTGGCAAAATAAATTACCAGTTGCAGAAAGCAGAAAGCCGGAACATTTGTTCCGGCTTTCTGCTTTTTGGGTAGCCTGACATTGCTGCGAATCGTAAGGCCCTACAGCTCAGTATTACCCGATGATCATCTTGCAATTTCAAACAACGTATTTTGAATCGTAATCCGGTAATGTGTACCTTGCTGAGAAAATAATATTGACCAGCAAAATGAAAATGATCTTCTCTAAAAGACCAGGTGTTGCACTTCTAGCTATGTTGTGCGTTTCAAGTATCAGTTTCTTTGCATCTGCACAGCAACTGCATGTGCTGAAAATAAAAAACACACAGGCGCTAAAAGAATATTTCCGGCATAAGGGAACAAATACACCGATCATAAGCGGACACAGAGGTGGTATGGTGAAAGGATTTCCTGAAAATTGTATTGCAACGTTTGAAAACACCCTGCGATTCACACCAGCTTTTTTTGAAATAGACCCGCGTTTAACTAAAGACAGCGTTGCTGTCCTGATGCATGATGAGACGCTTGACCGGACAACCACCGGACATGGGAAGGTGTCTGACTATACCTTTGAAGAATTGCAAAAACTCAGATTGAAAGACCCGGGAGGAAACGTTACTGAATATAAGATTCCGACACTAAAAGAGGTTATTTTATGGAGTAAAGGAAAAACAGTCGTTAACCTGGATAAAAAAGATGTTCCATTAACTTTAACAGCGAAAATCCTAACGGAATGTAAAAATGATATCATTATGATAACGGTCCACAACGCAGCACAGGCTAAATTTTATTATGATCATAACCCAGACTGGATGTTTTCTGCTTTCGTAAAGACAAAAGAAGCATTTTATGAATTTGAGGCTGCTGGAATTCCATGGAGCAATATGATCGCCTACGTTGGTCCGACAAACAAACCAGAGAACAAGGAATTGTTTGATATGCTGCACGCGAAAGGCGTTATGTGCATGATCTCCGCGGCGCCAACCTACGATAAGTTGCCGGATGCTGGAGAACGGGCAAAAAACTATCGGGAAACATTTGCACAAGGTGCGGATATATTAGAGTCTGATTTACCAATTGAGGTCGCAACAGCCATTAAAGAATAACGAATTAACTATTTTTTAGTAATAGTTCAATTCAGGGTAAATATGAAGTCAGCTTCTGCAGAATTTCCTACATAGAATTTCAGCGTCGTTTTCGGCGACTTAACCAATGGGGCAATGGGAGATATGAGGTCGGCAAATTGCACTTTCAATAGGTCCATGTCTGTCTCCTCCGGAACCCGAATCAAAAGATCACCGCCGCTGCTTCTGATTTTCCAATCTGCAAAAGCTTCATCTTTTTGTAGCTTTTCTTTCCATTCCTGTTGATAACTCCCCATGATTTCCTTGTTTTCCATAAATTTAAACAAACATTATCAAATTGTGGTAGCAGTTTATATGTGAACTAATCGCAACACGCTCACCAATTACACGGATATTATTATATTTGGAGATTATAAATACAGAATGAAATGTCAGATCAAAAAAAAGAAATATTCGACAGTGTAGCGCAACGCTTAAAAATTGAAGGCTTCAATGTAGTTAATCGGGATGAGACCCGTCCTTGGGGTGGCTTTTTTGTAATTGATGAAGAGCAAGCACAGCAATTTGCTAATGTATACTTTGATAAGCTAAACGTTGATGAATTGAAAATATCAGGAAAACTGAGTCCTAAGATATTGATAGTCGCGCCAAATACCAGGCTTTCCTGGCAATATCACCATCGCAGGGCAGAGATTTGGAAAGTTGTGAACGGGACGGTAGGAGTGATTACCAGCGATACGGATGAACAACGTGAAGTACAAAAACTTGCGCCTACGCAAATGATCAAATTAAAACAAGGCGAGCGTCATCGCTTAATTGGATTGGACGACTGGGGTATCGTTTCTGAAATATGGCAACACACCGATCCGACGAATCCATCAGATGAAGATGATATCGTTAGGGTTCAAGATGATTTTGGAAGATAAGGCATCTGAAAGTCATCTCTTTAGTAACCTACATATCAACACAGACAATATCCGTTAATAGTATATATGATTATTCTTTTCTTTTTCCTTTTACATTGGTTTCTTTCCCTTTTTTCTCAAACATTCTTCTTGCATCGCTATGCATCCCACAAGATGTTTAAAATGAATCCTTTTTGGGAGAAATTCTTTTATCTGATCACTTTTCTTGCTCAGGGTTCGTCTTTTTTGAATCCAAGAGCTTATGCGATCTTGCATCGGATGCACCATGCCTTTAGTGATACGGAAAAAGACCCTCACTCGCCTCATTTTGTAAAGGACGTATGGGGAATGATGATTCAGACTAAGAACATTTATTTGAATTATGCCAAATACAATGTAGAGCCCGAAGAGCAGTTCAGGGACAATTACCCATCCTGGCCAATTATAGATAGAATCGGCGATTCCTGGATCACCAGGATTGCTTTTATTGGCTTCTATGTGTGGTTTTATGTAACTTTTGCAACTGTATGGTGGGTTTTTCTTCTCTTACCTGTTCATTTTTTGATGGGGCCGCTTCATGGCGCGATAGTGAACTGGTGTGGTCATAAATATGGTTATTCCAATCATGATAACAATGATCATAGTAAAAACTCATTACCACTGGATTTTCTGATGTTGGGTGAGTTGTTTCAAAACAACCATCATAAAAAACCCAACAGCCCCAACTTTGCTTCCCGTTGGTTTGAATTCGATCCGACTTATCCGGTCATGAAAGTGATGCATTGGTTGCGGATCATCACCATCAGAAACATAAAATAGGTTATTAAATTTTTAAAAAACGAGGTTACATTTTTTTTGTGATCTCGTTTTTTTATGTTAAAGGTTCTGATAGTGAAATAATTGAAACTGATGACTTGTAATGCAAAATTCGCAAATAAAATTAAATTCTGTTAGTTTAAATTTTAGTAGTCTAAACAAAATATTCTATCGCGTTATCAAGGTTAATCAGTGCGGATAACGGATTGTTAATGAGCATAGTAAATTGTCATAATGGCTTTTTAGATTTGGTTATAATTTTAAAAATTAACCCGACTAATTAACGTTACTAATTTAGTATGAGACAATTAAAAATAGTGCAAAGTATTACGAATCGCAATGACGATTGTATTTCCAGGTACCTAGTTGACATCGCTCACATTGATTTGCTACATTATGAGGAAGAAGTTGACCTCGCTTTCAAGGCAAGAAATGGTGACGAACGGGCACTGGAAAGACTGATTGAGACCAACCTTCGTTTTGTGGTGTCAGTAGCCAAGCAGTACCAAAATAAAGGTGTCAGCCTTTCAGACCTCATTAGTGAAGGAAATTTTGGGTTAATTAAAGCTGCTAAACGGTTTGACCATACGAAGGGATTCAAATTTATCTCATTTGCTGTCTATTGGATCAGACAATGCATTATTCAATCCATAGCGGATCAAAGGCGGATGGTAAGGCTGCCTGGAAATCAAATCTACGACCTAACAAGGATCTCGAAAGCTACAGTCAGACTTGAACAGGAATTGGAACGGACGCCAACGCCTGCTGAGCTTGCCGAGGAACTTGGACTTTCGGAAGAAAAGATTTCGGAGATCTTATATAACGGAGGAAGTGCTGTATCTGTCGATGTAAAGTTAAATAGCCAGAGTGAACTGTCAATTTTAGATACTTTAGCAGATCAAAACTCCATTGGTCCAACGGACCAGTTATTCAGGGATTCTTTGTCTAAAGACCTTTGCAGAGCAGTAAATAAGTTACCAACAAAACAGGGAATTATTTTGAAGTACTGTTTTGGTATTGACGGATTTCCGCAGTTGGCTCATGATGATATTGCCTTCAAGATCAAATTAACAAGTGAGAGGGTACGACAGTTGAGATGTAA
Source organism: Pedobacter sp. (assembly GCA_031179845.1). Lineage (GTDB taxonomy): Bacteria > Bacteroidota > Bacteroidia > Sphingobacteriales > Sphingobacteriaceae > Pedobacter. The sequence goes on from JAPSHM010000267.1 coordinate 5,536, forward strand.
AGGAATTGAGAACTTAAAGAGCATCTGTCTAACCTGCCGTATTACAGATTACTTCAATATCTAAACAGTTTTGAACATAAAAAACCGCATTTTTGGTGCGGTTTTTTATGTTAATATGTACGATGGTTGATCTAACTATTTTTTCCCCATCTTCTGTTACCTGAACTAAGTGTTTTTTTAGCACCACTCAGGTTTGGCTGACGTTCAGTCCTTTCTGAACGTGCAGGT
>JAPSHM010000037.1 GCA_031179845.1 Pedobacter sp.
TGCATTCCTGCTCCTACTGAAGTAAAGATCGCGTAATCGCCTTTATTCACTTTATATCCTTCGACCTGACCTTTCAATACAAGATCGAGAAGTGTTGGTATGGTTGCTACAGAGCTGTTACCAAGCCAGGAGATGGTCATTGGCACTAGATTTTCAGGAACCGTGTCCAAATCATACAACTTGAATAAACGTTTCATGATGGCATTATCCATTTTTCCATTCGCCTGGTGAATAAACACGGTCTTGATATCCGAAATGCTGATTCCAGCCTTATCTATGGTCGCTTTCACGACTTGAGGAACATTTGATACAGCAAATTCGTACAATTTTCGGCCATTCATTTTCATGTACATATTGCCGCTTTGCTCGTCTGGATTATTGCTTTTTGCCATGAATAATAGAGAGCCATGGGTAGCGGCATAAGTTTGTGTTTTATGAGCAATTATACCAAGAGGAGCCTCATCTTGCTGTGCTTCAAAGATCACGGCTGCGGCCCCATCAGAAAATATCATGCTGTCGCGGTCATGGGCATCGATAATTCTCGATAGTGTTTCTGCGCCGATCACTAGCACCCGTCTGGCATCGCCACTTTGGATCAGGTAGTTCGCTTGAATGGCGCCTTGAACCCAACCCGGACAACCAAAGATCAGGTCGTACGCAACGCATTCCGGATTCTGTATTTGAAGTTCCTGTTTAACTTTTGCGGCAAGTGATGGAAGAAAATCCATACGGTTACTACCAAAGGTAATGTCTCCGAAGTTGTGGCAGAAAATGATATGGTCCAAACTTTCCTTATCGATTCCGGCATCCTCAATTGCCCGTTGCGCTGCAATGGAAGCAATGTGACTGTTCAACTGTTCATCATGGATATAACGTCGCTCCTTAATTTCTGTGATCTCGGTGAACTTAGCGATGATTTCACTGTTTTCTTTCTCAAGCCTGACGCCGTTATCATAAAACGTTGCGTTTAAAAAGGCATTTCCTGAGATAACATTTTCCGGAATATAACTGCCGGTACCCGTAATAACTGAGTGTAAGTTTGTTTTAATGCCCATTTTGAACCAGATACTGTTTTGGTGTACAGTATAAAATTATGATAAATAAATTAGATTATGAAAAATCTTCAAGTAAAAATACAAATAATTCCTTCGGACCATGAGCGCCCAGGACCAAAGTTTTCTCAATATCGGCCGTTCTGCTGGGTCCGGTGATGGTGCTGATCATGCTTGGAATTTCATTTCCATATTTTTCTTTCAGCATCTTGAAAGCGTCTTTCAGGTCCATTACCATTTGTCCGGTGCGTGCAATTACGATGTGGTGATGTGGGAAGATACTCAACCTTCTGCCTGCTGCGTTCCGATTAGAGACCATTACAGAGCCGTTGCGGGCAATTAACGCTTCACAAAGGGTAATGCCTACCTCAGCCATTTCAAAGTCTTTATCCGTCTGGTAAAAGGGAAATTCGTAAGCAGCCAGCAAGTCCTGCAACTCAGGCTCCCAGCAATAAATCTTTCTCCAGTTGAACTTTTCGGCCAGCTGAAGGATATTTTCAATAAATTCAATTCCGTTTTCGCAGTAGATGAAGTTGCCTGAGACTGCGGTGAGTTGTTCTGCAAATAGGACTTCAGGGTACTCCCTGTCATCAGGTTGCTCAACATATAGAGGGGTATCTTCTAAATTTGGATAAGGGTTATCCCGTCTTTCCAGAAGGGCTTTTCTTATCTTTTTTAGCATGAACTCTTTTGAAGAAATGTTTTCCTGCATAAAAAAATGGATTTGCTGCCGGATCCTTTCGGAAACGGCAGCTCCATAAATATGTAATTAAGAATCTGTTTTTGCCGGATCTATCAATGTTGCGGGATCAGTCGGTTGGCCTACACCATCGTGAATTAATCCTTCGGCGGCAGGCTTCTGATCTCCGGTGCCATTTACGAACTCGTCGTATGTAGTGCGGTTATCAAATGGACGCTTACCTAATATTTCTTCCAGGTCAGCCTGGAAAAGGATCTCTTTCTCGATTAATTTCTGAGCAAGTTTTTCCAGACCGTCACGTTTTTCTGTTAGCAATTCTTTCGTTCTGGTATATACCTGACCGATCAGCAAGCGTACTTCATTGTCAATCATTTCAGAAGTTTTTTCTGAATATGGCTTATTGAAGTTATACTCGTTTTGTGGATCATGGAAGGAAACGTTACCTATGGTGCTGTTCATACCATAGATGGTCACCATTGCATAGGACAGCTTGGTAATTCTTTCCAAATCGTTCTGTGCTCCTGTGGAGATCTTACCAAAGACAATGTCTTCTGCGGCACGTCCACCCATGGTCATGCACATCCCATCAGTAAGTTGTTCTGTGGTATAAAGGAACTGTTCTTTAGGCAGATATTGTGCATACCCAAGGGCAGCAACACCACGTGGAACAATTGATACTTTAACCAATGGATCAGCATGTTCCAGGAACCAGCCGGCGATAGCGTGCCCAGCTTCATGGTAAGCAACGATTCGTTTTTCTTCAGGTGAAATGATCTTATTTTTCTTCTCCAGTCCACCGATCACACGGTCAATTGCGTCCTGAAAATCCTGCATGTCAACAAAGTCTTTATTGCGACGTGCGGCGATCAACGCAGCTTCATTACAAACGTTGGCAATCTCGGCACCAGCAAATCCGGGAGTTTGTGCGGACAGCTTTTTAGCGTCTACAACTTTATCGGTTTTGATGGGCTTAAGGTGAACTTTAAAGATTTGCTCACGACCAACTAAATCTGGTTTATCGATGGAGATCTGTCTGTCAAAACGTCCTGGTCTCAATAAAGCAGTGTCCAAAACGTCAGGACGGTTGGTTGCTGCGAGGATAATGATACCTGAATCGGTTCCAAAACCATCCATTTCAACCAGTAACTGATTTAGGGTATTTTCCCGTTCGTCATTACCGCCCATCATGCTGTTCTTTCCACGGGCACGACCAATTGCGTCAACCTCGTCTATAAAGATGATACATGGGGCTTTATCTTTGGCCTGTTTGAACAAGTCACGAACACGTGAAGCGCCGACTCCGACAAACATCTCTACGAAATCTGATCCGGATAGGGAGAAGAAAGGCACTTGTGCCTCGCCTGCTACCGCTTTTGCGAGCAAGGTTTTACCTGTTCCAGGAGAACCTACCAACAATGCGCCTTTAGGAATCTTTCCGCCTAAATTGGTGTATTTCTTAGGATTTTTAAGGAAATCTACAATTTCCATAACCTCCTGTTTGGCTTCTTCAAGTCCGGCTACGTCATTGAAAGTCACATTTACCTGACTTTCTTTGTCAAATAATGTTGCTTTTGATTTACCGATATTGAAGATTTGGCCACCACCACCTCCGGCACCACCGCCCATACGGCGCATGATAAAGATCCAGAAGCCGATAAACAACAGAACTGGCAGGATTATAGTTAGGAACCAAGAATTGAATGAACTTTGCCTGGTTTGCTTTTCAGCCCGAATCTGCTGATCTGGCGGGATGGTACTTTGGGATTCTTTCAAATCGTCGTCCAAACCATCCATTGTCCCGGCGTTGAAGTAAACGATCGGACCGTCTGTGTTTCCAAAGTTGTTCTTACTTAGATACGGTTTGTATTTAGGGTCTTTAAGCCTGTCTTTTTTGATGTAGACTTCGGCTCGGATCACATCTTCATGTTTGTAGGCGATTATTTTCTCTACATCACCTGGAATCAGCATTTCCTTCTCAAATGTGCGGTAGGAAATTGTCTTAGCGGTTTCTCCGCTAAACATGAACTGTAACAGGATGAGGCCTAAGATAATTGCAGCGTATACCCAAAAGATGTTAAACTTCGAACCTTTTTGAGGCTTTTTAGGGATGTTTGGAATTCTCTTTATTAATTTGGGTTTTGTATTTTGATTCTCTTTCATTGTCAAATGGAATGGATTGAGTGATTAAGCGCTCTGGTAGGAAGTCGACTGGGCATCTCCCCATAGGTCTTCAATCCCATAAAACTCGCGCTTTTCAGTTTTAAATATGTGAACAACTACATCAAAGTAATCGAGAATAATCCAGTCTGCGTGATCGAGACCTTCTTTTCTCCATGGATTAGTTTGTGTCTTTTTATAAATTTCCTCTTCAACGCTATCGGCGATTGCTTTTACCTGTGTGTGTGAGTCTGCGTTGCAGATGATAAAGTAATCTGAAACAGAACTGTTTAGTTCTCTTAGATCTAACCTTACGATATCATTTCCTTTTTTTTCCTGGATGCCAAGTACAGCTATCTCTGAGAGGTATGTAGAAAGGTTTCCTATTTTCTTTTTTACCATTAAAATGTTTTAATTTTGATAAACAAATATACAATCAACACTTGCAAAATAACACTTTTTCCACATTATTTGTTGGTCAAAATTTGATCAGATTATCTGACGTTGATTCTACGAATAACTATTTAAAATCAATGGTGTCAAATTCCGCGCCATTAGCCGAAGGAACTGTTATTATGGCAGATCACCAGTTTGCAGGTAGGGGTCAGCAGGAAAACGCCTGGCATTCGGAGGCGGGAAAAAACCTGACCTTTAGCATTTATTTATGTCCTTCTTTTTTACCTATTGGTAAGCAATTCCTTCTTAATATGGCCGTAAGCATCGGAATCAGAGATGCGCTGTCAAATTATCTCGGCGATCAGCTTAAAGTTAAATGGCCAAATGACCTTTATTACGGATGTCAGAAGTTGGGTGGCATCTTAATCGAAAACATGTTGTCGGGACTAACTTTCAAGGCAAGTATTATTGGTATTGGGATCAATGTAAATCAAATGAATTTTAACGCAGCCCTGCAGAATAGAGCCACATCGATTCAGAAAATTTTACAACTGGATGTTAATCTGATCGAGCTTTTAGGGGCTATATGTAGCCATATCGAGGTGCAATACATGAAATTGAAGATAGGAAATTTAGATAATCTGCAACAAAACTACCTCAGCGGTTTGTATCGATTTGGAAAAAACGGGCTATATAGCCATTTCGGACAAACGTTTGCTGGAAAGATCACTGGCGTCACGGAAACAGGGCAGCTTGTGATCTCATCGGGATCGATGGAAAAGCAGTATAATTTTAAAGAAGTAGAATTTTTAGAGAACATTTAAAGATTATAGCTATTTTCACGGCTTGGTAGTAACGAAGTTAAACCGGCACAAGACTAAATGAATAAGATTAAAAATATTGGTGTATTAACTTCAGGTGGAGATGCACCTGGAATGAATGCTGCCATTAGGGCAGTTGTTAGGGCAGGGATTTATTATGATTTAAAGGTTACGGGTATTCTAAGAGGTTATGAAGGTCTGATTCATGGAGATTTTATCGAGATGGATAGAAAATCTGTAGCCAATATTATTCAAAGGGGCGGAACAATTCTGAAAACTGCGCGCAGTGATGCTTTTCGTACGAGAGCGGGTCGTGAACAAGCCTATGAACAATTGAAAAGCCATGAGGTAGATGCCCTGATCGTAATTGGTGGTGATGGAACTTTTACAGGAGCAAATCTATTTACAAGCGAATTTGATTTCCCCGTTGTCGGATTACCGGGAACCATAGATAACGATTTACAGGGGACGGATTTTACCATTGGCTATGATACGGCGATCAATACTGTTGTGAACGCTGTGGATAAGATCCGTGATACGGCAGAATCGCATGACAGGTTATTTATCGTAGAAGTTATGGGACGGGATTCTGGCTTAATTGCCTTAAGGAGCGGAATTGGTGTGGGTGCTGAAGCGATCTTAATTCCTGAAGCAAATATGGGCGTTGATGGGTTAATCACCAGGCTGGAAAGTGGGCGTAAAGATAAATCCTCTAAGATTGTAGTGGTTGCTGAAGGAGATGAAGTTGGCGGGGCTTTCAATGTAGGTGAGGTATTGAAACAAAGATTTCCAAATTATGATATCAGGATCTCTGTGCTGGGGCATATTCAGCGTGGAGGAAAACCAAGTTGTATGGACCGGGTATTGGCAAGCCGATTTGGCGTTGCGGCTGTAGAAGGTGTTTTACACGGGCAGACTGGTGTGATGGTTGGGCAGGTAAACCGTGAAATTGTGTTTACACCTTTTGACCATGCCATCAAACATATAGATGTGCAGGAAGTAAGCCCGGCATGGCTAAAGCTGGTGGAGATTTTGTCACTTTAATAGAAAACATAAGGAGTAAAGGCCGGTTTTGACAGCATGTCGATACCGGCCTTTTTTTATTCTATGACAACGGCTGTTCCTGTTGCGGCAACCATAAGCATACTGCCACCAGTACCTACCGTTTCGTAGTCGAGGTCTACTCCAATAATTGCGTTAGCACCCAATGCGGCTGCAAATTGCTGCATTTCGTTGAGTGCAGTGTTCTTGCCTTCCCTTAATACTTGTTCATAGGAGTTGGATCTTCCTCCTACGATGTCGCGGATTCCTGCAAAGAAGTCTTTGAAAATATTTGCGCCGATAATGGTTTCGCCGCTTACAAGGCCAAGGTACTTGACTACTTTTTTGCCTTCAATACTGTTTGTTGTGGTAATAAGCATAATCGGTTGTTTTAGGTTTTGACAGCTGTGGCGGGCAAATGTTACAGGGCATGATAGGGGATAGCGCGCAATTTGAAGCCTAAATGGCGCTGATCATTAATTAAAATAGATGCATCTTGTTAATCAATAGTATTTTAATTACTTTTGCAGCCCCGCAAGCATGTAGCTCCGGGAACTATGTTGAATACATAAACAAAAGAAGAAATGGCAACTAAAATCAGATTGCAAAGATTCGGTAAGAAAGGGAAACCTTTTTTCCACGTAGTGGTAGCGGATTCCCGTTCACCAAGAGATGGTAAATTCATTGAGCGTTTAGGTTCTTACAACCCAAACACCAATCCTGCAACTATCGACCTTAATTTCGATAAAACTTTAGACTGGGTAAACAAAGGTGCTGAACCTACGGATACTTGTCGTGCTATCCTTTCTTACAAAGGTGTTTTGTACAAAAAACACTTAGAAGGTGGTGTTAAAAAAGGCGCATTAACTGCTGAACAAGCTGAGGCTAAATTTGCAGAATGGTTAAGCGCGAAAGACGGTCAGATTGAAGGCAAAAAAGATAGCTTGACGAAATCTAAAGATGACGTTAGAAAAGCTGCTTTAGCTGCTGAAACTAAGAAAAATGCAGATCGTGCTGCTGCTCTTGCAATTAAAAATGCACCAGTAGTAGAAGAAGTTGTTGCTGAAGAAGAAGTAGCTGTTGAAGAAACTGCTGAGGCTCCTGTAGCTGAAGCTGCTGTTGAAGAAGCTGCTCCGGCGACTGAAGAAGCTGCACCTGCAACTGAAGAAGGCAAAAAAGACGAAGCATAGTTTTTCATTATGTGGAATGATAGCGAAGAAATTCATGAGAATGAATCCTTCGCTATTTTTTATTATAGGTATTTATGACACAGGAAGAAGCGTTTTATATAGGATATATTACCAAGACGAAGGGATTGAAGGGCGAAGTTCAATTGTTTTTTGAATATGATGAGCCTGAATTGCTGGATCTTGATGTCGTGTTTGCAGAGATCAATGGTAAAATGGTGCCGTTTTTTGTGTCTTCCTGTAAGTTACAAAACAACAACACGGGTAATTTTTATTTTGACGATGTTGATCATATAGACAAAGCCCAAGCCTTGGTTAAGAAAAAGATCTACCTTCCTTTGTCGAAAAAGCCGGACCGCTCAGCAGACGATTTTCACTATAACGACCTGAAAGGTTTCATCGTTTCGGATGAAACGCATGGAGAGCTCGGTGAGATCATTGAGGTAAATGAATATCCGCAACAGTTTGTAGCGACCGTTTTATACCACGGAACGGAAATCATGTTTCCTTTAAACGAGGATATGATCATAGAGATTGATGAAGCGGAAGAGACGCTTACGGTTAACTTACCGGAGGGTTTGCTTGATATCTATCTATCAAATTAATTTAAATTTACAGGATGCGTTTTGATATTATATCTGTTTTACCTGATCTACTGGTAAGTCCTTTTGCCCATTCAATACTCCAACGGGCTCAGAAAAAAGGGATCGCTGAAATTGTTGTTCATAATTTAAGAGACTATGCCACGAACAGGCAGAAGAGTGTAGATGATTATCCCTACGGCGGTGGCAGTGGAATGGTCATGTCAATTGCGCCCTTTGCCAGCTGTATTGAGTCGCTCAAGGAAAAACGCGAATACGATGAGGTTATCTTCATGAGTCCGGATGGAGAAACGTTTAACCAGACGATTGCAAATGAGCTGTCTGGGAAAGGTAACATCATGATCCTTTGCGGGCATTACAAAGGAATAGATCAACGCATCAGGGATCTTTTTGTGACCAGGGAGATCTCCATAGGAGATTATGTGCTTTCTGGCGGTGAACTGCCGGCAGCGGTGCTTGTTGATGCCATTGTGCGCTTGATTCCAGGCGTGTTGAACGATGAGACTTCCGCGCTATCGGATAGTTTTCAAGGAGAATTGCTTGATGCACCGGTTTACACGAGGCCGGCCGACTGGCAGGGTCATAAAGTGCCTGATGTTCTACTTAGTGGTCATGAAGCTAAAATCAATGAATGGCGACATGAGCAAGCGCTGATCCGTACGCAGACCCGCAGGCCCGACCTGTTGGAAGATTAATTTCTTTTCGTTACCAATATTTTTAGTTTAAAGTTTATTTTATTCCTAGTCTAAAAGGGCATGGATTTGTTTCTGCGTTGCTAAACTCGCGGTTTTTGCAAAAATAATTGCGTACAATTTGGGGTGATGCTTGAAATTTTCAGTAGATTCACATTAAAAATTATGCACTTCTTTTTGTTTTTGCTGTGCAAAAAACAAACAGGCGAATACTAACTAAATGAGTATTTTATGAGGGACAAGTTAAGGAAATACAAGATTGATGATTTTTTATTGCGGCTACCAATGCCTCAGTACAGAGAAGCGGTAAAGATCATTCCCAGAGTATTAGGCATTTCACTAAATACTTTTCACAATTACCGGAATATTTTATCTGATGATAAACAAGACATCCCGTATGAAAAAGTTGCGCTTATTGAGAAGTTATTTGAGATGCAGGTTGGGGAACTGATCAACAAAGAAACCCCATGTAAATCTTTGAAGGAACTTTTACAGCAAGACAGCTGGCGGAAGTAACTCTATTCAAACAGTCGAAGCGCTTACTCTTATTTTCATAAAATGTACAAATACAAAATCAATGACTATTTATACCAGTTAAATGTTGTGGAATACACTGCTGCCAGAAAGATCATCCCAGAAGAGCTGTCTATATCGTTAAATACATTCCATAATTATCGAAATATAGAGATCGACTCTGATAGTGACATTCCTTATGCCATTCTAAGAAAGATGGAAATTCTATTTAATACCAAAAGAGGAGGTCTGGAAAATTCGGTAATTGTAGGGACGGATCTTAAAACACTTATACATAAGAGAAGAAAGAAGAGGCAGGCTTGATATTTGCCTGATCAGATGTGGCAATTGGAGATGAACCTCGGTCGGTGGCAACAACAGCCCGGTTTTTTGTGACTGCACCATTTATTTGGTAATGGTTCTTGAAGCAGTGCGGCTTACGCGAAATACGTGGATATCTTAAAGAATGTGGAAAAATTCAAAAAACACTTTTATTATTAAAATAAAATTCCTAATATTGCAGTCCGATTTTAAACAACAAAAAGTCGGCTTAATAGCTTAAAATCATGGATTTAGTAAAATTTGTTGAAGAGCAGGTAATCGCAAAAAATGAGTTTCCTGCATTCAAATCAGGAGATACAGTGAGTGTTCACTATAAAATTCGCGAAGGTAATAAAGAACGTATTCAAATTTACCAAGGCGTAGTATTACAACGTAATAGCGTAGGCGCTAACGAAACGTTTACGGTTCGTAAGATGTCTAATGGTGTAGGTGTAGAGCGTATATTCCCTATCAACTCTCCTAACATCGCTAAGATCGATGTAAACAGCCACGGTAAGGTTCGTAGAGCGAAACTATTTTATCTACGTGAGTTAACTGGTAAAGCAGCTCGTATCAAGTCTAAAAGAATCTAATTCTTTTAAAAAAAATATATTAACCTCACCGATCATATCGGTGGGGTTTTTTTGTTTGTTTATCTTTGCGCCAACTAACTTAATATAATAATGAAAGAACTGTTAAAAAAATTCGAGGAGAAGCGGCCGGAGATCGTATTTGAGTGGAAGGACAAGGAATCTGAGGCAGAGGGTTGGGTCGTGATCAATTCACTTCGTGGGGGAGCCGCCGGTGGTGGTACGCGCATGCGGAAGGGTTTGGACAAGAGAGAGGTGGAATCTTTAGCAAAAACGATGGAAGTAAAGTTTACGGTATCAGGTCCACCGATAGGTGGTGCCAAGTCGGGTATAAACTTTGATCCTGCTGATCCGAGAAAAAAAGAGGTATTGGAGCGTTGGTACAAAGCTGTGATGCCATTGTTGAAGAATTATTATGGTACCGGAGGAGATTTAAATATTGACGAAATCCATGAAGTAATTCCAATTACAGAGGATTACGGATTGTGGCATCCCCAGGAAGGCGTGATCAGCGGGCATTACCAGGCTAGAGAAAACGAACGGATTCACCAGATCGGGCAGTTGCGCTATGGTGTTTCTAAGGTGCTGGAGGATTTGAATTACACGCCTGATGTCAAAAGAAAATATAAAGTTGCTGATATGATCACTGGCTATGGAGTAGCGGAATCCATTGCTCACTTTTATGGCATATGGGGTGGCGATCTGTCGGGCAAACGCGCCATTATACAAGGCTGGGGAAATGTGGCTGCCGCTGCCGGATATTACCTGGCACAAAACGGTGTCAAGGTCGTTGGCATCATTGACCGCGTTGGTGGATTGATCAGAGAAGATGGCTTTTCAAAAGAAGAAATCCTTAGCCTATTTAACGATAGGGTTGGGAATACCCTGGTTGCACCTGATCTGATCTCCTTTGAAGAAGCCAGTAAACAGATTTGGAATGTGGGTGCAGAGATCTTTGTCCCTGCTGCGGCTTCACGGCTTGTACAGCGGACTGAAGTTGATCAGTTGATCACTGGAGGGCTGGAGGTAATTGCATGCGGTGCAAACGTTCCTTTTGCCGATAAGGAAATCTTCTTTGGAAGCATTATGGAGCACGTTGATGATCATGTTGCGGTTATTCCTGACTTCATATCAAACTGCGGGATGGCAAGGGTATTTGCTTATCTGATGCAAAGAAATGTGGAGATGAGTGATGATGCGATATTCTCAGATGCTTCAAAGGTTATTTATAAAGCGATGAAAGCTGTTCATGAAGTCAGCCCGGATCGCAGACAGCTGTCTAAAAATGCGTTTGAACTTGCGTTAAAACAATTGGTTTAGCATCATTGGAGATTTCATGCTTTCGGCAATTTGGCCGGGCATTACCGAATTACTATCGGCAATAAAATCAGCATAAAAAAAAGGCCCGGATCTACCGGGCCTTTTCTATGGATATCTTGATGCTGCTTAGGAAAGTTCTGCAAGAACGGTGATCCCGCCTTTTACAACTTCATTGAGCTTTACGTTTACTTTTGTGCCCAAGGGCAAGAAAACATCAACTCTTGAACCGAACTTAATGAAGCCGAATTCTTTGGTTTGCTCAACAACATCCCCTTCTTTCACATACCATACTATTCGTCTGGCCAGCGCACCTGCGATCTGTCTAAATAAGACAGGTGTGCCATTTTTATGCGCTACTACGATCGTAGTTCTTTCGTTCTCGGTGGAAGATTTAGGGTTCCAGGCCGCTAAGTATTTGCCCGGATGATATTTGAAGAATTTAACAATTCCGGAAATAGGATTTCTGTTGATGTGTACGTTGATCGGCGACATGAATATAGACACCTGTAACCTTTTATCTTTGAAATATTCGCCCTCTTCAGTTTCTTCGATTACGACTACTTTTCCATCTGCCGGACAAATAACCGATAGATCGTGGCTGGTAAAGGAGCGGGATGGATTCCTGAAAAATTGTAAGACAATGATAAAAAGCGCAAAAGAGAGAATATAGGTTAACCACCGTAACCAGGTTACATCAGCATATCTATAGTCGATAAAAGCGTTTAGGATAAAAATAAAAATTAAAGATAATGCAATGGTAGTGTAGCCTTCCTTGTGTATGGTCATTCGTATAGAGTGTTTATTTTTTTACAAAACTGTGAAAAAAAAATTACATTAAGGTAAAGGCGTGGCAACAGTTTTTTCGCGGTAGATATCTTTTAAATTTCTACCCAGGCCATTATAATCTAAACCGTATCCCACAACAAATTCGTTTTCAATTTCAAATCCCACGTATTCAAGTTCTTCTATGGGTTTCTTCAACGCAGCTGGCTTGAATAATAAAGTACAGACGCTTATCGAAGCGGGCGCTTGCTTTATGACTTCGCCTACAACATAGTTTAAAGTATAGCCTGTGTCTACGATGTCTTCGACAATGATAACATCCCGGTTGTGAAGGTTCTTCGGCAGTCCGAATGTTTCTCTTATTTTTCCACTGCTTTCCGCGCCAGTATAGGAAGAAACTTGTATGAAACCGATTTCACAGGGGATTTCGATCTCCCGCAAGAGGTCGGCCATAAAAAGAAAGCTGCCATTTAATACGCCGATGAATATAGGACACCTGTTCTCATAATCAACATTGATCTGTATGCCGATTAATCGGGTGCGTTTACTGATGTTGTCATTCTCCAAAAGAATTTCAAACGTTTTATCTTCGATTTGAATAGTGTTCATGTAATGATGTGGTTAAGGCTGTATGATCGTTTCCAGTTCTCTTTCTTTTTTTCGACGTTCACGACGTTCCTGCCTTAATTCCTTTTTTGTTTTAACGGTGTCTGCTTTGATTGACGACGCGCCTACAGAATCTCTTTTTTTCTTTCCAAACAGTCGGTCGAACAAGTCTTTTGAAGCGTCCTGAGTTTCAATAGCCGGTAGTGGGTCATCGTCAAAATCATTGGTGTCAATTGTTGTAGAGTCTGGCAGGAGATATTTCCGTAATCCTTCACGCAGCTGTACGTTGTAAAAGCCGTATCCATTGCTATCTGGAGGCGTAAGCCCCCTTCCGGCCATAATCTTTCCAATAAATTTAAAATAAGGGTAAAGGTAGTCTTTAAGGTTACCATTGTCTTTGAACTTGTACATCGCTATTTTTGGCCTTGGGACGATGTTAGCAAGAAAGATCCCTTCTCCAATATTCAGGTCTGACGGTTTCTTTCCGAAATAATATCTTGAGGCCTCCCCAATTCCATAGATGTTCGGCCCCATTTCTATGATGTTGAAATAAACTTCCAATAAGCGGTTTTTGCTAACCAGGCGATTGTTCTCTATAAGCCATACGATCAGAATCTCTTCTGCTTTGCGCGACAAAGTTTTTTGCCTGCTTAAAAAAATATTTTTGACAAACTGCATGGATATGGTACTACCACCTCTTACAAATTTCTTAGCTTTAAAATTTACGGCGATCGATTTGCGGATCGATTCCATCACAAAGCCTTTGTGCGTAAAGAAAGAAGGGTCTTCGGAGGTAAGTATCGCATTTTTATAATTGCTGGATACCTCAGATAGCGGGGTGTAATTTGAATTACCCGGACCTATAAAAATGTCGCGCATAGGCTTGCCGCGTTCATATGGCGTATAAACGAAGGGCTTGTTTACTTTTTGCAGATCTGTCTTTCCGAATCTCAGAATCTTAAAGTTGATCGGAGTTAGTGCCGAATAAAACTTCACACTATCCGGAAGGGAAGTGTCCAGGTGAAAATTAAGGTCATAGCGAATTTTTCCACTAACCTGCATGCCATCGAGTGACTCAAACAATCCCTGTGGAAAGGCGCTTAGTATCTCCTGGGCGCCTTGCTCTGGTGCATGTAATTTTATTTCGTATATTTTGTTTGGACCAAGGGTATATTTAAAATACGGGTGAATGGATGCTTTTCTTAGGAACACCGTTGAAGAGCTGTCCAGGGCAATGAAGTTTTTCCCTACGAGCATATCGGCATCTATCCTAACATCTTTTACTATGATGTCATTAGCTGCAATCTTAGGGTGATTGAAGAGTAGATTTTTGACCGACCAGGAACCCGATATTTTATAATCATCACCACTAAAGCTGGCGTTTTTCATTTCTGTTTGTACGGTATCGAAGCTAAATTTCACGTGCAGCTTGTTTTCCAGATAAGGAAGTTTCACTCGCTTATTGTCGGCAAAGAGCTTCAGGTTCAATTGTTTTTTTCCTGGTTTTACCGTACCGTTAATGTGCCAGGTGGACTCTGTTCCATTCACCAGGATTGTTGAGTTGAGCTCGCCATCGTTTATGGTCGCTTTAGTGGTTAGGAAATTAAGTTTCGCGGTATCGTTGTCGTTCACACGGATGAGAAAATCTTTGATCTCCATGTTATCCGGAATCTTGTACAACACCTGGTTCAACAGGTTGTTGGCAAGTTCTGCCAAATCCGTTTTGCTTTTTTTTTCTTCCTTATTATTTTTTTTCCTTTTGAGCAGGAAATCGAGATTACTTACCGTATCCTTGAAAACGATGTTTAATTTGCCAACGTTCATATCAATCTGCGAAAGCTTCACGTTGCCAAAAATCAGCGGTAAAAGTTTGATACCAAGGGTGATTTCGTTTATTGTGGTTAAGGTATCCCGATTTTTTGGGACAACGGTAACGTTTTTCATATGAACCGTGCTGAGACCGTTAAAGCCATATTCGCTTATGGCAACATCCAAGTCATAGTCCTGGTCTGCCTTAGCGATCGCTTTAGCCATCATTTTCTCTAAAAGGGCCTCTCTTTTGTTATAAGCGACAACCCCTGCGATAACCAGCAGAAGTAAAAAGATTCCCAAAATCCATGCTCCGGTCTTGATATGTTTTTTAAGAAAGTTAATTTTAGGAAGATGCATGCTATCAAAGAGATTTTATTGCTAACGTTAATTTCAAATGTTTATTTCGTGTTAAAATTACAATAAAAAGGGGCATTTAAAATTAATTGTGGCGGTCTTTTGTTAAATTTGACTAATGATAATTAGCCCAGAACAAGTTTTAGCCGCTTTGAGGAATGTTGAAGATCCGGATCTTAAGAAGGATCTGGTAACCTTGAACATGATCAAGGATTTGAAAGTAACCGGTTTGCAGGTAAGTTTTACCCTGGAACTGACCACACCTGCCTGTCCGATGAAGGACATGCTGAGGAACGCATGTTTAAATGCAGTCAAGCATTTCGTTAGCCAGGACGCTGATATTGAGATAAATATCACTTCCAGGGTAACTAAACCGATGGATACCACACAGCTTAAGGCGATCCAGAATATCATCCTGGTCTCTTCCGGTAAAGGTGGCGTTGGCAAATCGACTGTAGCCAGTAATCTTGCGATTACGCTGGCTGCCGATGGCGCGAAGGTTGGGTTAATAGATGCAGATATTTACGGCCCTTCAGTGCCCATCATGTTTGGTTTACTTGGCGCAAAGCCGGGAGCCCGGGAAACTGAAGATGGCAAAACCTTAATTATGCCTATTGAGAAATATGGGATAAAACTTCTTTCCTTAGGCTTTTTTGCGGATCCGGACCAGCCAGTGCCTTGGCGTGGCCCAATGGCTTCCAATGCCGTAAAGCAGCTGTTTAACGATGCTGATTGGGGCGAATTGGATTATTTGATCGTAGATTTGCCTCCGGGCACGGGCGATATACATATCACGATTACGCAAAGTTTCCCTATTGCAGGAGCCGTAATTGTGACCACTCCACAGCAGGTTGCGTTGGCAGATACCCGAAAAGGTCTGGCTATGTTTAGAATGCCGGGAATAAATATTCCAGTATTGGGTGTAATTGAAAATATGTCCTATTTCACGCCTGCAGAATTACCTGAAAATAAATACTATATTTTTGGTAAAGACGGAGGCAAACAGTTGGCCAATTCCTTCTCTGTGCCTTTTCTTGGCGAGATCCCGATTGTACAGGGTATTACAGAAGGGGGAGACAGCGGAACCCCAATAGCAATGGACAAAACAAATAAAATAGCCCTGGCTTTTGCCGAAATAGCCGGTAGAGTTGCGCAGCAAATCGCCATAAATAATGCACAAACAACGGGGGATCTTTCCCTAACGATTTAAGTCAGGAAAAAAATGACTATTTTTATATTTTAATTTACCAAAAATGAATTTAACAGAACAAGTAGAACAGGCATTAGAAACTATCCGACCATATTTAATTGCGGACGGCGGAGATGTTGCTATAGAAGAGATTACAGCAGAGAATGTAGTTAAATTGAGATTATTGGGTAACTGTGGGTCCTGTAAAATGAGTTTTATGACCATGAAAGCAGGGATTGAGCAAGCGATTTTAAAAGCCGTACCTCAGATTACTGCGGTTGAAGCCATTAACCTGGCTGAGCCGGTTTAACTGATTTAACACAATTTAACTAGCCGTTTTATATTTAACCGCTATTTTTGTCATATGAAGTATCCGTTAGCCCTATTATTGTTTCTTTTCACTTCTACTGTATTTGCTCAGCAAATTACAAGGCAGAAGCCATTGATCCAATTTACGGGGATAATCACTGATGTGGATAGTAATTTCGTCGTGCCCTATGTTACCGTTACTAATTTGACGAATAAGGAGCAACGTTATGCAGCTAATTACAAAGGCTACTTTTCTTTCATTGCCCATCCGGGCGATACGATTTTGTATTCGGCGGTAGGATATAAAGACTTGATCCTTCCCATTCCGACAGACGTCAAGGATAACAAATACACCGCAATGATCAAACTGAAGGCGGAGATCGTGAATCTGCCGACTGTCCGCGTTTATCCATGGGCCACCGTTGAAGACTTTACAAGGGACTTCATGTCTATGAAAATTGCAGACGATGATTATGTAATTGCTGCACGAAATCTGTCTTCGGAAAGCCTGATCGGTCTGATCCAGACGTTACCACGAGACGGAGGTGAAATTCAAAGCATCAATTATAGGCTAAACCATGATCGTGCTTTGAACAAGAACATGGTTCAGACTAATCCTTTGCTTAACCCATTTGCATGGGGTAAGCTGATGCAATCGATTTTCAAAGGCGACAAGATCAGAAGTGAGAGCAATTAACCATTAAGTGATCACCGCTTTTTGCTTTGCTGCGGAAAACGCATTTTATAGTCGGCATTAACATTACCTTTTGATATCGCGTCCAGTTTACTTTTCAGCATCCTTTTACGCAGCAAACTCAATGTATCGGTAAATAGCTTACCTTCAATGTGGTCGTATTCATGTTGTATGACCCGCGCCGGCATTCCGGTTACCTCTTCCTCATGTAGTTCCCAATTTTCATCATAATACCTGATCCGGATATTTGGTTTGCGCATCACATCTTCTCTTATATCAGGGATGCTCAGGCAGCCTTCATTAAATGCCCATGGTTCTCCGGTTTCTTCAAGAATCTCAGCATTGATGAAAACTTTCTTAAACGCATTTTTGTCCCCTTCGTCAGCGCCGGTATCCACAATAAACAGGCGTATGGCTAAGCCGATCTGTGGCGCAGCCAGGCCAACACCATGTGCATTGTACATCGTGTCGAACATATTGGTGATTAGTTGTTGCAGATTTGGATAGGTTTCCTCAATAGCTGTGCATACTTTCTTAAGAACAGGATCTCCGTATGCTATAATGGGTAATTTCATTTGAATTTGTTAGTGCTGATTAATGTTTGACGAGTTATCTTGGTTTGTTGATCGTTCAATTGGCTAAACTCACAATGGAACGTGGTACAAAAATACGAATATTAGCCTAAAGGATAAAAGGTTAGCTTAGTTAGATTACTTTCATCTAATATTTCGTTCACGATATTGCGCATTTCTTCGGTACTCACCGCCTGGATCTTTTTGAACACGGTTTCCAGATCGTCAATTTTATCATAGTCGATCAGGCTTTTAGCCATAGATATGATCAATCCAATTCTGTTCTCTTCGCCCAGCGCAATCTGTCCAATAAACTTATTTTTTGCTTTTTGAAGTTGGACTTCGCTCAATGGGTGCTCTTTTATTTTCTTAAACTCTTTATGTATAAGCGACCAGGCTTTGTTCACTTTTTCTTTGTCTGTTCCGAAGTATAGGGTAAATATACCGGTATCGCTAAGGGGACTGTATCCTGTTTCAATGGTATACGCGATGCCATGTTTCTCCCTGATCTCTAAGTTTAAAATTGAACTCATTCCTGTACCACCAAGTAGGTTATTCAACAGCAGCAAGCCCGTTTTATAGGGATGGTGCAGGGAATAGGCCTGTGTGCCCAACATCGCGTGAGCCTGTTGTATGGGTTTTTGAAATGTTTGGACCACTGTCGCATTTTTAACGGGAGCATTTCTGTTTGGACGGTAAAGGTTTTCAGGAATCTCCGCATAATGCTTTGCGCCGATTTTAACCACCTTGTTCAGTGAATAGTTACCCAACACAGCGATCACGATTTTATCGGTGTGATAATTGTCCTTTATAAATTTATGGATGTCTTTTTTGGTGATTTTGCTAACACTTTCTTCAGTACCAAGGATATTGCGCCCTAAGGAATGACCTGCGAAGACCAGGTCTTCGAAATCATCGTAAATCGCCTCTTCGGGCTGGTCGAGGTAAGACGAAATTTCATCAAGTATGACGCTTTTCTCTTTGTCCATTTCATCTTCGGGGAATGTGGAATGAAAAACAATATCGTTAAAAAGTTCTAATGTGCGGTCCAGGTAAGGGTTAAGAAAAGATGCATGGATACAGGTATATTCTTTCGTGGTATAAGCATTTAAGTCGGCACCGACACTTTCCAGCCGGTTCAGGATCTGATTGGTATTCCTCTTCTCGGTGCGCTTGAAGATCAAATGCTCAATGAAATGTGCAAGACCTGATTGCGCTTCCGATTCGTCCCTGGATCCACTATTTATAATAATGCAGGCATGAGATATTGCAGATGCTGATGGGACGTGAAGCAGTCGGATGCCATTTGATAAACTATGAACGTTGTATTCCATAAAAAGGCAAAGGTACACAGAAATATATCACCTCAATATAATTTTATTAGAACTGTCAATTTGACAACAATTGTACTTTGGAATAAGCATTGATAAGAGTGTTATGTACTTAAAAAATAAGTTTACATATGAGCATAGAAGAAAAAGGAAGTATTTCCATTCACACGGAGAACATTTTTCCAATTATCAAGAAATTCCTGTATTCAGATAACGAGATCTTTTTAAGAGAACTTGTATCTAATGCCGTTGATGCGGTACAAAAGATCAAACGTTTAGCGGCGCTTGGCCAATATAGCGGAGAACTTGGCAATCCCCTTGTGGAAGTTGCGGTAGACGAAGAGAAAAAGACCATTACCATTTCTGATAATGGATTAGGTATGACTGCCGAAGAGATCAAGAAATACATCAACCAGGTGGCTTTCTCTGGTGCCAGTGAGTTTGTTGAAAAGTTCAAGGATGCCAAAGATGCCAACGAAATCATTGGTAAATTTGGTTTGGGCTTTTATTCAGCCTTTATGGTTGCTGACCTGGTCGAAATTCAGACACTTTCTTATCAGGAAGGCTCGGAAGCTGCGAGATGGGTATGCGATGGCAGCACCGAGTATGAGATCACTGCAGGTACCCGCACAACCAGAGGTTCTGACATCATTTTACATATTAACGCCGAGTCGGAAGAGTTTTTAAGCAAACAAAAGATCGAAGAGATCCTGGATAAATATGGTAAGTTTTTGCCTGTTCCTATTAAATTTGGTACCAAAACTGAACAGGAACCTGATGGCGAAGATGAAGAAGGCAAGCCTAAGACGAAAAGTGTTGAAGTTGATAATATCATCAATACAACGAATCCAATCTGGACAAAGGCGCCTGCTGATTTGTCAGACCAGGACTACCTTGACTTTTACAAGCAGTTGTATCCTTTTTCAGAAGATCCGTTATTTTGGATCCATTTGAACGTAGATTATCCGTTCAATCTAACCGGAGTACTGTACTTTCCAAAGCTGAAGAATGATTTTGAAATGCAACGTAATAAGATCAAGTTGTTCTCGCGTCAGGTTTTCATCACCGATGAGGTTAAAGACATTGTTCCGGAGTTTTTGATGTTGCTGCATGGCGTAATTGACTCGCCGGATATTCCGTTGAACGTATCGAGAAGCTTTTTACAAGCGGATAGTAATGTTAGAAAGATCAACAGCTATATCACCAAAAAAGTTGCTGACAAGCTGCAGGAATTGTTTAATAAGGACCGTAAAGGTTACGAAGAGAAATGGAATGATATCGGACTATTCGTGAAATACGGAATGGTAAGTGAAGAAAAGTTCAATGATAAAGCCAAGGATTTTGCCTTGTTGACCAATACGAAGAATGAGCACTTTACCTTAGAGGAGTATCATGAAAAGGTAAAAGGCAATCAAACGGATAAGAATGACCAGGTGGTTTATATTTATGCGAATGATCCGGCTAAACAAGATAGTTTCATTCAAGCTGCCAATAAGAAGGAGTACGATGTGTTGTTAATGAATTCGGCGATTGACAATCATTTTGTACAACACTTAGAGCAAAAGTTAGAAAAGACTGCGTTGAAACGCGTTGATTCGGGTGTTGCCAGTAAATTGATTGATAAGGATGATCATGTTGAATCTGTTTTGACAGAAGAGCAGGCTAAGCAAGTGGCCGCGATATTTGACAAAGCAATCAATAAGCCAGGTTATCACGTAGAGATCGTTGGTTTAAATCCAGATGAACTGCCGGTTACTGTGACGATGGATGAGTTTATGCGCAGAATGAAAGACATGGCTGCCATGGGTGGTGGCATGGGCTTTTATGGCAGTATGCCTGACAGTTATAAAGTTGCCATCAATGGTAATCATAAGCTGATTGGAAAGATCATTAAAACAGATAATGAAGAGGAACAAGCTGTTCTTGCCAAGCAGGCAGTAGATTTGGCTTTGCTGACTCAAGGGATGTTAACAGGGGCTGAATTAACGGCGTTTGTAAGCAGGAGTGTAGAATTAATATAAAAAAACAACCATTCTCTTCGAAGTCTGGAACCTTTTGTCCTGAAGATGGAC
>JAPSHM010000268.1 GCA_031179845.1 Pedobacter sp.
TAGTGCTGTTTCGAGAAAATTTAAAATTTGGGACTTTGACCGCATGTACCTATCTTGCGAGTCAAACTGACTAACAAACTATAAATAACTACACACAAATTAACTAACATGAATACACAAAGTTTGGATACTCCAAATAACTTTTTCGAGAATAAGGTACTCGGACATCCAGCGGGATTGTTCGTCCTTTTTTTTACCGAAATGTGGGAGAGATTCTCATATTACGGAATGAGAGCTCTATTGGTATTGTTTCTAATTTCCGGTTTGGATAAAGGCGGATGGAACTGGCCTGAGGAGAATGCGTTAGCGTTGTATGGAACATATACTTCGCTGGTTTACTTAACCACTATAATGGGTGGTTATCTGGCCGACAAATATCTTGGCTATCGCTGGGCAGTTGTGATCGGTGCATTCCTGATGACCATGGGCCATGCCAGTATGGCACTGGAGACACCAACCTTTTTGTATATTGGAATTGGCTTGCTGATCTTTGGCAATGGCTTCTTCAAACCAAATATGACGTCCATCGTGTCGCATATCTATAAAGATCATCCTGAAAAGAAAGATGGTGCTTATACGATTTTTTATATGGGCGTAAATGCAGGAGCATTCCTGGGCATCATGCTGTGCGGTTACATTGGTGAAACGATAAGCTGGAGCTGGGGATTTGGCCTTGCTGGTATCTTTATGTTTTTTGGTATGCTGCAATTTTACTTCACCCAAGGCATCTTTGGAGATGTTGGTAAAAAACCTACCGCCGAGGATAACCTGAAAAAAGCCAGTAATGAAGATGGTGATAAACGTGTACCGTTCACAAAGTTTGATGTGGTATTGATGGTTTCAGCGCTACTATTAGGTCTGGTATGGATATTAAACGATCCGTATTCTAAAATCAGCGGAAACAATTTACTGGCCTTTACTGCATTGGGGATGGAAGGACCAAGTTTTACCATTGTAACGGGAGTAGTCTTGTTTTTGATTCTTTTAATTGGTAGAATTATACGGTATTCAAAAATAACAAGAGATCGCCTGATTGCCGTAACGATTTTTGCATTCTTTACAGTTTTCTTCTGGGCTTCTTTTGAACAGGCCGGTGGTTCAATGACTATCTTCTCTGAGAAATTTACCCAACGTGATCTTACCGGTACTACCGCTGCAACATTTAAAATTGTAAATACTTTGCTTACTGTTGTGCCCCTCGGTATCATCACATTTGTATTATTCAAGTTATTTAAGCAAACTTTCAAAAGATTTGCAATCGGAAATATTATCCTTGGAAGCAGTTTTGTTGTCATTTGGGCAGTAGTGATCTGGATGTTAAATAATGAGTTTCAAAAAGAAACGACCACAGTTGCTGCATCCTGGTTTGGAATTCTGAACTCCTTCTTCATTATATCCTTCGCTCCCCTGGTCTCGAAGATCTGGGAAAGCAAATACAATCCACCAGCAGCAGTTAAATACGGAATAGGCATGACCTTATTGGGCCTCGGCTTTGCTTCACTAGCTTACGGTGCGTCTACTATTGTAAATGGAGATACCGCTATAAAAGTGAGTATGTTGTGGCTGATTCTCGCTTACCTGTTCCATACTTTGGGCGAGCTGTGTCTTTCTCCGGTTGGATTATCCTATGTGAGTAAACTGGTACCTGCCCGAATGATCGGTGTCATGTTTGGCATCTGGTACCTGGCCATCGCCATCGGTAACAAAACCGCCGGTGCAATGGGCGGTATGATCAATGAGATCACTCAAAAATATTCATTATCTACCTTTTTCCTGATCTTCACACTGGTACCTATTGGCCTTGGTATTTTGGTTATGCTGCTACACCCTTTACTTAAAAGGTTAATGCACGGGGTTAGATAAACTGAACTATAAACTAAACTATGGCTTACCAACCTTCGCTCGAACAGATCCAGGATTTTAAGGGTAAATATCCTAAGCAGCTCTGGTCGCTCTTCTTTTCAGAAATGTGGGAACGTTTCTGTTTCTATGGAATGCGTGGCATGCTCACCTATTTCATGGTTACCCAACTGTTAATGTCTGATGTAAACGCAAACTTGCAATACGGCGCTACACAAGCTTTTGTATATGCCTTCACCTTTATCGGTGGCTTGTTTGCAGATAAGATCCTTGGATTCAGAAAGTCATTGTTCTGGGGTGGGATCTTGATGATCGTAGGGAGTGGAATCCTAGCCTACGATCCCCATGAATTTTTCTTCCTGGGCATTAGTTTTACCATTATAGGTACGGGATTTTTTAAACCGAACATCTCTACAATGGTGGGTAAACTTTATAAAACGAACGACGTACGCAGAGATGCAGGGTTTTCCGTCTTCTATGCAGGAATCAACATAGGTGCCCTGTTGGGTGGATATGCTTGCATCACCATTGGAAAGGAGTATTCATGGCACCTGGCATTTGGACTCGCTGCAATTGTGATGACCATCAGTCTGCTTACTTTCCTTTTCACTCAAAAAAGCTTAGGCCCAATTGGCTTGCCGCCAGGTGAGGATGAAGATGTAACAGATATTAGTCTGGATGGCATTGACGATAAGGTGCAAACGCAGCCGGCCATCATTCATAGAAAAAGCATTAACAAGAAATGGTATGATTATGCGGTATATGCCGGATCACTCGCCATAATACCTGTCATCATGATCATGGTGTCAAAGACTCAGTATACCGATTGGTTTATGTATACCATCGGACCGGCTACTTTGCTGTACCTCGTTTATGAAATGGCAAAGTACGGCTGGGCAGAACGTAAAAAGGTAATTGCCGCATTGGTCTTTATTTTCTTTTCCATTTTATTCTGGGCTTTCTTTGAGCAATGTGGTGGCTCATTAAGTTTATTTGCAGCCAGAAATTTAGACAACACTATACTTGGTGTAGTAAAATTAGATCCTAATGGGGTTAATAATGCAGCAAACTCCTTTTTCGTAATCATCTTTGCTTTTATCTTCAGTTTGATTTGGATCGGCTTAGCGAAAAAGAAGATCGAACCGAATACAGTGATCAAATTTGGACTTAGTTTCATCTTCCTGTCGGGGTCTTTCTTTATTTTTTACAGCACCAGGTTTTTTGCGAATGAAGAGGGCATATCCTCTCTTGATATTTTTACATTGGCTTACCTGGTAATGACCTTTGCTGAGCTATGCCTTTCGCCAATCGGACTTTCCATTATGACTAAGCTCTCTCCAGAGAAATTACAGGGTGTTATGATGGGGATGTGGTTTTTGGCTGCTGCCTACGGACAATACGTTGCAGGTCTGCTTGGTGCAGGAATGGCTGAGGCAAGTGAGAATGATACTCCTTTGCAAAAATTAATGACCTATACTGAAGGATACAAACAGCTGGCTATATATGCTCTAATTGCCGGCATTATCCTATTGATCTTATCTCCTGTTGTGAAAAAACTAATGCAGGAAGTAAAATAACCTGCAAGATTTTACTTTAACAAAATTTAACCCTTAGGAACGGAAGGTACTAAGGGTTTTTTCATTTAGAATCCATAATTTCGCTGAATAAATTATTTTACGTGTCAGACAGCCTTATCATTATTCCAACCTTCAACGAGAAGGAAAACATTGAAAAGATCATACGAAAGGTCTTTTCGCTGAATTACTTTTTCGAAATTTTGGTGATCGATGATAGCTCGCCGGACGGCACTGCGGATATTGTTAGAAGTATGCAAACGGAGTTTCCTGCGCTTCATCTGGAAGAGCGTAAAGGCAAATTAGGATTGGGCACTGCGTATATACATGGTTTCAAATGGGCACTGGAGCGTAATCAGTATGAGTATATATTCGAAATGGATGCAGACTTCTCCCACAATCCGGACGACCTTGTTCGATTAAGAAAAGCCTGTGTTCAGGGTGCTGATGTAGCTATCGGCTCGCGTTACGTCAATGGTGTAAATGTGGTCAATTGGCCTATGAGCAGGGTACTGATGTCGTATTTCGCGTCTATGTATGTTAGACTTGTTACCCGGATTGATATACAGGATGCAACCGCCGGTTTTAAATGCTACCGGCGGAAAGTTCTGGCGACAATACCCCTTGAAAAGATAAAATTTGTAGGCTATGCCTTTCAGATAGAAATGAAATTCACTGCGATCATGTATGGATTTAAGGTGGTTGAAGTACCCATCATTTTTACTGACCGGACTGAAGGTGTTTCTAAAATGAGCACCAAGATTTTTAGGGAGGCATTTTTAGGAGTGATACAAATGAAGGTATGGAGCTGGTTCAGGAACTATGAAAAGCCCATTAATAATTAGAACCCGTTAACACTCAAACTATTTCTCTGATCTGCTATTGTTCTGACCTGGCTTTGCCCTCACGCATCATTGTGCCAAAATCCCAATCTTTATCCATTGCATTTATAATTTTAACGATCCTCTTGGTTCGGGTAGCTTCCGTTTTAGCGGTATTGAGCCAGTTAATGTACCAGTTCTGGTGCGACTTGGGTTGCTTTAGAAAATTTTTGAGCAAGTGTGGTTCATCCTCCAGGCACATTTGCAGATCATCGGGGATTCCAATCGTAAAACCAGTATCTTCTTCTAACTGAATGTCCAAAACTGCACCTAATTGTTTCTTTAGCTTTTTACGGAGTTCAGCATTCAGCGCCATGATAAAATTGCCTTCTCCCATTGGTATAAGCGACATTCCTACAATCTCTACCCCATCTAACCGCCCCTTGACACGAAAACTTTTCCTGCAATCCGGTTTAATTTCGTTAGCGATCACTTGAGGAACAAAGACATAGGTCCATCCTGACTTCTCGCCCTTTTCCGCAAAACGCTCCATTTCTGCTTTAAAAACGATCATACTTGCTTTATATTAAATTCACACCTTTCACATCAAAACGATCCTATTTTACTGAGTTAAAACTTTTCCTCTACACCCAGGCCAAACAGCGCAAAGTCATACTTAACAGGATCTACGGGATCTAACTCCCGCAACCTTGTAGTCAGCTCTACTGCAGTACGCCAATCTGTTTGCTTTCTTTCAATGAGTCCTAGTTTACGGGCAACTCTGTCGACATGAACATCACATGGACAAATCAGCTCGGCAGGTTTAAGCGTCTTCCAGATTCCAAAATCTACGCCCTTATCGTCGCTGCGTACCATCCATCTTAAAAACATATTGAGCCGCTTACAGGTCGACTTTTGCATAGGTGAAGAAACATGTTTGATGGTCCTGCGGGGATAATCCTGGATGGAAAAAAAATACGTTCTGAAATAATTAAGTGACCTTTCAATGCTGGGCTCCTGCTGATCGAGATCTGAGGCCATGCAACTGGATGAAGCATAACGCTTAGGTTGACCAGTTTTTTGGTCTGACAGGTTAGTTTGGTCTGGCAAATAATCATCGCGGAACAGATCGCCCACGGGTAGAAAAGCGGCTTCTAAACTGTCATTTTGCTGATAGTGCTGATGGAAAAACGAGACAAAATACAACAAGTCAGTGTCATTGAATGTCCTGTGTTTGAAGCCAAGCAGCCTTTTCAAATCCTGATCACCATGATGCAGCATGAAACTGTGCGGTTCATTGTCCATCCGTTCAAAAAGCTCCGTGCATTTATTGATTATGGTTTTACGCTGTCCCCAAGCTAAAATTGCCGCAAAAAATGCGGCAATCTCAATATCTTGCTTTTTGAAAAATCGATGTGGGATACAGA
>JAPSHM010000038.1 GCA_031179845.1 Pedobacter sp.
CTTCTTCCAATAAGGAAGTACCAATCTCACCACCCTGTGCTTTTGCAAAAGTGTAGGCCATACCACCACCGATGATCAGGTTGTCCACCTTTTCCAGCAAACTTTCGATCAAAAGGATCTTATCTGACACCTTAGCGCCGCCCATAATTGCAGTAAAAGGCTTGTCGGCACCATGGTTTACTTTTTCAGCATTCTTCAATTCCTCTGCCATCAAATAACCAAAGTATTTATCAGAAGGGAAAAATTCTGCTACAACAGCCGTAGATGCATGCGCACGGTGTGCTGTTCCAAAAGCATCATTTACATAAACGTTTCCTAGTTTTGCCAATTTGCTTGCAAAATCGCGGTCGCCTTTTTCTTCTTCAGGATAGAAACGCAGGTTTTCCAATAACAAAACCTGACCGGGCTCTAAATTCTTTGCTTTTTCTGTAGCTCCGGTTCCAATACAATCTTCTGCAAACTTCACTTCCAGATCAAGCATTCTGGAAAGATCGCCAAGAATGTGCCTTAAAGAGTATTTATCCTCAGGACCACCTTTAGGTCGACCCAAATGAGACATCAGGATCACAGCACCACCGTCGTTTAAAATCTTATTGATAGTAGGTAATGCAGCACGCATTCTTTTGTCGTCGGTAATATTGTAATCTTTATCCAAAGGGACATTGAAATCGACTCTTACTAAAGCCTTTTTATCTTTGAAGTTGCATTGATCGATTGTTCTCATTTTAATTATTGTTTCGTTATCAAGATTGTTTTGCGTTTCTATTTATTTGCTGCTCTTATCATATCAAAATGCGGGCCTGTTTCCGGCACCTCAAACTCCTCCGATATCAATCAAAGCCCATTTTTTGGTGAAAACCAACGGCAGAACTTCGTGCATGGCACCAAATATAAGAAGCATTGGCAGATCTCAACTCATTAATTGCAAATTTAATGAGATCAGCGCCCGAAACTACTTAACTTCTGAACTAAGTCTACCAGCCTTGCAGAATATCCAGACTCATTGTCATACCAGCCTACAACCTTTACCAGGTCGCCAACAATTGATGTCAATTGTGCATCGAAGATGCAGGAGTGCGGGTCGTCCAGGATATCCACCGACACGATTGGATCTTCAGTATACGCCATGATGGTACTCATTTCATTTTGAGCAGCCTTTTTAAAGGCAGCATTGATCGCTTCCCTGGTGGTGGTCGACTTCAATATACAGGTGAAATCAGTTAAGGATCCGTTCAAAACGGGCACCCGGATTCCCGCGCCCCCCAACTTACCCTCCAAATGAGGGAATATATTTGTAATCGCCTTTGCAGCTCCTGTGCTTGTTGGAATGATAGAAGCGGAGGCCGCTCTTGCTCGTCTCAGGTCCTTATGCGGTGAATCATGTAGATTTTGGTCACCAGTCATCGAATGTACCGTGGTAATATATCCATCCAGGATTCCCCAATTGTCGTCCAATATCTTGACCATTGGCGCCACATTATTGGTGGTACAGGATGCACAGGAGAGGACAGTTGAACTCAGGTCCACTTGCCCGTCATTCACCCCAAGCACAACCATTGGCACATCCTTGTCGGCCGACGGTGCTGAGATCAACACTTGTTTTGCGCCGGCTTTCAGATGAAGTTCGGCGGCAGTCCGACTGGTAAATTTGCCGGTCGATTCCAATACAAGATCTATCCCCAGATCGCCCCAGGGTAATGCTTCAGGATCAGGCTGATTGAATACCAAAATCTTTTTACCATTGATGATCAGTGCATTTTCCTCGTACCCTACCTCTCCTTTGAATCCACGGTGTACGGTGTCGTATTTAAAAAGATGAGCTAACGTAAGCGGGTCGCCAAGATCATTAATGGCAATAACATCTATATTTCGCTCAATTGCAGTACGTAAAAAAACACGCCCAATTCTTCCAAAACCGTTAATTGCTAATTTCATTTTGCACGTTTATCTATGCGCGCAAAAGTACCGATATTCTTCAATGTAGCGGTAGTTTTACCGGGTATAAAATCCAATTAAGACTTATCTTCTTTTTTAACATCAAGCAGCCGTTGTTTCTGGCTTTTCAACCGCCGTTCTAGACGCTGTTGTTTGTCAAGGTCTTCTGGCGGTGTAGTTTCCTTATTTATCCAGGCTTCATATTGGCGAGCCTGATATTCCGCATCAAATACCTTATCCGCAACTTCAAACCGCCTTACCTCTAAGGCGATAGGTTTAAGCAACGCATCAACAGGTGTTTGCCAGTCTTCCCAAACATGTGCAACAAGCAAAGATTTTCCATTGGGTATTTCGGCAGATACGACATCAAGGTAATCGGATCTACTTTCCGCGCGAAGCGTCTCTCCAGCAGAACCGGCAATCATTCCTCCCGCAACGCCTACAATAAAACCGAGTGGCCCAGCTAAGAGTCCGATTAGTCCTCCAACGAACGCCCCACCTACTATTCCGGTACCTTCTGCCTTATCTTTTGCAGATTTGATTGCTGTTTCCCCAGACTCATCCTTGCTTAACAAATAAGATTCACCCAGCGAGATGTCGTTGATCAAATCAAGTTGCTGAAGTGCCTGAAGTCCCTTAAATGCTTCAACTTCGTTATTAAATAAGGCGTGAATTATCTTTTCCATATGTCAATCTTGTTAACAACATAGATAAGACAATTGGAATGTCCCCTTTGTTTGATTGCTATTCGAACTTGCCTTCTTTTTTAAGCAATTCAAAGTATTTGTCGAGATCTACACCGAGCGACTCTTCGAAAGCGGCTTTTAGGTCCTGAGGTTGTGGATGTTTACCTTTCCAAAGCTTGAAATAGTGTTGAAAAGCATTGTCCACCTTCTCTTTACCAATGCCTGCTTCAAGGATATAAACCCACAATGCCGCCTTTAAATAGGATGCAGTGCTGTAATCATCCGATGTTTTAAACTGATCTGAAGGAAGATCAATAGCCGATTCCATGGGTATTCCACTTAAAGCACCATAAATTGTAGACATAAATTCTTTAACGGGTAGCGCCTGTACCTCAATAGGGATTCCACTTCCAAATATGGAATTCGACCTGTATTTTTCCGCTTCGTATCTGAATTGAAAATAAGTATTCAATCCTTCATCCTGCCAGGCATGTTTACGTTCATTGCTTCCGAGCATACTCATGAACCAGTTGTGTCCAACTTCATGTGCAATTACTGCATCCAGCGACTCCTTTTTAGAATCCGGACTGGTTATCAGTGTAATGGTTGGGTACTCCATTCCACCACTCGAATTGTTCTTCGGTCCTTCCACCACCTGAACCACGGGATATTCATACTCGCCTATCCATTTGCTATAGCGCTTAACCGCATCCTTAGCATAGTCAACACTATAATTCCATAATGTACTGTCCTTATTATGGTAATAAGTGAAAGCATCGACCACTTTTCCCGACCCCAATTTTAAGGTATCATACTGAACCACAAAGTCTTTGTCGGCAAACCAGGCAAAATCCGGCACGTTTGAGATTTTATAGTTTAGCTTCTTATGACTTGCTTTATTCACTGCGGTATAGCGTACCGGTTTACCTTCCCGATTGGCAACATTCTTTGCCCCAATGCGCTTATAAGCTGCGAGTTCATCGGCATTTTGCAGCACACCTGTTGCCCCAACTACGTAATCAGCAGGTACAGTAATGTTCACATCAAAAGACGCATAATTGCTGTAGAACTCTCCCATATCCAGGTATGGAAATTCATGCCAGCCATTCTTATCGAATACCGCCGGTTTGGGATACCACTGGCAAACCATGAATTCGCCTTCAGCAAATCCAGACCGGGAAAAATACGAAGGTAGATTAACCTTAAAATCAGTCGTGATGGTGACCGAATCACCGGGTTTCAATGGCTTAGAGAGTTTCAGTTTCAGCACGTCAATATATAGTGGATCAGGATGTGCCTCAGTAGCTGCCACCTTGCCATTTACTTTGAAATTTAAGCCTTCGATACTTCCATAGGTGTACTTTTCCAACTTTCCCGCCCTGGCCGTATCACTTTTTATTTGACGAAACAGGGCGGTATTTTCATCCTTATATGCATTTGGCCAAATGTGGAACCAGATGAAATTAAGCGTGGAGGGCGAATTGTTCTTATAGACAATAGATTCAAATCCTTTTAGCGATTTTTCCTGATCGTTTAGCGTTACATCTATTTTGTAACTTACTTGCTGTTGCCAGTAATTCTCTTGTCCGAAAACAATCGAGCTGAAAAACAAAAGGGCGAGGGTTAAGTATTTCTTCATTAATGTATATTTCTTTGTTTAATCGGTGTATCAACGTTTTTCTTTTATAGCTACAATTTTCCTTTGACAACGATCTTGTCCGCAAAGTTTGCATCAACAAGTCTATTCGAACTTTTCGAAAGATAAGGATTTTCAAAAGAGGTCAAATTTTGTGATTGGCGAATTTAGTAAAAATCACGCTTGTCTTAAAATCGGTACTTATTAAAACTTAACGCTGTTGTTTGTGTTTTATTGGAATACCATTTAAATAGGAATACCATGAAAACGCCTAAATCAAAAATAGAAGAAGCCGAGACAGCCGATCAGCAGAAACCAAAAGGTCCTGAGCCCGAAAATGATACTTCGGCAAAAGAGGCAAAAGAAGTAGAAGTTAATTTGAGCGAACCACACCAGCACCCAGACGGTTTAGACAAATGGAACGAACGCCTTGATCACAACCTGGAAAGCGAAAAGGAAGGTGATCCGGAAGCAGACGAGAATGCTGCGGATTATTCAAAAAAGCATGGCAGCGGAGATCAGACTGATTCAGGTAAGCCCATCCTGCCCTAGTCAAGGTTTGCAAACTCCCATGCACTTTGATAAGCATCAATTTCTTCTGCATAGGTAATTAAGTCAGCATAGAACGGCAGTCGGGATATCGTCGCACTGTCGCCAATGATAACCAGCTTTTTCTTCGCTCTGGTCATGGCTACATTCATCCTGCGGATATCAGTTAAGAACCCGATCTGGCCCTCGTCGTTACTCCGGGTCATTCCGATGTAAACCACGTCGCGCTCCTGCCCCTGGAAACTGTCAATCGTGTTTATTGAAATGTTGCCATTGTAAGCTTTCAGCTCATCATGATCCAGAAGCAAATCTTTTAATACTTGTACTTGTTGCTTATACGGTGAGATGACTGCTATGGACGGAAGATTGTCCGCCGCATAAGTGGAACTCAGTTTACCCGTTAATTGCGCAAGGTGCTTCAATAAAAATACCGCTTCCTCCGTATTGTATGTGCTGGTTCCTTCCATTTGCTCTTCGAAACCACAACCAGCTGTATCTACAAAGTTAAATGCGGTCTCTTCCGGAAACAACACTCGTCCGGCCACCGACTCGTGCGCCTTTAACTTTGATCCGTAAAATACGTCGGAAGAATAACGCATGATCTGCGCGTGCATTCTATATTGTTCCTCTAACAAAATAACTGCTTCAGGATGAAGTGCAACACATTTTTCCAGTAGTGTGGTGCTCAATCCGGCCTTAGCAGATTCATTAGATTTAATAGTGGGCGACAACTGACAATGATCTCCTGCCAGGATTACTCTTTGCGCTTTTAATATTGGGATCCAGCAGGCAGGCTCTAGTGCTTGTCCTGCCTCATCTATCACCACAGTATCGAACTTTCGATCTTTGATGGAGTGATGACTCGACCCGACAAGGGTTGCGGTGATGACGTCTGCTTTTTCGATCAGATCTTCTATAATATACTGCTCGGTATGGGCCACAGACTTCATGATCTTATGAGCCTCATCAAAAAGTGCTTTGCGCTGTTCTTTTTCCGCCCTTCCAAAATTACGTTTGTACTTGTGCGCCATGTTTTTATATTCCGCAGCTTGCTTTTTCAAGTCTTTAACTTCTTTAATAGCGGAATGATTAGCCAACTTGCTATCCAGAGTTAAAGAATAAAGCTTTTCAGATATCCTTGCAGGATTACCAATACGCAAAACATTTAAACCTTCATCGGCTAACTTTTCACTGAGCAGGTCGACCGCCGTATTGCTTGGTGCTACTACAAGTACTTGCCTGCCATACTGTTTTATCAGCGCCTTTATGGCCTGAACCAACGTGGTCGTTTTACCGGTCCCGGGCGGGCCGTGCACAATGGCGAGTTGTTGTGCCGCTACAATCTTATTTACTGCAACCTGTTGTAATTCATTTAGTCCTCCCATAGCATAAGGATATACATCGTCTGCAAACGAAGGCGTATCCGTACCTGTTAAAACTTTTATCAACTGGTGATCATCAGCTTGTTCATTCCGCAATGAGGCCCGCTTCACAGCCCCCTGCATTTCATCATAGCTGTGGTCGTCGAATAAAACATCGATGCCTAATTTCCCATCTCTCGCCCAGTCAGGTAACTCATCTGTTCGCAAAGTAATTTTCATTCGATTACCTCCCTGGTAGGCAATTAATCCCTCTACCCGATCATTTTTCGGATCATGGTTAGAAAATAAAACAGCTGGTTTGCCGAATCGAAGCTGATGTGATAGATCCTGATGCGTAGTCCGCTCCACTTCAACAGTCAGGTAATCCCCTCTGCTCATTTCTGAACCCCGGATCGCAATGGGATACCAGGTTAAGCCAACTGCCCGGCGTTCCGCAACAGAAAGTGTTTCCTTTTGTCTGACATAAGCTTGTAAATCCTCTTCCCGTTCTGTTTTGAGCAAATTAAGGAGTTTCTTAAAATAGGGCATAAATACAAAGGTATGGATCTATCTGCTAAAAACGTTACAAACACTCATCTGCCAGATATAAAATAGACTCGTAATTCTTGCCTACTGCATCTGACATCGCCATTTCACAGGTTTTCGCACTAGAATAGTAACCTTCATATACTTCCTTTTTTACTTCTCTTGCTTCTGCTGCTGTTGCAGCCGCCGTAAGTTCTGGAAAAAGAAACCCTCTGTCGCCCGCCATTCCGCAACAGCCCGCAGTTAAAGGGACATCCACTTGATGCGCAAAGCGTTCTGCAACTTGAAACAACTTATTTTCTAATCCCATCTTTTTCAAAGTACAAACCGGATGCAATACAATCTTGTCCTTTTTTTGAACTGTAATCAATGCTGGCAACACCAGATCATGAAGGTAATCAATACTGTCAATGATGTTCAACTGATCAAAGTACACTTTGTTTTCTTCGCTAAGTACAGGCCGACACTGTTGGAGGGTGTAGGTACAGGAACTTACATCCAGCACAACCGGCAGCTGTCCACCCGATGTCCAGGTCCACAATTTTCTAACCGTTTCGTTTGCCGTATAAACATAGGCATCACTATATCCTTTCGAAGAAAACAGTTGTCCGCAGCAACTACTATGGATATCATCCGGAACCAATACTTCAATTCCAACTTTTGCAGAAACACTCAAAAAGGTTTGCGGGACGCTTTTTTTATGGTCCTTTGCGCCGCCCATCATTCGGTTGATACAGGTTGGAAAATAGACCACTGCACCTGCACTTTTGCCTTCAATTTTACCACTGGCAGCCAGTAGCTGATTGCTCCATAAAGGAACCGATGGAATTACTTTTTTGAGGCCGGCGGTGAGCGTTCTCATTGTCGACTCGCCGAAGACACGATTTATGCCCGCTCCGACTTTCAATGCCGAACCCATCACAAATGCAGTGGCTTTAAAATTCTTCGCAATCACCAAAGCCAATTTATTCGCTGTGTTACTATGGCTTTCTTTTCTCAGACGCTTTACGAGGTCGCCGGTATTGATGTCGACCGGACAAGCCGTCGCGCACAAGCCATCCACCGCGCAGGTATCGAGACCGTCATATTGGAATTCCCTTACCAGCTGATCAAAATCACGTTTATTTCCTGAGGCCTTTAAATTTGCCAATTCTCTTCTCACTACAATTCTCTGCCTCGGCGTAGTCGTAATGTTGCGGCTTGGGCATTTATGTTCACAATACCCACATTCGATACACTTATCGACTTCCTGTTCTACTGTAGGAAGAGGTTTCAGATGCGTAATATGTGCTTTTTTGTTTTCATTGATGATCACTCCAGGGTTCAATAGGTTTTGTGGATCAACTACCGCCTTCAAGGCTTTCATGATCTGATAAGCCTCTCCTCCCCATTCCGTTTCAATGAATGGAGCCATATTCCTGCCCGTTCCATGCTCTGCCTTCAAGGTACCACCATAGGTGTGTACAACCAGATCTACCACATCATGCATGAACAGGTCATAGCGCTCAATCTCTGCGGGAGTATGAAACGCCTGCGTAACTACAAAGTGAATGTTACCATCTTTGGCGTGGCCAAAGATGATTGCTTCATGATAGGCGTACTTCTTAAACAATTGTTGCAGATCCAGAATTGCATCCCCTAATTTTGCTACCGGAAAAGCAATATCCTCCAGGATCACGGTGGTACCGCTAGCCCGGACTGCACCTACAGCCGGGAACATTCCTTTTCGCAGTTTCCATAAAAAGGCTTGTTCATGAACATTCTCCGTAAATACCGGAGGTTCAAGCATGGATAAATTTGTTGCAGATGACAGGAAAGCATTGGTTTTTGCATGCAGCTCTTCGAGGGTGTTAGACTGAAACTCTACCAGTAAGGCTGCTGCTGAATCCGGCAGCGTTTTCAATCTTAATGGCACACCTTTTAAGCTATCGATTGACCTCAAAGAAGCTCTGTCCATCAACTCAACAGCTTCAGCGCCGGAAACTGTTAAAGGGATTATGGCCTGACATGCCGCGTAGATATCCGGGAAATATAAAAAAGCTGTAGTTTTAAAGGGATAATCAGGTACAGTTTCCATTACTGCTTCGGCAATAAAACCAAGTGTACCCTCCGCACCGATTAAAAGATGTGCGAGGACATCCAGCGGATGTTGGTGATCTATGAATGCGTTGAGCGAATACCCCACCGTGTTTTTAGTCTCGTATTTTCTGCGGATCAACTGGTATAGTGCTTCATTGTCCCTAAGCGCTGCCTGCATGCCTGAAATGGCCGTACAAATATCCGCACATTCGTCCTCAAACCGCGCATAGTCAGCCACACTTTCCGTAGTAAATGTATTGCCATCGGGTAAAATGAAGCGAATGTGTTTAGTAGTATGATAGGAATTGAGTTTCACCCCACAGCACATTCCACTTGAATTGTTCGACAGGATCCCACCCATCATGGCGGCGTCGATACTCGATGGGTCGGGACCGATCTTTCTCTTATATCGCTTCAAATAGCCGTTTACCATGCTGCCCGTAATCCCAGGCTGAACCCTTACAAGCTCAGCATTCTCCTCTATCGTGATCTTATTCCAATATTGACTCAAGTCTACCAGAATCCCATCCGTAATGGCCTGACCAGATAAACTGGTGCCACCTGTCCTGAACGTTAATGGGATTTTGTGCTGATGGGAGAAGCTGAACAAAGCAATGATCTCAGATTCCGCTACAGGCTGAACAACAGCCTTCGGTCGCAGGTAATAAAAACCCGCATCGGATGCATAAGCAACCAGATCGATTAACCGCACCTTGATGCGTGCAGCCGGTAATATACCTTCTAAAAGTTTCCCAATTTCCATTTGCAGGTTAAATGCTTATACAGGCCAGTAAACCTGATACGAATACTATACTATAAGCAAAGGAAACATTAAAAAATGGAAAATCTTAAAAAATTACGATTTATTCCGGGCGGGCATTGATAGATTCCCAAAGCATATCTTTAAGTTGAATCAATCCCTTTTGAGCTACAGATGAGATAAATATTGCCGGAATATTCTTTGGAAGTTCTTTTTTCATTTCAGCCACGAGCTCTTCATCCAACATATCTGATTTGGTAATCGCCAGTAAATGTGGCTTCTGCATCAGCTCGGAATTATAATCTTTAAGTTCAGCCTTCAAAATTTCATATTCCTCCGTAATACTTCGGTGAGTATCGGCTGGCACCATGAAAAGGAGCACGGAATTACGCTCAATATGGCGCAGGAAACGAAAACCAAGTCCTTTACCTTTAGAGGCACCTTCAATGATTCCCGGGATATCCGCCATTACAAAAGATTTGCTATCGCGATACGATACGATCCCTAAATTTGGCACTAGCGTGGTAAAAGGATAATCGGCTATTTCCGGCTTAGCCGCAGACAGCACAGACAATAAGGTTGATTTACCTGCATTTGGAAAACCCACAAGACCAACATCTGCTAACACTTTTAGTTCAAGGACCACCCATTCTTCTTTACCTGCTTCTCCTGGCTGTGCAAATCTGGGCGTCTGCAAAGTTGGCGTTTTAAAATGCCAGTTGCCAAGGCCACCACGTCCACCGGGCGTAAGAATTTTGGTTTCGCCTTCTTCAGTGATCTCAAAGATCACCTCCCCTGTTTCAGCATCTTTAGCGATGGTACCCAGGGGCACGTCAAGAATTTCATCTTTACCAGACTTACCGGTTGATGTTCCGCTGGAGCCGGGCAGGCCATCAGGGGCTATAATATGTTTGCGATATTTTAAATGCAGTAGGGTCCAGAACTGGGAGTTACCTCTCAGGATGATGTGGCCACCACGACCACCATCACCACCATCCGGGCCGCCGGTAGCAGTCCTTATGTCACGGTGCAAATGTGCAGAACCTGCCCCCCCTTTACCCGAACGGCAGCAAATCTTAACATAATCTACAAAATTGGAACCTTGTGACATAATTTCTTGTGTTTTCTATAAATAACAATAGCGGGCAGTGGTAAGTTCTGTCCCGCTATCAGTAATGTTTTTTGTACTAGTATTTATCAATAACTGCGCAAAGGTTCGCGAAGATATCATCGATCTTACCAGTTCCGTTCACTTTACTAAGTTTGTTTTGTGCTTCATAATAAGGCAAAACATGAATAGTCTTGCTGAAATATTCTTCAATTCGCTTTTGAAGTTTGTCGGCCTGGTCGTCCAAACGCCCAGTTTCAAGCTGGCGTTGAGCAATACGCTTAGACAGTTCTTCCTGATCAACATCCAGTGCGATCACGCCTGTAATGCTGGTTCCCTTACTTTCTAAAAAAGCATCTAAAGCTTCTGCTTGTGGTACCGTACGTGGGAAACCATCGAATATAAATCCTTTAGCTTGTGGATTTTTATCCACTTCTTCTTCCAGCATAGCAATGGTTATTTCATCAGGCACCAGTTGACCATCAGCAATTAAAGCACTGACACGTTGTCCGAGAGCTGTTTGATTTTTGATGTGTGCCCTGAAGAGGTCGCCTGTTGAAATGTGGACCAATTGATATTTTTCAATCAATTTTTCAGATTGGGTGCCTTTGCCTGCACCCGGTGGGCCAAAGAGAACAAAATTCAGCATTTGGGTTGTCATTAAAGTTAAAAAGCCTTCTGCCATCGGGCGTAAGGCCACTAATACCTGTTTAATTCAATCATTACAACAATTCCTTTTCAATTCATTTTATCACTGAATAAGAAAATAAGGAGGTTCGTTTTGAGGTTGCAAATATATAATTATTAATTCACTATAACCATCTTTTTACAAATACCCTCTCCAACGCAGTCGTCGATGCCGTCGACGGCTTTCATCCTGGTCGTTTGTAGAAAACTTTCCGGAGCGACCGACATTCCTTTTTTGAAAGCTTGACCGGATTGAAAATAACAGGACTTAGCGGGCAGTCATTTTTATCTGTGGCTACCTGATTGATGGCATCTGCCACTTCCATTCCCGCTACAATTTCGCCGAAGATCGTGTAATCCTGATCCAGGTGAGGTATACCACCAATTGATTTATAAATCTCCCTTTGTTTTGCAGGGATTTTTCTGTCCTTTTTGATCTCTAAGGCATCCAGCTGTGCATCCGTTTGCTTTTTACCAGTGACCAGGTAGATCTGCGTGAAATAGGAAGCCTTCTCTGGATTGTCATCCCTACCCGCTCCCAACGTGCCTTTTTTGTGAAAAAGCTCCGCCGTTATCTCTGCAGGCAAACGTCTAACGCCCAGTTCAGGATGCCGCGCTTCTCTGTTCAACAAAGTATCATCAAGGTCTCCACCCTGACTTACGAACTGTTTGATTACCCGATTGAAAGCCGCGTCTTTATACAAGCCCTGTTTTATACAGGATAAAAACATATCTCTGTGTTTTGGCGTCTCATCGTACAGCATAATGGTGATGTTCCCCTTACTTGTTACCAGGCGCACAAAAGAAGATTGTGCCTTTAATAAAGTAACAGAGAAGATAAGCAACATAAGAGTTATCAGTTTTTTCATTGTATGCAAATCAATTTACCAGTCGATAGGATCAATAAATATAATGGATTCTTTGATACTTACTGTGTTATCAAATATTTTAACGTGCGTTTATTTAACATATTGGTAATATTTATCACTAGTACAACTATTCGTTTAGTACGTCTTAATAAATAAATCGTTAGAAGATTTAAGCCTCGTGAAGCAGTCTTTCAAGCTAGTTCGAAAAATGCTTAAGTGCCTAACTTTCAAAATCAAAACCCTATATACTCAAATGAAAATTACAAAAAAAAGTCAGCACTACCTCAAAGAAACGCTTTTGAAACCGGCATTGTTCTTTGCCCTCGCCGCGATGTGTATTACGTCATGTAAAAAAGCTGAACTGGATGAAGCTTCTGTTCAGTCTGGCATGCCTGTACTATCCAGTTCCTCTAATGATTTCAGTACGCTTGCTCTGGCAGGCCAAACTACCTTCAAAGTTTTGTCATTCAATGTTCGACATCATGATGACAACGACCCTCAAAGCATCACAGAGCGCCGTACAAGTATACGCCAAATCATTGTAGACAACGCACCCGACGTTTTTGGAGTGCAGGAATTTTCAGACGACGCTTTTGAAACCTGGTTTAGAGACCAGATGGCAGGCTTGGGTTACGGCGAATATTATGATACCAGGATAACCGGCACGCCTAAAGCCATTTTCTTCAAGAACAACAGGTTTAGCCTCCAGGGAAGCGGAACATTCAGACTTGGTGCTTCGCCCATCATCAATACCGGTACCTGGGTTACCTTACTAGACCTCATCACCAGTAAAAAGTATTTCGTCAGCAACAGCCACTGGCAATATGATTCTCAAGCTGTAAGAATTGAGAATTCTGCGGCACTGGTTGACGCAGTCAAGCAATACAATACAGAAGGTTTACCGGAAATTATTTTCGGCGACTTCAATGCTGTGCCAGGCACTACAGAAATTGTCAATTTAAAAAATGGCCTTGGACTGGTTGACGCCCTTGGAGACAGTGAAGGTGGAAAAACATTTCATGGATGGACCTCAACAGGGACTAAAAAGTTAGATTGGATGATGAGTGACCGGAGTATGGCCTTTACTTCGTTCAAAGTGATCAATACAAGTTACGCGGGTTATTGGCCTTCAGATCATTGGCCAGTAATGGCCACATTTATTCCTGCAATTTTTGGTGGTGCCCATAATGATATCATTGGAACAAGTGCAAATGCAAATACAAAGTTTTATTTTGCTGACGTCAACGGCGACGGTAAAGAAGATAAAATCTATTGGAATCCAACTTTCGATGGCGGAAAACCAAGGGTGTTCCTGTCGAACGGTAACGGCACTTTTATTACACCTGCCGTAACACACGCGGCCGGAGCTTCTACGCTTACGACCACGAACTATTACTTTGCTGATATAGACGGTGATGGAAAAGACGATGAAATTTTATGGGACCCAACGTTAAACTCTGGAAGAACTTTGGTGTATTTAGCGACCGGCAGCGGAAACTTTAGTGCAACAGCAATTAACAATACCCAGGGTACCAGTGCGGGTACTTCTACAAAGTTTAATTTTGCGGATGTGAATGGAGATGGAAAAGCTGATAAGATCTATTGGAACTCAACGTTCGACGCTGGCCGTACCCGCGTATATTTAGCCACTTCGGGTGGATATTTCAGTGGAACAGTTGTAGCAGGGGCTGAAGGAGCAAGTACGACAGCCGGCACCACGTTCTGGTATGCCGATGTGAACGGTGATGGCCGTGCAGATAAAATCCTATGGCACCCAACATTAAACACTGGCAAAACGATGGTTTATTTATCGGATGGAGATGGAACGTTTACCGCAAACGGAGCATTCAGCGACTCGGGAGCAACCAGTGTTTCTGATTCAACGAAATTCTACTTCGCAGACGTGAATGGTGATGGTAGGGCTGACAAAATATATTGGAGACCGGACCTTTATCTGGGTAAGTTGAAAATTTATTATGCGCAAACGACCAATGTATTTGATGGGCCGGTCTATTCATTAAGAGGCACTTCGCAAAGTGAGTTTACCAATTTTTACTTTGCAGACATCAACGGTGATACACAGGCAGACCAGATCCGTTGGAACTACGGGGAAAGCAATGGAGAATTGAGAAATTATTTCGCCAACTAAAAAAACAATTTTGCTGGTCAGGCTCAAGCTGATCAGGGAACTTATCTCTGGAAACAATTAAGGTGTCTTTCTTTGGATGGATTTCGGCCTCCGGGTCAGGTCGTCCGAAGAAAGACATTTTGTTTTTACAATATTATTTGCTGTCCATTAATCAATTTCGCTTCTGCATGGATCAATGCAGACGAACAAGTAACGGACCACGTGTCGCTTGGAAATTGGTAATGACCATTGCTAAAATTGGTAATGCGCATTGCTAAATAGATAAAACAATAGAAAGTCTCTGACGTTAAATATTCATTTAATAATTCGAACTATGGGAACATTGAACAATAGAAAGATAGCTGTACTATCAGAAAGTGGTTTTGAAGAATCGGAGCTCACCAGCCCTGTACAGAAATTGAAAGAAGAGGGTGCAACAGTTCACATCATTTCTTCCAAACCTGGAACCATTCAGGCCATGAAGCATGACCGCGAATGGACCATTGACGTAAATGTAGACAAAGTGATTAATGAAGTGAGCCCGGCCGACTATCATGGTTTGTTTATACCAGGAGGTGTTTTGAACCCTGATGCTTTAAGGAAAAATGATGAGGCAGTAGCTTTCGTACAGGCATTTTATGAAGCAGGAAAACCTGTTGCAGCCATCTGTCATGGCCCGCAGGTCTTAATTTCTGCTGGTGTAGTATCGGGGCGAACGCTGACCTCCACGCGGGCGATAAAAATTGACCTGATCAATGCCGGTGCTAACTGGGTTGACGAAGAAGTTGTGGTCGACCAAAATCTGGTCACTAGCAGGGGCCCGAAGGATCTTCCAGCCTTTAATGAAAAAATCGTAGAAGAGTTCGCTAAAATTGATGTTACCGCTTCTGCTTCAATGACATGATCAACAGATATGCAAGTACCGCCGTTGCCACAGTGTTAACTACTGTGCGGGCGGTATTGTATTTCCATTCGGCAGTTATGCCTCTTTCGGCAAAAATATTAGGAAAGTGGCCATTCTTTAAATCGTCTATAATACCCTCATAAACATTGATGCGATCGGCAAGAATCATTGGGATCCAATGCCGATATCGGTCTTCGCTATGTTTAAAGGCGTATCTACGTATCATTCCGCTCAATCCCGACGGAGGTACAGATGTGCCGTAAACAGCGGTCAGGGATGGGCGTTCGTTAGACTGCAATATTTCAACACTCGGAGCCTGTTGCACCGACCTTTCGTAATTTAATCGTTTGTGGTCGTCTCCCGTGTAATTTTTCATGGGATAGGTTGGCTCATTCTTTGGATCTGCATCCATACCGTAGCCTGGAATATCTTGATAAGACACAATGCTATTTTCCATATTTCTAAAATTGTTTGATTGGAATTTAAGATGGTGTGGAGGGTATCAAAACGGTCTTGATACAATTGTCTAATTTGGAAGAGAAAAGGTGATAAGCTTCAGAGACCTCCTCCAGCGGAACCCTGTGCGTGATCAGCCCCTTCGGATTTAATCGACCGGATTGGACGTGGTCGATCAGTCTCGGCAGCAGCCGCTTCACCGAGGCCTGGTTGGCACGTATCGTCAACCCTTTGTTCAACACATTACCCATCGGGATAAAGTTAAAAGGCGGCCCGTAAACACCTACAATTGATACGATACCGCCTTTTTTTACTGAATTGATCGCCCATTGTAAAGCGGTGCCTGCCCCTGCCTGCATCAACATTACCCGCCCTGTGAATGTTTGCAGCATGTTTCCCTCTGCTTCACAGCCTACACAATCGATGCACACATCGGCACCATACCAATCGGTAGTCTTCTTTAGAAATCTGACAGGATCTTCCATCGATTTGAAATTGTAGGCTTCGCACTTTGCATAGTTCTTTGCAAATTCCAAACGGTAATCCACGTGATCTATAATGATCACCCGGGAAGGTCCGAAAAACCAGGCGCAGCGCGCAGCCATAATGCCAACCGGACCGGCGCCAAACACTACTACAGTGTCGCCAGGCTTTATACCACCCATTTCAGCCGCCTGATATCCGGTAGGTACAACATCGGTCAGCATTACCGCGTCATCGGGATCCATATCAGCCGGGATTACTGTCGGCCCTACATCCGCATACGGCACACGTACATATTCGGCCTGTCCCCCATCAAAACCACCGGCCGTATGGGAATAGCCAAAGATACCGGCTACCGCTGTTGCCATTGGGTTGGATTCATGGCAATTGCCATAAAGTCCCTGCTTACAAAAACTGCATCTTCCACAGGCAACATTGAACGGCACCAGTACGTGATCACCTACCTTCAAGTGCTGAACCATAGGTCCAATCTCTTCCACAATTCCTGTAAACTCATGACCAAACGTCATTCCAACCCGTGTGTCTGGCACCATCCCGTGATAAAGATGAAGATCTGATCCGCAGATACAGCTGCGGGTCACACGGACGATCGCATCTTCCGGATGCAACACTTTCGGCATCGGCTTATGTTGTAGTCGGACCCTATATGGCCCACGGTAACTTGTTGCTAACATCCCTATTCATTTTAGGTTAGTGGTAATTATAGGTACTCCA
The DNA here is from genome assembly GCA_031179845.1 of Pedobacter sp. Classification (GTDB taxonomy): domain Bacteria; phylum Bacteroidota; class Bacteroidia; order Sphingobacteriales; family Sphingobacteriaceae; genus Pedobacter. The sequence continues at coordinate 16,923 of JAPSHM010000038.1, forward strand.
TTGCTTGGCGCCAACGGTAGCGTTATTGATCTCTTCGCTCCTCTGCTCGCTCAACTTGCGATCTTTTTTGGCCACATCATCCAATGTACGGGTCGTTCCCTCTGGGCTGAGGTCAGTTAATCCCTCTGTTTCCCTCACTCTGTCGATAGGATTTGCAATGTACTGCCATTCTTCCGCCAACTGCGAACTAATGCCTTCATTCCAGGGACCTCTAACCGGTACGCCATCGGACATATTGTAATAAACATTGCTGTGACGTGGATCGCCTTGGAGAATTCCAGGAGGGAAGTTCGGCTGAATAGTAGCCAGTGCCGCTTCAAACATTTGGAAATGAGCTATTTCTCTCGTCATCAGGAAGGTTAGCGTTTCCTTAACATAGGGATCGTCTGTATATTTCATCAAGTATTCGTACACGATTTTAGCCCGCGATTCTGCCGCCATATTTGAACGCATATCCACTGTTGGGTCACCATTTGCATTGACATATGCTCCGGTCCAGGGTATGCCATTGGAATCTGTTACTGCCGGACCGCCAGCTGTAAGTGCATAAAAATGAGGATTGATCATCGCTTCATGTATGTAATCATCCTTGGCTGCTTTACCATCCAGAAGCGTACTGATATCATCTTGTTCTGCCGCCTGTTTAAGTTCGCCGTTTACTCCGGTAAGCAACATCTGAATCGTTGCGCCAACTATCTCAAGGTGACTAAATTCTTCTGTTGCAACATCCATCAATAGATCGTACTTATCAGGAAAAGGCAACTTACAGCTAAAAGCCTGGGTGAAGTACTGCATTGCTGCTTTCAACTCTCCATTGGCTCCACCGAACTGTTCCAGTAGTAGCCGGGCAAATCTCGGATCAGGCTTTGATACCCTCGCATTGAATTGTAATTCTTTGACGTGATAGAACATAATCTTCAGTTTAATAAATTAAATAACTTAGTCGTTTCCCTGTGTTTTAACGATTTTGTTGTAAACTCCAAGCAACAGGAACGGAGCAGGCCATTGTCCCACAAAAAGCGAAGAGTGCTTACGGTTCATGATTTTTAAGGTCAGTGAAATTCCCATTGATATCACCGCTGCCCAGAGATACACGTCTGATGGCAGTTTTGCCGTCTGGTTTTCGATCGTTTTGGCCACCTTGCCTTCACTGTGATCATTTTTTAAATCTTCCATAAAGTAATTTTTATATAAACAGTTAACTACAATAGGTACAAGTATTTAAAAACATTTGTTTCATCTGTTTTCTGAATGCGTATTTATTCAGGTAAAAACGTAATTTCCGATTGAAAAACAGGTAGTTATCGTTAAAACCATTTAAAAGGAAGGAGGTTAATATTAGGAAAAAACAAATAAACAGTCACCAAAATCTACGATCATGTTACTACAAGAAAATTTTAGAAGAACCGGGCTTTTGCAGCTTTTGACATTAATTTTGACCTTCTCGATGTTATCGGTTTCCTGTGATGACGACGACGACGACGACTATAGGATGAGCAGTCAGGAATTTGTAACGAAAGCATCGAGCAGTAATAATTTTGAAATTGCCGCAGGAAACCTTGCACAAACAAAAGGTACAGATGATTCGGTAAAGCGTTATGGTCAACGAATGGTCGTTGATCATACAAGGGCAGCACTGGAATTGAAGACTCTGGCAGACCGGAAAAATTATACGGTTCAAACAACGTTGACGGGAAATCACCAACAGAACTTTCAGGAACTAAACGCTTCCACTACTGCTCAGTTTGACCTTAAATTTGCACAGCTTATGGTCCAATCGCACCAGGAGGCCATTAGTCTTTTTGAAACTGCGGCCGCTGACAGAGGTGTGCCGGATGTTGAGCTTAGAAGCCTGGCAGCGGCAAAGCTTCCAACGTTGAAAGTCCATCTACAGGAAGCCTTGACATTACAAAGTAGCGTAACTCCATAACAAAACATTGTAGCTTCCTGATCATAACTTAAATCGCTAAAAATCTAAACTTATGGAATTACCAAATCACGATCCTGAACCTTCCGAATCGGAAAACACAGGTCAACATATTCCTCCAAAGGTCCCGAAAAAAGTTCGGGGTTCGGGGTTCACCTATGATGAAGAAAAGGAAAGAACCGACCAAACCATACCGTTAGACGACAAGAATGCACCGGAAGTGAACGAATTACCGAACCTTGGAAAACGAAACAGACCTTGATGAAGTGAAGTAAAACGGTTGACGCTTACTTGTTAACCAGGCTTTTAAATTCATTTAGAACACGTTGTTGTCCTATTTCCTGAGTGACGGCTATGATAAGCAAGTCAATTTGTTTCTTCGCCGTTATTCCGGTACCAGCGGCGGAATGCTGATTATTATCACAGTAAACGTGAGGTTTGTTAGTTAGAATGCACCAAAATGCGCTAATCGCCGTTTTTAAATTTTTCATCATGTTTGGTTTATATTTAGTTTGAACTACCGGATTAAGTATCCAAATAATGTTAAATCAACTGTAAATGTGGCCTGATTTGAAGCGTCACAATATCAGTTCGAAGCGGTTGTGCCAGGCAAAAAAGTACGCTCCAGGCAATGTCATCGGCTTCCAGCATTTCCATACTATCTACCTTGTTTTTCTTTTCGGAAGCAGATCCTTCCTGCATATCTGTGTCTACAGCTCCCGGCTCAATTAAAGTTACTTTGATACCCAATTGATTAACCTCTTTTCGAAGGGCTTCTGAAAACCCTTGAATAGCAGACTTAGTCGCCACATAAACGGAACTGTTTTGCTCACGTACATCGGCGCTCATCGACCCAATATTTATGATATGCCCATACTTGGTCTGACGCATCCTACTTACAGCTTCGTGACTACACGCCATATAACCCAACAGGTTTGTCTGCACTACATATTGCCATTGCTGATAATCGCCCTCCATAATGCTTTGATAAGCAAGGGCAGCATTGTTGATTAAAATGTCAATTCCTCCGAATCGGCTTTCCATGATCTTAAAAACTCGCGTAATATCTTCCGGATCGGCAATATCAGCAGTCATTCCATAGCACTCTGCTTCACTATCTAAAGCCTCGATGGCGGCTACAGTTTCATCCACTTGTTCCTGATTTCGCCCAAAGAACATTGTTCTGGTACCATGTGAGGCTAGAAGAATTGCAGTTGCCCGACCAATGCCGGTAGTACCGCCTGTGATCAACACCCGTTTCCCGGTGATGTGCCCGGCAATCAGGCTGTTTAGACTTTCCATATATACTTAAGGATCAATTAAATAAAAATTAGTTAAAAATTTTAATACTTAAACAAACAGAACTGTATTTGGTTGAGATAAAATTTACGCAAAAGTTGTGGCTAACTACGCGAATTCAATCGAAAAAATACCTAAAGTAGGCGGGTATTCACCTAATGCAAACCTAATCGACTAAAAAGCTGTTGTGTTAAGACCCATATATGACCGGTTAATATCTTTAGGAAAGAACTGATATGCAGGAAAAACAAGACAATAGCAACGCCGTAATATTCTATCTGGACGTTCTCAGGATACTTCAAAAACAGTCGGTTAGTTTCTTGATCGGCGGAGGTGTCGCAATGTATCACTTTACCGGAATTGAACGTGATTTGAAGGATCTGGATATTTTTTGTAAAGTTTCTGAGTATCCCCAGATCTTAAAAATACTTGCTGCCGAGGGCTACCACACAGAGCTCACGGATGTTCGGTGGTTGGTCAAGGTCTTTAAGGACGAGCATTATATTGACATTATTTTTGACACCGTCAACAATATATGTTCTGTAGACGATTCCTGGTTCAGCCATGCAGTTACGGGACAATATGAAGGCTTGCCTGTACGCTTTCTGGCAGCGGAAGAACTGATCTGGTGTAAAGTATATGTTCAAAACAGGGAACGGTACGATGGGGCGGATGTAAATCACTTGTTGCTCA
>JAPSHM010000269.1 GCA_031179845.1 Pedobacter sp.
GCTGGCTTCTGTCTTCTTGTGAAATGATGTGCAAATTGCCTTCTTTATCCAATCGTCCGGAAAGTCTTTCAGTTAATAATTCGCGCTCATCGTCGGTTAAGAACGATGCTGCTGCCAGGTTGAGGATGAGCTCAACTTTACTGGAAACTTTATTTACATTCTGACCGCCCTTGCCCCCACTTCGCGAAGTTTTGAAGGTAACTGTCTTAATAATTTCTTCTCTGCCGGGAACCATATGCAAAACTAATAATTTCTCGGACTGGCCAGTACAAATATTTCACAGTTCCACTAAATAAGGAGTCTATCAACGCTATAAACAAAAATTAAAATCAGATTGTTAAGCCTACTGATAAGAAACTGATATTATGGCAACAGAAACCGAGCAAATAAAAGAAGACGAAGCAATAAATATGCTGGTGCTGACAGACTTCTCGAGCACAGCATTAAATGCACTTGGCTATGCTGTCGCCTTGTGTCAGCAAATAAAAACTTCCAAAATTACACTTTACCATTCCTATGCTGTTCCTCCTATGCCAGTAAATGCACGGGATAGTAGTATTGAAGAACTTTCCAGGCTAAAAAATCAAATTCAACATCTAGTCCCTGAAAATACGATAATTGATACCATCAGTGATGAACAACTCCTCTTAAAGGGTGTGATTAAGCTGATAAAAGAAGCAGAGATTGGATTGGTTATCATGGGAATCAAAGGTAAAAGTGGATTGGAAGAAGTGCTGATTGGCAGTAACACCATAACCATCGCAAAAGAATGCCCTGCGCCCTTGCTAATTGTTCCGCTCGAGGCCGAATATGAAATCATCCGGAAAGTCGTATTTGCCTGTGATCTCAAAAAAGTATCCACAACCACACCCGTGAATGCAATCAAGTACTTCATTCGTCAATTAGAAGCTAAACTATATATACTGAATGTTAACCATAGCCAGGGAAACTATGATCCTGATGTTTCCGGTGACTTAGCCGGTCTTCAAGACTTATGGGATCACGAAAAGCCATTATATTATCATATTCATAGCGAAGACATTTCAACAGGCATTGTGGCCTTCGCAAATGAGTATCAGATACAAATGATCATTACGGTTCCAAGAGTATATGGCTTTTTTGACAATATTTTTCATAGAAGTGTGACAAAAAAACTCGCTTATCACACTAACCTTCCTTTGTTGTTATTCAATGAAGCTGTGTTGGGTGAATAATTAATTGCATAAAAAAGGGGCGCCTTTCGGCAATCCCCTTTTTTGTACGCTCTCGATAATTATAACAAGTGCAACAAACAATTGTTCACTATACTTGATCTATTTTTTCAAAATGTAAGATGCGGAGATATTTCACCTCAATTTGGAACCAAATATTGGCGGTAAAAAGGTTGGACAAGATTATAAAGGATAAGCGGTGTCACTTTTGATCTCTGACATCACGAATGAAGTTTGAATCGTGCTGACACTAGATAATGTTGCCAGTTTTTCATTATAGAACAAGTTATAATCATCCATATTTTTGGTAGCAATGCGAAGGATGAAGTCAAAGGTTCCCGTCATCTGGAAACACTCCATTACCTCTTCAAATTTTGCAACTTCTTCTTTGAACTCCTTTAAACATTCCTTTGAATGCGATTTGAGGTGCACTTGTGAAAATGCAATTTGACTTCGGTCAATTTTTCTATTGTCAAGAACTGCCACCACTCGTTTTATAAATCCACTTTCTTTTAACCGCTTTACCCGCGCATGAACCGTGGCAATCGACTTATTAACTTTTGATGCGATTGCCTCATTGCTCTGTGAAGCATCCTTCTGCAAAATCTTCAGTATATTAATATCAGTTTGATCTAACTGTGAATTCATAATAAGCGGTTAAAAATTAACTTGGTATTGAAGTAGATGTCAGGATTTCGAGATAAAGCTGAACAAAAACATGCTAAATACCAAATAAACCGAATATTACTCTTTACTTTCATCAACAATGTCGTCAAACTCAGAATACGAATTGTATTCATCGAGCTCTTCAAGCATAATAAGTTCCCCCTCAGCGTCCGTAGTAAACCTCTCCTCCATTTCTTTAGTCCTGGCTTTCATGATCTCTTCATAAGAGATCGTCCCAGGAACTTCAATATTTAACCGCGAAAACCTTTCTTTCAGTAAATCGTCTGCCTTTCCATAAAGCCAGTCAACCACTTGATCCCGCTCCTGAGGTTTTTGATCAAAATCTTCAAATACTTTAAGATAGAATTCACTGAATAAGTCCTGATAATCTATCCGGCGCTCATGAGGCATGTCACTGTTTGCAAACGCCCGCTTATACTGTCTGATCATATAAGCCTTGATATCGGGCATCAACGATTGTAGAAGATGCACAAAAAGGTTTTTATCATCTTGCTGTCTAAATCTATTTAGCGTTTCCAGATGCTCATTGAAACCTGCTATCTGCCACCTTTTTCTTGATTTTGAAAGCGCTTTATGTTCAAGACGTTGCTGATTTTCAATCTCGGATTCTATTTGATCAAACATTTTATTAGCCAGTTTAATCACATCCTTTCCCCTGTCATCGATAAAGACAGGTCTGGAACGCATTTTGATCAAATAGGAAACAACCGCTTCCTCCTTCTCAAACGAAACCCTTATCTCGAGTTTGGGCTTCCTAACATAAGTAGAAAAGTATGGAGTCAATTTCGCTACTCTGGATTGGATCACTTCTTCAAGACTCGAATCCTGGTCTACCAATTGTCCGTTGTTATAGGTATATAAAACGTATTCCATAACTTGTATTTTTCTTACTTCAACAATCTAATAGTTATCTGGTTTTTTTCAATAAAGAAGGTCTTTTCCAATGAAGAACCAATCATTGGATGCTGTTTGAATACTTTAAAACCTAAATCATAAATTTTTGTTTAACAACTTTAGTTGCATCAGAATAGAAAAATATGGCTATCGAATTTTATAGTAATACAAAACATTGGTGGATGTTTTTACTCCGTGGATTGGTCTTTATGCTTGTGGGCGTTTATATGATCAGTGCGCCGACTCAAAGTTATATGGCCTTAAGTTTATTATTTGGCATTCTGATACTCGTTACAGGTGCTGCTGAATTGGGTCACGCACTAACTAACCGACATTCCAGAAGATGGAAATGGAGATTGGTTGTTGGCCTGATCGACCTGGTTTTAGGGTTGATTCTGATTTTCAATATCAGCCTCAGCATGGCAGTGATGCCGATATTAGTTGGCATTTGGCTTTTTTTAACGGGCATCTCCCTTTTGACATTTGCAACCGTCATCCGCAATCCAATGTGGCTGGTTATTGGGGGCGTACTAACCACAATTGTTTCTATTTTAGTGATGTTCGTTCCGAGTTTTGGTGCAGTAACTATTGTGATGTGGACTGCCCTTGCATTCCTCATTGCCGGAATTTTCAATGGCTTATTAGCTTTTCGACTAAAAGAAGTAAATGATTATTTAAACAACCATTCGTAAATCTGATCTGTTGCTAGCTTATTCTGTTAATACTTGAATATCAAACATAGCCCAATTGCTTTACCGCCCAACTTACTTCATTAACTGTAGGTTCAACCAATACCTGACCATTGATGTATACGGTTGGATGACTCAGGAAACCACCGGTGAGCCATTGCAACTGCGATCTTCCGGTAGGGTTAGTATCCAAATCCACATATAAATAGGGAATGCCCGACCGATCCAAATAACGTCTGATAATTTGTGTCATACCACACCATTGAGTGCCATAGACCACAATTGGTGCTGTTAGCGGAACAGCTTTCCGGTTACGACCTGTAATATCTTCTATCATGACAATAAGTCCTCCTTTCTGATCTATCAGTATTTATTTCAGATCAACGATTTAGATTCCATTTCATCAATAGCCTTATACATTTCGTAAATATCAGGTACATGATGCAAAAACGGTGACAAGTAACTATAGATTATTCTTCCGTCTTCAATCAAATAAAGTGCGCGTTCTGTGAAGCCATCATCAGCTCTATAAACCTGATATCTTTTTGCCACTTCTCCCTTAGGATTAAAATCGGCTAGCAGCGGAAATCTTATCTGCCGCACAGCTGCCCAGGCGCCATGACTATAAATACTGTCTACTGAAATTCCGACAACCGCTATCCCTCTTTTTTCAAATTCTTCAGCTTCCTGCTGATAAAGATCTAATTGCTGACTACAGCCGGGGCTCCAGTCCAGCGGATAAAATACAAGAAGTACACGCCTACCTTTGAAGTTGTCAAGCCCCAGCAGCTGTCCGCTTGCATCTGGCAAACTGAAAGGAGGTGCAGGCGTTCCAACTTCCAAAAGCACACTCACTGCTGGTGATTCCATTTTTGGGGCAGTACGATATAAACCGGCAATGTCCTGCAACGTAATACCCGGTGCATTCTTTTGTTCCTGCGCAGTCACACTTATGTCACTGGTATTGAAACTACCGGCATTTCTCCAACCCTCCTGAATCATCCCATGTAAGATAGAAATTGCCTTTTTAACAGCTGAATCTTCAATCTGAGGCTCCAGGGTCTGGAATTGCGCTTCCAACTCCTGAAAGCGAGGTGGCTCAATTCCACCATTTTTGGGACGCAACATATGTGATCTCCTTCCTTTTAACTCGAAATAATCCAAAATTCATACCAATTTCACTTTAACCTCGCTTCAGTTGCTCAGCCAACATAAAAATGATAATAGGATGAAATCAAATCGTAAGAGATGCTCAATTTTGATTAGAAATTCACATAAAACATTAACTTTGCCGGCCTATGAGAAAAAATCTCGTTATTGCTATTGATGGGTATTCGTCTTGCGGAAAAAGCACTTTGGCGAAAGCCCTGGCTAAGAAATTAGGTTTCATATATATTGACAGCGGCGCAATGTATCGTGCAGTAACCTTGTATTTTATCCGTAACAAGGTTGACGTAAACGATCCTGAAGCCGTAATAGATGCACTTCAGCATATCGAATTGAACTTCCACTCCCGCGATTATCAATCACACATTACCTTAAATGGTGAGGAAGTTTCTGAGGAGATTAGGCAGATGCCGGTTTCTGAATACGTGAGTGAAGTCTCAGCCAATAAACAGGTTCGTCGGGAGATGGTAAAACAACAGCAGCGCATGGGAAAATCCAAGAACATTGTGATGGATGGACGCGACATTGGAACAACTGTTTTTAAAGACGCTCAAGTAAAGTTTTTTATGACTGCCGACCCCAAGATCAGAGCAGAACGCCGGTTTAGGGAAATGCAAAGTAAGGGTGATACGACAACCAGCCTGGAAGATGTATTCGAAAACCTGGCTCATAGAGATTATGCAGATACAACGAGGAAGGAAAGTCCATTAACACGTGCAGAAGACGCAATTATTCTCGATAATACAAACCTTACCGAATCAGAACAGCTGGCATTTGCAAGTGAAATGGTACACCAGCATCTTCCCTAAATACCAGCCACTCGTATTTTCTATACTCAGTCAAAAACATTCCGGCGCTAACCATTAATGCAAATTTTCGGTTACAATAAGTCTGTTTATTCAAACATTACATTGTGATGTTTAAATAAAAAAAAGTGATGAATACTTTTGTTTAACATT